>DDES01000247.1 GCA_002336765.1 Novosphingobium sp. UBA1948 | reverse complement strand
CCTTGCACATGATGTAGGACAGGATCGCGCCCGAGGAGCCGACCAGCGCGCCGGTGATGATCATGGCGCTGTTGTGCAAGGTGAAGCCCATCGCGGCGGCGGCCCAGCCGGAATAGGAGTTCAGCATCGAGACCACGACGGGCATATCCGCACCGCCGATCGGGATGATCAGCAGGAAGCCGATGATGAAGGAGAGCAGCGTGATGAGGCCGATGACCCACAGGCTCTGGTCTTGGGTGAAGTAAGCCACGAGGCCAAGGATGGCGATGATCGTGCCGAGGTTGATCGCGTGGCGGAAGGGCAGCATGATCGGCGCGCCCGACATCTTGCCCGCCAGTTTGAGGAAGGCGATGACCGAGCCGGAGAAGGTGATCGCGCCGATGGCGATGCCGAGGCCCATTTCGATGCAGGATTGCTTTTCGATAACGGGGTGAGGCGCAAGGGCAACAAGCTCCTGCGGAACCGTCACAACCAAACCTCCATCTTGGAAAACTGTCTGTGCAATGCCGAAAGCCGCCGGATTGAGGTAGGCCGCCCAGCCGACCAGCACGGCGGCGAGGCCGACCAGCGAGTGGAAGGCGGCCACAAGCTGCGGCATATCGGTCATGGCGATTTTGCGCGCCGTGAACCAGCCAATGCCGCCGCCTAAGGCCAGAGCTCCGGCGATTTCCAGCATTGACGCCCAATCTGCTGTAATCACGTCCTCGCAAAACACGAAATGACCATCGTGTGCATTGGGAGGCAGACAACCCGTTTGGATCATCGGGAAATGCGTCACGATCGTCGTCAACACGGCAATCGCCATGCCAATCATTCCATATCGGTTGCCCGCACGGCTGGTCGCGGGGCTGGAAAGCCCGCGCAGGGCAAGGATGAAAAGCACACCCGAAACGAGGTAGAGAAAAGGCGCGATTCCAACATTTTCAGCCGATGAAATTCGCGTTGAATAAATCTGCGCCGCCCCAGAACCCGCGCTAAGAAGCTGGAGAACCATCACTTCTTCTCCTTCTTCTTGTACATCGCCAGCATACGCGCCGTGACGGCAAAGCCGCCAAAGATGTTGACCGAAGCCAGCACCACCGCGCCAAGCCCCAGCCATTTGGAAACCGTGCCGCCGCTACCGATGCCCGAAGCCGCCGCCGCGATCAGCGCGCCCACCACGATCACCGAGGAAATCGCATTGGTCACCGCCATCAGCGGCGTGTGCAGCGCGGGCGTGACCGACCACACCACGTAATAGCCGACAAAACAGGCCATCACGAAGATCGAGAGAATAGAAATAAAGTCCATGTGTCCCTCCCTCAGCCCAGCAGGCGGGGGTTAACGACCTTGCCACCCTGCGTCAGGCGAATGGCATTGCCGATTTCCTCGTCGAGAACAGGCTTGCCCTGCTCCTTGTCCCAAAAGGCCGAGAGGAAGTTGTAAAGGTTGCGGGCAAACAGTGCCGATGCGTCCGCCGCCAGATGCGCGGGCGTGTTCGAATAGCCCATGATCTTGACACCATGCCGCTCGACAATCTGGTCCGGCACGCTGCCTTCCACATTGCCGCCCTGCGCCACGGCAAGGTCGAAGATCACGCTGCCCGCCTTCATCGTCGCGATCTGCGCGTCGGTGATGAGACGCGGCGCCGCGCGACCGGGGATCAGCGCGGTGGTGATGACGATATCCTGTTTGGCGATATGGCTGCTCACCAGCTCGGCCTGCGCGGCCTGATATTCGGGCGACATTTCGGTGGCATAGCCGCCCGCACCCTCGCCCTCGATGCCCGCCACGCTTTCCACGAAGATCGGCTTGGCGCCCAGCGACAGGATCTGCTCCTTGGTGGCGCTGCGCACGTCGGTGGCCGACACTTGCGCGCCCAGGCGCCGCGCCGTGGCAATAGCCTGAAGCCCCGCCACGCCCACGCCCATGATGAAAGCCTTGGCCGCCGAGATCGTGCCCGCCGCCGTCATCATCATCGGGAAAGCGCGGCCATAGGTGCCGGCGGCATCAATCACCGCTTTGTAACCCGCAAGGTTCGACTGCGACGAGAGGATGTCCATCGACTGCGCACGGGTAATGCGCGGCATGAATTCCATGGCCAGCGCTTCCAGCCCCGCCGCGGCATAAGCATCCGCGCGGGCGCGTTGGCCGAAGGGATCGAGCCCTGCGGCAATCCATGCGCCCGGCTTCGCGCCCGATAGCAAAGCCGCATCCGGCCCCTGCACGCCCAGCACGATATCAGCTCCCGCCACCACGCTGGCTGCATCACCGATGTGCGCGCCAGCGGCGGCATAATCCGCGTCAGCAATAGAGGCAGACAGCCCCGCGCCGCTCTCGACCGCAACACTGGCGCCCAGCGCGGTAAATTTCTTCGCCGTCTCCGGCGTCAGCGCTACGCGCGTTTCTCCATCCGCCCTTTCGCGCAGGACGGCGATCTTCAGACTGTCGGCCATCGAATGTCCTTAGTGTGTCAGCAAATAGATAATCAGCGCCACCAACAACAGGATAGCCGGTGTGGCCACCTTGATCAGGCGGATAAAGCCTTCATACGTGTCGCGCGCGGGATTGGTGCGCGGCGTATCGTCGGTTTGAACCTGTGCCATAAGATTAACCCCTTCCCGATTATTTTTCTGCAATCTTCGTAACGTCGCCGCGCGCGCCGCACAAGAAAAAACCCCTCCGAAAGTCGCATAGCCCCACCCCGTAGAGCCACACGGCCATCGATCCGCCGTGTTTAAGCAGAACTTTACCCAATTTGGCTACACACCTGTCCTGAAATGGAATGGATCGGGGAAGCATGTCGGAAACCGAACAGCGACTTTTGATGCTGATTGATGACGAGCCGGCACAAAGCCGCCTCATCACGGCATTGGCCGCCCGCGAGGGTTGGCGTACCCTTGTGGTGAGCGATGCCGAAGCGGCCATCGCCACGCTGGGAACGCGACAGGGCATGCAACTGGGCGCGGTCATCCTTGACCAATGGGTGCCCGGCGACGATGCCTGCACGCTGATTGCAGAGCTGCGCGCGCGCCGCCCCGCCATGCCGATCCTGATGCTCACGACCTCCTCCTCGCCGCTGCTGGCGGTGGAAGCGATGCGCGCGGGTGCCACCGATTATCTCATCAAACCCGTCGCGCCCGACCGCCTGATGAACGCGCTGCGCAGCGCCACGCGCGTCGAGGCGCCCCGTGACGAGTTGCAACCGCTCACCGAGAAAATGCCCTCCTCGCCCGATTTCGAGGCGATGATCGGCGCCGCGCCAGCCTTCCGCACGGCGCTGGCGATTGCCGCCAAGGCCGCGCGCGGTCAGGGCCATATCCTGATCGAGGGCGAGGCAGGCACGGGCAAGGAAATGCTGGTGCGTGCGATCCACGCCGCCTCGCAACGCTCGAAAATGCCGATCCGCATCGTGAATGCCGGATCGACCCCCGGCAATTCGATCGAATCCGCCCTGTTTGGCCATGAAAAAGGCGCCTTTCCCGGCGCGTTTGACCGCCAGATGGGCGCCATCCAGTATTGCGACGGCGCCACGCTGGTGATCGACGAGATCGACCGCCTGCCGCTCGCCGTGCAGGAACGGCTGGCCGAATATCTCGCCACCGGATCCTGCCGCCCGATCGGCGCGCGCCATGCCTTCCGCGTGGATGTGCGCATCATTGCCTGCGCCAATTTCCCGCTCAGGGAACTGGTCGAGCATAACGAATTTGTCGACGGCCTCTACCAGTCGCTGTCGGCCACCTCGGTCACGCTGCCCCCCTTGCGCGCGCGCAGCGGCGATATTCCCGCGCTCGCCCGCCATTTCCTGACGCTGATCGGCGACCAGCCGGGCCTGCGCCCGCTGGGCATCACCGATGGCGCGCTGGCGCTGCTTTCGGCCTATGACTGGCCGGGCAA
>DDES01000080.1:3773-3901 GCA_002336765.1 Novosphingobium sp. UBA1948 | reverse complement strand
GATCGACCAGTATCTGCGCGATGCCATCGAATGCGATGTCGATGCGCTGTGCGATGGTGATCAGGTGGTGGTCGCGGGCGTGATGCAGCATATTGAAGAGGCTGGCATCCACTCGGGCGACAGCGCCT
>DDES01000080.1:0-3708 GCA_002336765.1 Novosphingobium sp. UBA1948 | reverse complement strand
GCGCCTCGCGCACCGTGCCCTTCGTGGCCAAGGCCATCGGCCAGCCGGTGGCCAAGATCGCCGCGCGGGTGATGGCGGGCGAAAAGCTCAACACCTTCCCACCGTTCCGCCGCAAGCTGGACTATATGGCGGTGAAGGAGGCGGTGTTCCCCTTTGCCCGCTTCCCCGGCGTCGATCCGGTGCTTTCGCCCGAAATGAAGTCGACCGGCGAGGTGATGGGTCTCGACAAGGATTTCGCCACCGCCTTTGCCAAGAGCCAGCTCGGCGCGGGCACGATCCTGCCGCAGGGCGGGGTGGTGTTCATCTCGGTCAAGGATACCGACAAGGCTGTGGTCCTGCCCGCAGCGCGCAAGCTGGTGGATTTCGGCTTCAAGCTGATCGCCACGGGCGGCACGGCGCGCTTCCTCGCCGAAAGCGGCGTGGCGGTGGAGCGGGTCAACAAGGTGGCCGAAGGGCGCCCGCATATCGTGGACCGTATTGTCGATGGCGATGTGGCGCTGATCGTCAACACCACGGAAGGGTGGCAGAGCCTGAAGGATTCGCAAAGCATCCGTCAGGCGGCGCTGCACAACAAGGTGCCCTACTTCACCACGGCGGCCGCTTCGGTCGCGGCTGTGGAGGCAATTGGTGCCATGCGCAGCAGCGATCTTGAAGTGTGCCCGTTGCAGGCCTATTATAGCTGACCGACAACGTCCTTACCCACAGCAGCGGACGGCCCCATACCCTCGCAAGACGGATCGCGCGGGGGGAGGGAACTAGTCTCTGCGGGTGGGGAGGGGAACGAAGGAAATGACTGGGATGGCGAGTGTTGAAAAGCTGCCGATGCTGGCGATTGGCTATGAAAAGCTGACCACCGAGCTGAAGGCGCTGCGGGAAGAACGCCCCAAGATCGTGGATGCGATCGAGGAAGCGCGCGCGCATGGCGATCTTTCGGAAAATGCCGAATATCACGCCGCCAAGGAACGTCAGGGGCAGGTCGAGGCCACGATCGCCGATCTGGAAGACAAGATCAGCCGCGCCCAGATTATCGACCCCACCACACTGTCGGGCGACAAGATCATCTTCGGCGCCACGGTCACCTTGCTCGATGATGATGACAAGCCGGTGCGTTACCAGATCGTCGGGCCTTATGAGGCCGATGCCAAGCTGGGGCGGATTTCCTATGTCTCGCCGCTGGGCCGCGCGCTGATCGGCAAGAAGGTGGAAGACGAGATCGAGGTGAGCGTGCCTGCGGGCGAGCGCTTCTATGTGGTGGACAAGATCGAGTTCGTCTGAACGCTGTCTGCGCAATGTAAACGAAAAAGGCCCCGCATTGGACGGGGCCTTTTTTGTTGTGCCTGTCTGGCTGGATCAATGCTGATGATCGGGTTCCAGCAGCTTGTGCAGATGCACCACCACATATTTGACCTCGGCATCATCCACGCTGCGCTGCGCGGCGCTGCGCCAGGCGTCGACCGCCTCGGCATAGGTACCATAGACACCGACATAATCGAGCGCATTGAGGTCAACGAATTCGAGACCCTGCGGGTCTTTCACGCGGCCGCCGATAACGAGGTGAAGCAATTGCGACATGGATAGCTTTTCCTACAATCCGTGGGGGGAGAAGAGATTGTCCCTTAGCACCACGGCCTTGCGAACAGCAAGCATGGCAGGCCCGTCAAAATGCAGGGAAGCCTGTCAAAAATGTCGAAATCTTGCCGACTTTAGTCGATGCTGTCCGTGTCCTCACCGGACTCACCCTTGCGGCCGGTCAGAGTGGCCAGCTTCGCCTTGGCCTTGTCCACCAGCGGCGCCGATCTGGGCGCCAGTTCGAGTGCCTTTTTCAGCAGCGGCTTGCGCGCGGCCCACAGCAGCAGCGCGGTCAGCGTGCCCGCCACGATCCCGCGGTTGTCGGCGGCAATTTCCATCGCCTGATGCAGCGCGGCGCGCGAATGGATCTCGACATCGGCGCGCAGCCTTTCGCCCAAAGCCTTGGGCTTGGCCAGCGGCTTGACCGCCTCGACCCGCGCCAGCAGATCGGCCCGTGCCTTGTCGCGCGCGGCCCGCAACTGCGCCAGTTGTTCCTCGGCCAAACTCATGCGTCCGGTCCATCCTTGAACACGCGCTTGAGCGTCCGCACGCCTGCCCGGATCGCCAGCCCGCAGGCCGCCGTGGCCAGCAGCAACACCACCAGCACCACGCCCAGCGCGCCCCATGCGCCCAACACCGGCCCGAGCGCGATCAAAGCTCCCACCACCAGCGCCATCAGCACAAAGAACAGCAGCGCCAGCGCCAGGGCGCCAAGCCCCGCGATGCGCCCCGCCAGCTTGCCCGCCAAAGCGACGCGCGCCTTCTGAAAGGCCAGTTCGCTGGCGAAAGCCTGCCGGCCTGAGTCGATCAGGCGCTGCAATTCGACGTCCAGCGTCAGGCGCTCGACCTGTTCCTCGGGTTCAGGCGGCACTGGATCGGGCGTCCGGTGTTTGGGCATGCGGCACTTATCCCCTCATGGCGCCGTATCAACGGGAACCTGTGGCCCCGCTCTGCCAACGGGGCCATCCGGTTCAGGCTTCGCTCCGGCTCAGGCCTCGCTGTCGTCCGACGAACCGCCGAACAGTTTCGAGAGCGCAAAGCCCACCGCCACCAGCGCACCGGCTGCGATCACGGGGTTCTTCTTGACGAATTCGGTCGCTTCCTTGCCCAAGGAATCCAGATCCTTGGCATCAAGCTTGGCGCCGGTTTCCTGAAGGCTGCGCGCGGCGGTGCGGGCATAGTCGCCATATTTGGCGCCCAGCTTGTCATCCACCAGCCCGGCATTGTCCGCCACCAGCTTGCCCAGCGCGGTCAGCGCGTCGCTGGCCTTGGTCTTGCCCTCGGCGGCCAGCACCAGCCCGCGCTCCTTGGCCTGCTCGGCCAGCGCCTTGGCTTCGGCGGCCAGATCGGCGCTCGACAGCTTCTCGCCCAGCTTCTCGGTATAGGGCGCGGCCTTGTTCTGAAGCTCCTTGCCCAGTGCGGTGGCGCCGGCCTTGGCGTCTTCCAGCGCCTTGCTGAACTTGGCCTTCACGGTCTCGGTCGCCTCGGTAGCAGATTCGTTGACGGCTTCGACGGCTGTTTCCACCGCGGTTTCCACCACGGTCTCTTCAACGGGCTTGGCGGGTTTCTTGGCCATGAGACTTTCCTTCATTCCTGCAAGGGGCAATGGAATCACCTTCGCATACGAAAGTTTTGCCTGCCTTGATGCGCATCATGCTGCAATGCAGCTTGCCTGCCAAGTACCGCCTGCTAAGGGAAGCGGCAATGGAAGGCGCGCCCACATTTGCATTTGAATGTGTGGCCCAGAGGAGATGAACCCGCCATGACCGCGATTATCGACATCCACGCCCGCGAAATTCTTGACAGCCGTGGCAATCCCACGGTCGAGGTTGATGTTCTGCTTGAAGACGGCAGCTTTGGTCGCGCCGCTGTGCCCTCGGGCGCCAGCACCGGCGCGCATGAGGCGGTCGAACTGCGCGATGGCGACAAGNNCTGGGCAAGGGCGTGCTGAAAGCCGTGGAAGCGGTCAACAGCGAGATCCGCGACGCGCTGACCGGCCTCGACGCCGAGGACCAGCGCGATATCGACCTCTCGATGATCGACCTCGACGGCACGCCCAACAAGGGCCGCCTGGGCGCCAACGCCATCCTCGGCACCTCGCTCGCGGTTGCCAAGGCGGCGGCGGATGCGCGCGGCCTG
>DDES01000219.1:3460-4658 GCA_002336765.1 Novosphingobium sp. UBA1948 | reverse complement strand
CCACAGGTTCGGCGTCATCGCGCCGACGTCCATCACGTGCGAACCAAGGTTCAGCGTGTGGTTCATGATCCGCGTCAGCTCAGCGAACAGCACGCGGAGATATTGGGCGCGCAAGGGCACTTCGATGTCGAGCAATTTCTCGACCGCGAGGACGTAGCTGTGCTCCTGCGCCATCGGCGACGCGTAGTCGAGACGGTCGAAATAGGGCAGCGCCTGCAGATAGGTCTTGTGCTCGATCAGCTTTTCGGTGCCGCGATGCAGCAGGCCGACATGCGGGTCGACACGGGTAACAATCTCGCCATCCAGTTCGGTCACCATGCGCAGCACGCCGTGGGCGGCGGGATGCTGGGGGCCAAAGTTGATGGTGTAATTGGTGATGATCTCGTCGCCGGTGGTGGGCGACTGCTCAAGCGTCAAACCGCTCATTTCGCCTCTCCCGCCTTTTCATCGCCCGGCAGGACATAGTCCGAACCTTCCCACGGGCTGGTGAAATCGAACACGCGCAGATCCTGCGCCAGACGCACCGGCTCATAGACCACACGCTGCTCCTCGGCGGAATAGCGCAGTTCCTGATAGCCCGTCAGCGGGAAGTCCTTGCGGAACGGATGGCCTTCGAAACCATAGTCGGTGAGAATGCGACGCAGATCGGTGTTGCCTTCAAAGACAACGCCATACATGTCGTAAACCTCGCGTTCGAGCCAACCGGCGACCGGCCACAGCGTGGTGGCGGTGGGCACAGGCTTCACCTCGTCGGTGCAGGTCTTGACCAGCAGGCGATGGTTCTTCGTCAGGCTGAGCAGCATATAGACCACCTCGAACCGCTCGGCGCGGTCGGGATAGTCGGCACCGGCGATTTCGACCAGTTGCTGGTACTCCTGGCTGTCGCGCAGCAGTTCAAGCGCGGTGGCCAGACCCTCGCGCTTGACGGTGATCACCACCTCGCCATGCTCTTCCTTGGAAGCCACGACCAGATCGCCCAGCGCCGCCACCAGCGTTTCGAGCACGCCTTCGTTCGACCACTTGGGAGCGGAATGCAGAACAGTCATACGTCCCTCCCCTTAGCGCTCGATCGTGCCGACGCGGCGGATTTTCCGCTGCAACTGCATGATGCCATAGAGCAGCGCCTCCGCGGTCGGCGGGCAACCGGGCACATAGATATCCACAGGCACGATACGATCGCAGCCGCGCACCACCGAAT
>DDES01000219.1:3051-3377 GCA_002336765.1 Novosphingobium sp. UBA1948 | reverse complement strand
CCGACTGGCGCGGAGACGCGCGCGGGGCGGCGCCGAAGCGTTCCATGTCATAACGCGGCATATTGACGTGGATCATTTCCACCGCGCAGCAAGCGAGGCCAAATGTCATCCACCACAGCGAGCCGGTACGGGCCCACTGGAACAGTTCTTCCGCGCCGACGACGAGGAAGCCCTTGTCGTTCACTTCCGCCTGCAGGTCGTTAAAGAACGCCTGATCGGGCTGCACCAGCTGGCCATTGGCGGCCATCAGCGGCTCGCGCGCAAGCGCGCTTCCAAGAGAAGGATTGTTGCTCATTCCCAGTCCAACGCCCCTTTCTTCCACGCAT
>DDES01000219.1:0-2994 GCA_002336765.1 Novosphingobium sp. UBA1948 | reverse complement strand
TGATGAACAGGATCGCCACCAGATAAAACCGCACGTCAAACTGGCTGCGCGGTTCTTCAAAGGCGGGAAAGCCGCACTCGTATTCCGAGAGTTTCTCGGCATCCGGCTTGTGAGAGCCGGTGAGACGCGACACCACGATGGGCAAAACGACGAAGGCCGTTGAGAGTCCCAGGGCAACGCCCAGGAAAATCAGAATCGGCAGATATTGCGACAGGTCGACCAAGAGCTGACTCGCATAGTAAGTTGATCTTGAACGGCCCCTAGTCCCCCTTTGTGGCGGGCGCAAGTAGCCTAAAGGCGCAAACTGTGCAGGAGCGAAAAGCAACTTACCACCTCATGCTGCTAACGCTTCGCAATAACCGATATTTACCCCTAGACACCCGCCGCAGGTGGGCGTTTTGCCCCGCGCGAAACTGCCGCATTGCCAATGACGCAGCGCAGCACTATCTCGGGGCCAGAGGAGCGCGAAGCCTGTGGCTTTGCCAAGCAGGAGTCCCCGTACCATGACCCAGATTTCCGCCGCCGATCCGATCGTGATCCTGTCCTATGCCCGCACGCCGATGGGCGCGATGCAGGGCGCGCTGGCCGATGTGGCCGCCACCGAGCTGGGCGCCACCGCCGTCAAGGCCGCGGTCGAGCGCGCCGGAATCGCGGGCGAGGATGTCGAGCGCGCCTATATCGGCTGCGTTCTGCCCGCCGGCCTTGGCCAGGCCCCTGCCCGTCAGGCCGTTATCAAGGCCGGCCTGCCCAAGTCGGTGCAGGCCACCACGGTCAACAAGGTCTGCGGCTCGGGCATGCAGACGGTCATCATGGCCGCCGAGGCGCTGGCCGCCGGCAGCATCGACATCGCCATCGCGGGCGGCATGGAAAGCATGACCGGCGCGCCCTACTTGCTCAAGAAGCACCGCTCGGGCGCGCGCATCGGCCATGATATGGCCTATGATCACATGTTCCTCGACGGGCTGGAAGACGCCTATGAAGGCGCCTCGATGGGCAGCTTCGCGCAGGTTACCGCCAATGACTATGGCCTGACCCGCGAAACGCAGGACGCTTTCGCCATCGAATCGCTGGCCCGCGCCAAGGCCGCCGTGGAAGAAGGCCGCTTCAAGGACGAGATCGCGCCGGTGACGATCAAGACCCGCGCTGGCGAAGTGGTGGTCGACACCGACGAAGCCCCCGCCAAGGGCCGCCCCGACAAGATCCCCGCCCTGAAGCCCGCCTTTGCCAAGGACGGCACGATCACGGCGGCCACCTCCTCCTCGATCTCGGACGGCGCCGCCGCCCTCGTGCTGACGCGCCAGAGCGTGGCGCAGGCCAAGGGCGCCAAGCCCGTGGCGGTGATCAAATCGGTGGCCGCCCACGCCCACGACCCCAAGCTGTTCACCACCGCCCCCGTCGGCGCCATCCAGAAGGTGCTCGACAAGGCTGGCTGGAGCGTGGGGGATGTTGACCTGTTCGAGATCAACGAAGCCTTCGCCTGCGTCACCATGTTCGCCATGCACGACCTTGGCCTCGACCACGCCAAGGTGAACGTCAATGGCGGCGCCACGGCGCTGGGCCACCCCATCGGCTGCTCGGGCGCGCGCATCATCGTCACGCTGATCGCCGCGCTCAAGGCCCGCGGGCTGAAGAAGGGCGTGGCCTCGCTCTGCATCGGCGGGGGTGAGGCAACGGCTGTGGCTGTTGAACTGGTTTGATTTTTGAGGGTTTAGGGGTGCCTCCGGCGGGCAAAGGGTGAGTCTAGTGTGCCGATTTGTCGAGACAAATCGGTTGGGCCCTTAACAATCCCCATCCTTTTGGTTGTTTCGGGAATCCGGCGTTGCGCAGTGGCGTGGCGCCGGATTTCTTTTTCGCTGCGCGGGCTGTTGGGGAATTGTTTTGGATGCGCGCCTGCCCCTGCGGGGGAGGGCTGGTGCCGCCGCGCTGGTCCCGTTCTTCGACGGGGGCAGCACGGTGCGGTGGTTTGACTGCCTGCAACGCGCGAACGGTCGGGTAGAGGTACAGCCTTGCGACAGCCCGACTCGGCCCTTTCGGCAATAGCCCCGCCTGCGGTAGGGCTCGCAAATCCCGCAGGCGTTTTTCAGACCATCACCGTGGGTTTCAAGCGCCGCCGACTTCCTGTCAGGGTCCGCACCCTG
The DNA here is from genome assembly GCA_002336765.1 of Novosphingobium sp. UBA1948. Classification (GTDB taxonomy): domain Bacteria; phylum Pseudomonadota; class Alphaproteobacteria; order Sphingomonadales; family Sphingomonadaceae; genus Novosphingobium. The sequence continues at coordinate 856 of DDES01000219.1, read as the reverse complement.
TCTTGTCACGGCAGCACCAGCCCGATCACCACCCCCGCCCAGCGCTTTCCGGCTTGGGTGATGGGTTGGGCGTTTAACCGATTTGGTTGGATGTAGGAAAGTTGTTTTTGGAGGTTTTCAGAAAAGGGGCCTCTGGCGGGTTAAGGGTGTTACACCCTTAACAATCCCCATGCTGTCTTTGTTGCGTCAAGGGTTGGGCGTTGTGTCGGGGCGCCGTGTTGCGGTCTGCTATTCTGCTTCGCGGGAAGGAAATTGGACGTTCCGGAGACGGTGCTATTGCGGACACCAACTTTCCGGTCGTAAGCAGGGCATATGCCCCATCTGTCCCTCCACGAATTCATCCGCGAACTTGAAGCCAGTGAGACCAACTATGCGCTCACGTCGGTCCGGGAAGGCGCAATCATGGTGCAAATCGCCCTGCCCGGTGAGCGATGGGAGGTTGAGTTCTTTGATAGCCGGGAGCCTGAGCTGGAAGTGTTCCGGAGCGATGGTGAAATTCTCGGTGCGAATGCGCTCAGAGAGTTGCTGACCAAGGTACAGGAATAGGGTCCGCCTCCCCTCACTTTCCAGCCATACCCCCGCCGCGAAGCGGCCATCAAAACNNACCCTTTGCCCGCCGGAGGCACCTTCCCCTCCCCAAAACCCCAAAACAAAAACGCCCCGCGAAGGATTTGTCCCCCGCGAGGCGCTTGCGATTTCACATCGAAATCAGATCAATAGCGGTAGTGGTCCGCCTTGAAGGGGCCGGCCTGGGGCACGCCGATATAGTCGGCCTGCTTCTTGGACAGGGTGGTCAGTTGCACGCCCAGCTTTTCGAGGTGCAGCGCGGCGACCTTTTCGTCGAGGTGCTTGGGCA
>DDES01000240.1 GCA_002336765.1 Novosphingobium sp. UBA1948 | reverse complement strand
CCCCCCGCCACAGGCAGCTGCCGTCCCGCCTCGCGCAGGATGGCGATGCAGACGAACAGGAAACCGCCAAGGAACCACGGCTTGGCCAGCGCCCTTTCGGTCTGGGCATAGGTGTCGGCCAGCGCGCTGTGGCTGTGGGGCAGATCGTGGCGCATCAGCCATGCGGCAAAGATCACCGGCCCCGCCACCAGCATCGGCAGCAGGAAGCCATTGTTGACGAAAGGCAGCGCCGCGATATGGCCGCCAAGCCCGCCCAGCGCCATCACCGCCGCAGCCGCCTGCAAGGCCAGACCGGCGGCGCGGGTGAGCCAGCGCGCCTGCATTGCCCCCACCCACACCGCGCCTGCGCCTTCCAGCGCCCATAGCGAGGCCGTGGCCTTCACATCAAAGGCGAGCGGGATCGCCAGCGTGACAAAGCCCGTGCCAATCGCCAGCAGGCATTCGTTGAGCAGCCGCATCTCGGCGCGGTTCTTGCGCAGGGTGATGGCGGCCAGCGCCAGATAGGCCGCGCCAAAGCCCAGCGCCGACCATGCCGCGCCATAATGTATCGGCCGCACCAGCGCCGCCTGATGGCCAAAGCCCGCCAGCGCCGTGCCGAATAGCAGCGTGCTGTCGGCATAGGCGCCCAGCTTGCCCGGCGTGGCATGGGCATAGAGCACTGCCATCGCCAGATAGATCGCCATCGAGGCGATCAGGAATATCTGGCAGATCAGGTAATGCCGGTCCTCATAACCGGAAAAGCCCCATGCCGTGGCCAGCAGGAAGGTGGCGGCAAAGCCCAGCAGGTTGAGCGCGCGCCAGCTCTTGCGCCACGCGATGAACAGGATCGCGAGGTTGAGGATCGTGATATAGGCAAACAGGCCGAGCGGCGTGTCGGCATGGCCGCCCAGCAGCACCGGCACCGCAAAGCCGCCCAGAAACGAGGCCAGCGCCAGCGCCAGCGAATCCTGCATCACCGCCAGCGCGCAGCCCAGCGCGGCGAACAGGATCATCAGCGCAAAGCCTGCGCCCAGCGGCAGCACATCATAGGCTCGCGCCGCCGCGAAAACCACGAGATAGAGCACCGCCACGCCCGCGCCTTGCAGCGAGAGGCCGAAATCGGGGCGCTCCAGCCGTTTGCGCCAGCCGATCATCAGCAGGGCAACACCGGCAGCGGCAATCGTGGCCAGCCGCGCCTCGATCGGAAACAGGCCCGACATCGCCACAAAGCGGGCGAGGAACACCAGACCCAGAAACAAAACCACCAGCCCGACGCGGACAATCGTGTTGCCACCCAGCAGCCAGTCGCGGGCCTTGGCGAACAGTTCCTCGGCGGGGTTGGGGGTGTAGGCGGGTTGATAGGCAGGATCGGGCGTAGTCTGTTCTGATTGGGCCTGTTCTGGTTGGGTCGGTTCCGGTGGGATGGCTTCGGGCCGGTAGGGTTCGGGTGTCGCCAGCGGCTGTGCGCGCTGCACCGCTTCGCGCGGCGCGGGCGGAGGGCTTTCGCGCCGTTGCACAGGTGTGGCGGCGGGCATCGGCCTATCGAGACGGTCCTGCGCCGCATGGATCGCATCGGCAATCTCGGCGCGGATCACATTGCGCAGCCATGCCCCCATCAGCGCACCCAGCACTGCGCCTGCAAAGAAGCCGCCCTCGCCATAGCGATCCGCCATCCAGCCGATCAGCGCGCCTGCCACGCCTGCCCAGAGGATCATGCCCATGCCCGTCCGCCTCCCGTATTCAAGCGTCAAGGTTGGCAGGAACAGAGGCGAAAAGAAAGCTTTACCGCACAGAACCGGTGCAGGCAGCCAATACATGCAGGTGGTAAGCGACCATCCAGCAACGGGGTGGAAAGCAACTTGCCGCCAGCGGATAGGGATTGGCCAGATAGGCGGGGTGTAAAGGGCTTGTTGCCAACAGCTTTGGCGCAAATCGGCGTCTGGCACATGGTTTGCTTAACCAAGCTTGTCGAAATCTTAACAGGGGCACCCTTGCGCGGCGTGACAGCGCGACACGCGAAAGGGGCCTGTCGGGGAAGGATGAGCATGGCCACCGAGACTTTTTACGACGTGATGCGCCGCCAAGGCATCACGCGGCGCAGCTTCACCAAGTTCTGCAGCCTGACCGCCGCCGCGCTGGGCCTGCCGCCCGCCGCCGCCGCGCAGATCCAGAACGCGATGGAAACCAAGCCGCGCATTCCGGTGTTGTGGCTGCATGGTCTGGAATGCACCTGCTGTTCGGAAAGCTTCATCCGCTCGGGCCATCCGCTGGCCAAGGATGTCATCCTGTCGATGATCAGCCTCGACTATGACGACACGATCATGGCCGCAGCAGGCCATCAGGCCGAGAGCATCATTCAGGAAACCATCAAGAAATACGATGGCAATTTCATCCTTGCTGTCGAGGGCAATCCGCCGCTCAATCAGGAAGGCATGAGCTGCATCATCGGTGGCCGCCCCTTCCTCGAACAGCTCAAGGAAGCTGCCGACCACTGTAAGGCGATTATCAGCTGGGGCTCCTGCGCCAGCTGGGGTTGCGTGCAGGCCGCGCGCCCCAATCCCACGCAAGCGACGCCGGTCCACAAGGTGCCCGGCCTTGCCAGCAAGCCGATCATCAAGGTGCCCGGTTGCCCGCCCATCGCGGAGGTGATGACCGCCGTTATCGCCTATATCCTGACCTTCGAGCGCTTCCCCGAACTCGACCTTCAGGGCCGCCCCAAGATGTTCTATTCGCAGCGCATCCACGACAAATGCTATCGTCGGCCGCATTTCGATGCCGGCCAGTTTGTCGAGCAATTCGACGATGAGGGCGCGCGCAAGGGCTATTGCCTTTACAAGGTGGGCTGCAAGGGGCCGACCACCTACAATGCCTGCTCGACGGTGCGCTGGAACGGTGGCCTCAGCTTCCCCATTCAGGCGGGCCATCCCTGCATCGGCTGCTCGGAAGACGGCTTCTGGGACAAGGGCAGCTTCTACGAGCGGCTGACCGACATCAAGGGCTTTGGTATCGAGGCCAATGCCGACAAGATTGGCGGCACCGCTGCCGGCGTCGTCGGTGTTGCGGCGGCGGCCCATGCGGCGGCCAGCGCCGTCAAGCGCGCCCGCCAGAAGGCCGGTGAGGACACCAAGAGCGAAGATACCAAGAGCAACGAACTTGAGGGACAGGACTGATGGCCACGATTGCCACGCCCAACGGCTTTAACCTAGACGCGAGCGGCAAGCGCGTTGTCGTCGATCCCGTCACCCGTATCGAAGGGCACATGCGCTGCGAGGTCAATCTCGACGGCAACAATGTGATCCGCAACGCGGTGTCCACCGGCACTATGTGGCGCGGGCTGGAAGTGATCCTGAAGGGGCGCGATCCGCGCGATGCATGGGCCTTTGTCCAGCGCATCTGCGGGGTTTGCACCGGCACCCATGCGCTCACCAGCGTACGCGCGGTGGAGAATGCGCTGGGGATCGACATCCCCGAAAACGCCAACTCGATCCGCAACATCATGCAGCTTTCGCTGCAGGTGCATGACCATTTGGTGCACTTCTATCACCTGCATGCGCTCGATTGGGTGAACCCCGTCAACGCGCTGAAGGCCGATCCCAAGGCCACCAGCGAGTTGCAGCAGAAGATCAGCCCGAGCCACGCTGCCAGCTCGCCCGGCTATTTCCGCGATGTGCAAACGCGGCTGAAAAAGTTCGTGGAGAGCGGCCAGCTTGGCCCCTTCAAGAACGGCTACTGGACCAACCCCGCCTACAAGCTGCCGCCCGAGGCCGATCTTATGGCGGTGACGCACTATCTGGAGGCGCTCGATTTCCAGAAGGAAATCATGCGCGTGCGCACCATCTTCGGCGGCAAGGATACCCACCCCAACTGGCTGGTGGGCGGCGTGCCCTGCGCGATCAACATCGACGGCGATATGGCGGCGGGCGCGCCGATCAATATGGCCAGCCTCAACTATGTGGTCGACATCACCAACCAGGCGATCGAGTTCATCGAGAATGTCTATATTCCCGATCTGCTGGCCATTGCGTCCTTCTACAAGGGCTGGCTTTATGGCGGCGGCCTGTCGAACAAGTCGCTGCTGTCCTATGGCGATATTCCCGACAAGGCGAATGACTATAGCGCCGCCAACCTGCTGATGCCGCGCGGCGCCATCATCAATGGCAAGCTGAGCGATGTGCTGCCGGTGGATCTGGCAGATCCGGCGCAGGTGCAGGAATTCGTGCCGCACAGCTGGTACAAGTATGAGGACGAGAGCAAGGGCCTCCACCCGTGGGACGGTGTGACCGAGCCGCATTACGAGCTGGGCAAGGGCGCCAAGGGCACCAGCACCAACATTGAGCAGATCGACGAAAGCGCGAAATATTCGTGGATCAAGGCCCCGCGCTGGCGCGGTCATGCGATGGAGGTGGGGCCGCTGGCGCGCTATGTCATCGGCTATATGCAGGGCAACAAGGAGATCAAGGAGCAGGTCGATGGCGTGCTCAAGACGCTCGACGTGCCGATCGACGCCTTGTTCTCGACGCTGGGCCGCACCGCCGCGCGCGGGCTGGAGGCGCAATGGGCCGCCCGCAAGCAGAAGTATTTCCTCGACAAGCTGATCGCCAACATCAAGGCAGGCGATACGGCCACTGCCAACACCGCCAAGTTCGATCCCAAGACCTGGCCGAGCGAGGTGAAGGGCGTGGGCTTTACCGAGGCGCCGCGCGGGGCCTTGGGCCACTGGATCCGCATCAAGGACGGCAAGATCGACAATTACCAATGCGTGGTGCCGACCACATGGAACGGTAGCCCGCGCGACAATCAGGGCAATATCGGCGCCTTCGAGGCCAGCCTGATGAACACCAAGGTGGAGCGTGCCGAAGAGCCGGTGGAAATCCTGCGCACGCTGCACAGCTTTGACCCGTGCCTTGCCTGTTCGACCCATGTGATGGGGCCGGATGGGCAGGAACTGGCCGAGGTCAAGGTACGCTAAACACGGGGAGAGGTTTGATGAAGTCTTTGGGTAAAACTGTTCTGGCTGCCTCTGCCCTTGTTGCCACGGCGACACCGGCGCTGGCGCATCCGGGGCATGATGGCTCGCTGATGGCGGGTCTGGCGCATCCCCTGTCGGGTGTGGACCATTTGGCGGCGATGGTGGCGGTGGGCCTGTGGGCCGCAACCCGCCCCGCGCGTCAGGCCTTTGTCGCGCCGGTGGCCTTTATGGCGGCGCTGGCGGCGGGGGCTGCGGCGGGTGTGATGACCGGCGCCTTGCCGATGGTCG
>DDES01000102.1:6044-10317 GCA_002336765.1 Novosphingobium sp. UBA1948 | reverse complement strand
AGCAGGTGCGCCGCCGCACCGATCCGCGGTTGAACCCGACGGCGGTGCGCCGCGGGGTGGTGGCGCCTGCCGCCGCTGCTCCGGCGGCTCCCGTCAACGCCACACCGGCCGAAGCCTGATGGATGGCGCGCGTGCCCTGTGGCGCGCGCGTTTCCTTCGGGCAACGGTATGAAGCGCGTGGGGCAAGGGGCGATATGACGGCGCAAGCATCCGATACCACCCGTGCCCCGCAACTGGGCGCGCTGACCGGCATACGCGGGATCGCGGCGTGGTATGTGGTGCTGTTCCACACCCGCGCGGCGCTCTATGGCACCTTGCCCGACTGGGCGATGCGCATCGCGCACAAGGGCTATCTGGCGGTCGATCTGTTTTTCATCCTCTCGGGCTTTGTGCTGTGGCACACCTATGGCGCAAAACTGCGCGGCACCGGATGGGGGGGCGCGGCGCGCTTCTGGTGGCGCCGTGTGGCGCGCATCTGGCCGCTGCATATGGTCATCCTGGGCGTGTTCGTGATGCTGGCTGCGCTGTTGTCGGTCACGGGGCGCGACACTTCGATGTATCCGTGGCGCGAGTTGCCACTGCATATCCTGTTGGTGCAGAACTGGGGTCTGACGCCCGCGCTGTCGTGGAACGATCCGGCGTGGTCGATCTCCAGCGAGATGGGCGCCTATGTCGCCTTTCCGCTGGTGGTGGCGCTGGCGCCGTGGAGCCGGATGCGCACCGCGACACTGGTGGCGCTGGGCATCGCGCTGCTGGGGGCGGTGTGGCTCTATTTCGCGGTGCAGGGCGTGGGCGTGCTGGGCTATGAGGTGACGCGGCTGGGGCTGGTGCGCTGTCTGCTGGAATTCTGGCTGGGCAATGTGCTGTGCCTGTTGTGGCAACGCTGGCGCTCCATCCCGCATATGGCCACGGCGGGATGGGCGGCGCTGGTGGTGCTGCTGGAAGGCGGCGTGGTGCTGGGCCTTCCCGAGACATCCTATATCCCCGCCAGCTTTGCCGCGCTGATCTTCGCGCTGGCGGTGGACGAGGGACGGCCTGCGCGATTGCTTGGCTCGCGCCTGCTGGTCTGGCTGGGCGAGATCAGCTATTCGACCTATCTGGTCCATTTCCTGCTGTTCGTGCTGTTCAAGCTCGCCTTTGTGCGGGGCGCGCCGCATATCGGTTACGCGCAGTTGGCAGCCTATGGCGCGCTGGTGCTGCTGGCCTCGGTGGTGCTGTACTATGGCGTGGAAAAGCCCGCCCAGCGCTGGCTGAACGGGCTGCTTTCCAAACCTTCCGCCTTGCGACCGGCGGTGGCAGATTAGGTTTAGGCCCTACTTTACCGCTTTCAGCTTTTTCGGTGCAGGCGCGGCGTCGCGGTTTGGATGCGCGGCCATCCATTCCTCCACCACTGGCGCGATCAGGTTGCGCCATTTCGACCCGTTGAAAATGCCGTAATGGCCCACACCCTCGGCCAGCAGATAGCGCTTGTTGGCGTCGGGAAGATTATGCGCCAGTTTCAGCGCGGCCTTGGTCTGGCCAATGCCGGAAATGTCGTCGCGCTCGCCTTCCACCGCCAGAAGAGCCGTGTCGGTGATGGCGCCCAGGTCGATTGTCTTGCCGCGATGCACGAACTCGCCCTTGGGCAGCGAATGCTTCTGGAACACATGTTCGATGGTTTGCAGATAGAAATCCGCCGACATGTCGCACACGCTGCGATATTCGTCATAGAAGGCCTTGGAGGCGTCCGCGCTCTCGCCATCGCCGTCGACCAGATGCTTGAACATCTGCCAGTGGCTCTGCAAATGGCTCTGCAGGTTCATCGACATAAAGCCGGCGAGTTGCAGGAAACCGGGATAGACCTCGCGTCCCGCGCCCGGATAGTGCAGCGGCACGCGCGTCACCACATTGTGCTTGAACCAACTCAAGGGACGGGTGACGGCGACATCGTTGACGCTGGTGGGCGCTTCGCGCGTGTCGACCGGCCCGCCCATCATGGTCAGCGTCAGCGGGCGGCAGGGGTTCTTCTCCGCGCCCATCACGGCGGTGGCGGCATAGGCCGGCACCGAAGGCTGGCACACGGCCAGCATATGGGTGTTCGGCCCGATATGTTCGAGGAAACCGATCAGATAGTCGATATAATCGTCCAGATCGAAGCGGCCCGCCTCCTGCGGCACCATTTTTACATCGGCCCAGTCGGTGATGTAAACCACCGCGCGCTCCATCAGGCGGGCCACCGTGCCGCGCAGCAGCGTGGCGTAATGCCCGCTCATCGGCGCCACGACGAGCATTTTGGGCGCATCCTCGGGAAGCCCCTCATGCGTGAAGCGCAGCAGATTGCCGAAGGGGCGGTGCAGGACGATCGATTCGGTCACACCATAGGTCGCGCCATCGACAGTCACCGTCTCGATATCGAAATTGGGTTTGCCGCGTGGCATCGAGGCATGGGAAAACACATCCAGCGCCGAGGCCATCACCTGACCCACGCCCAGCGAGGCCAGCGGATTGGCCGGATTGGTGATCACTTCCGACATGACAGAGGCCCAGGCACTCGCGCCTGACAACAGGCTGCGTTGCAGTTCATAGGCGTTGTAGAGCATAGCTGATCCCTTGCGAACCTCAGGGTGCCTTGACCGGCACTTCACCGCGCAGTGTGGACCGAAATGCTCTATGTTGCAATGCGGCAAAATAAGGTGTTTCACTGGGGGCGGGAAAGGTGGCGAAAGTCCGTTTCCTTGGTCGTAAAAATCCTATAGGGCCAGCCCCCATGTCAGCCACCCAAGACACGTCCCCCGCCGCCCCGCCCGAATCGCCCGCTATTCCGGAGGATGCCAAGGAGAAGAAGAGCCTTGGCCCGCTGCGCATGGTGTGGAACGCGGCATCCGCCTATCCCGGCCGCGCGGCGATGGCGCTGGGCGCGCTGACGGTCACCTCGCTCACCACGCTGGCCGTGCCATGGGGTTTCCGGCAAGTGGTGGACAAGGGCTTTGCCCGTGGCAGCGATCCCTCGACCATCAACCACTGGTTCCTGACCCTGCTCGGGCTGGTTGTGCTGCTGGCGGTGGGTACGGCGGTGCGCTTCTACAATGTCTCGTGGCTGGGTGAGCGCGTGGTGGCCGATATCCGCCTTGCGGTGCAGAAGAACCTGCTGCGCCAGCCGCCCAGCTTTTTCGAGGACAACAGCCCCAAGGAAATCTCCAGCCGCATGACCGCCGACACCTCGCTGATCGAGCAGGTGGTGGGGACGACGACTTCGGTGGCCTTGCGCAACACGATCACCGCGCTGGCGGGTGTGGGCGTGCTGTTCTTTCTGGCGCCCAAGCTGACCGCGGTGCTGGTTGTCGGCATTCCGGTGGTGGTGGGGCCGATCGTGTGGTTCAGCCGCCGCTTGCGCGCCGAATCGCGCTTTTCGCAGGATCGCATCGCCGATGTCGGCGCGATGGTGACCGAGGTGCTCAGCGCCGCGCGCATCGTGCAGGCCTTCAACCAGGAAGCCCGCGAGAGCGAGCGCTTTGGCGTGGCGGTGGAGAACAGCTTTACCACCGCGCTGCGCCGCATCACCATTCGTTCGGCCATGACCAGCGTGGTGACGCTGCTGGTGTTTGGCGGGCTGGTGGCGCTGATGTGGAGCGGCGCCATGTCGGTGGCGCGCGGCGAGATTTCGGGCGGCCTTATCACGCAATTCGTGCTGACCGGTGCCTTTGTGGCGGGAGCTTTCGGTTCGCTCACCGAGGTTTACGGTGATCTGGTGCGCGGCGCCGGTGCCGCCAGCCGGTTGAGCGAATTGCTGAGCGCGCGCCCCGCGATTGCCGCGCCGGCCAAGCCGACCGCCCTGCCGCAACCTGCACGCGGCCAGATCGCTTTCGAGCGTGTGACCTTCCGCTATCCCACCCGGCCCGAAGTGGCGGCGCTGGAGGCTTTCGATCTCAAGGTCGAGCCGGGCGAGACGGTGGCGATTGTCGGCCCTTCGGGGGCGGGCAAGAGCACCATCTTCCAATTGGCCGAACGCTTCTATGATCCGCAATTCGGCACGATCAAGCTGGATGGCGTGCCGCTGACCAGCGCCGATCCCGCCGAAATCCGCGCCCGTATCGCGCTGGTGCCGCAGGAGGGCGTGCTGTTTGCCGCCAGCGCGCGCGACAATCTGCGCTATGGCAACTGGGGCGCCAGCGACGAGGCGATCTGGCAGGCGGCACGCGCCGCCAATGCCGAGAGCTTCCTGCGCGATCTGCCCGAGGGGCTCGACACCTTCCTTGGCGAGAATGGCGCGCGCCTGTCGGGCGGCCAGCGCCAG
>DDES01000102.1:0-6031 GCA_002336765.1 Novosphingobium sp. UBA1948 | reverse complement strand
AGCGCGCTCGACGCCGAGAGCGAGCGACTGGTGCAGGATGCGCTGGAGCACCTGATGGAAGGCCGCACCACGTTGGTGATCGCCCATCGCCTTGCCACCGTGCGTCAGGCGGACCGTATCGTGGTGATGGACGGCGGCCGGATCGTCGAGGTGGGCAAGCATGACGAACTGACCCGCGCGGGCGGCCTTTATGCCCGCCTGGCCAGTCTGCAATTCGACGAAACCCGTTTTGGCGCCGAAGCGTAAAGGACTTCCCCCATGCCCCTGCTGCTGACCGCCGTTCTGCTCGGCATTGTCGAAGGATTGACCGAATTCCTGCCGGTGTCCTCCACCGGCCATCTGGTGCTGGCCACCAAATTCTTCGGCTATGACGAGAAGCAGTGGGAGGTGTTCAACATCGTGATCCAGCTGCCCGCGATCATGGCGGTGGTGGTGCTCTATTGGCGCACCTTCTGGGCGGTGATCGAGGGCGCGCTGAAGCGGGAACCCGCGGCGATCGGCTTTATCCGCAATGTGGCGGTGGCCTTTTTGCCTTCGGCGGTGCTGGGCGTATTGCTGAAAAAGAAGATCGACGCGGCGCTGGAAAATCCGGTGGGCGTGGCATGGGCGCTGGTGATCGGGGGCGTTGCCATTCTGGTGATCGAGTGGCTGGCCAAGCCGGGCAAATATCAGGGCGTGGGCGAGGTGTCGTGGACCAAATCCTTTGGTATCGGCCTGATGCAATGTCTGGCCATGTTCCCCGGCGTGTCGCGTTCGGGGGCCACGATCATGGGCGGCCTCAGCATGGGCATCAACCGCCGCACGGCGGCGGAGTTCAGCTTCTTCCTCGCCATTCCCACCATGCTGGGCGCCACCGCCAAACAGGTGTGGGACAACCGCCATGAGCTGGCCAGCGGCGCCTCGCCGGTGGGGCTGCCGGAAATCGCGGTGGGCTCGCTGGTGAGCTTCGTGGTGGCGCTGGTGGTGATCAAGGGCTTTGTCGCCTATATCAGCCGCCACGGCTTTGCGCCCTTTGCGGTCTATCGCATTATCGCCGGTCTGGCCGCGCTTTATGCGCTGTCGCATATGGCCTGACCCGCATATCGCCGGGTGCGCGCGATTCCTTTACCCTTGCCGTGCTATGCGGCGGGGCGGTGAAAGGAAGCGCGTATGACCCTGTTGATCCTGTTGCTGGTGGGCGTGATGGCCGGTGGGGCCACGGGCCTTGTGTTGCGCCGCGTGGGCATGATCTCGCGCCTGCTGGATCTCGCGCTGGGCCTGTGCGGAGGCTTCGTGGCCGGCGCGATGGGGACATCGGCGCTGCTGACGGGACTGACCGCGCTGGACGCCGGTGTGGCGGCGGCTGGCGCGGCGGCGCTGGTGTTGCTGGCGCATGGTGTCTCGGCGCTGGTGCGGCCGGTTCACGCCAAATATTACCGCCGCTGATGGGTTCACGCTTGACTCTGCCGCGCGGCAAAGGCAAGGGGCGCGCTCTTTCGGGCAGCGTATCGCGCGGCCCGTGTTGGGATATGTGATTCTGGCCGCTCCGGTCGGGGTCGAAGTGGAAATTTAGGAAAAGAGTCATGGCTAAGCCCGCAACCGTCAAGATCCGGCTGGTTTCCACCGCCGACACCGGCTTCTTCTATGTGACCAAGAAGAATCCCCGCAACACCACGGAAAAGTTCGTGTTCAAGAAGTACGATCCCGTCGTGCGCAAGCATGTCGAGTTCAAGGAAGCGAAGATCAAGTAAGACTTCAGGGAGCGTTCAGGCCCTCGCTGGCATTGCCGCGGCATGACACACTCCCTTCCTACTTCGAATCGCAGGGCGATCCTTCGTTCTGCTATGGGGCTGCTGGTTGCGGGACCGGCGGCCCTTTCGCTTGCGTTGCCTGCATGGGCAAACACTGGGGCCACCACCGGCGAGATGGCGCAGGCCGTGGCGGCCCTGCGCGGCATTGACACGCTGCGCGCCAATTTCACCCAGCGCGCCGATAATGGCCAGCAGGTGTCGGGCGTGCTCAGCCTGAAGCGCGGCGGCAAGATCCGCTTCCAGTATCAGCGCGGCTATCCGGTGCAGATCACCGCCGATGGCAAGGCGCTGACCATTGTCGATTCGGATGTGAACCAGATCCAGCGCTGGCCGATCGGCAACAGCCCGCTGGGCGCACTGCTCGATCCGGCCAAGGATGTGACGCGCTATGGCACGCTGTTGCCCGCGTTCGAGCCGGACACGGTGAGCATCCGCGTGGCCGATCGCAGCCATCCCGAATATGGCACGATGGTGCTGGTCTTTGCCAAGAAGGCTGGCGCGCCGGGCGGCTTGCAACTGGAAGGCTGGCAGACGCTTGACGCCCAGAGTCGCCGCACCAGCATACGCCTGACCGGCCACCAGTATGGCGTGGCTTTGGGCGATGATCTGTTCAGGTTCATCGACCCGCGCGCTCGCCCGCATAAGTAGATTTCTGTAAATTTCCCGAGAAAAGCACCCGCCGCGCCGCTGTGTGGCGGGTGTTTTGTACCCTGCTTTCAAAGTCCCGCGACAAACTGCGACAAAACCTGCCCATTCCGTTCATATGGCAGCAAGGCTGGGGGGCTATAACGAAGGGGTCAGGACGGACGGTACGCGGGTTTCCCCCCTGTTCCCCGCCAAACCTTCCTAGAACAACCGTTCTGGCAGCGTGACGAACGCGTATGGAACCCTCGCTCTCCTCTGCCCCCCGGAGAGCGGGGGTTTTTTCTTGCCCGCCTGTCGGGCGCCACCTAAAGCCTTGTCGCATGATCTCGATTGCCACCTGGAACATCAATTCGGTGCGGCTGCGCATGCCGCTGGTTGAGCGCTATCTGAAGGAGCACGGCCCCGATGTGCTGTGCCTTCAGGAAATCAAGACGGTGGCCGAACTGTTCCCCGCACAGGCCTTCGCCGATCTGGGCTACACCTATCAGGCGGTGCACGGGCAGAAGGGCTATCATGGTGTGGCCACGGTCAGCCGGATTCCGATGCGCGAGATCGACCGCAACGACTGGCAGGCCAATGGCGAGGCGCGGCATGTCAGCGTCGAGCTGGAAGGCAGCGGCGTGCGGCTGGACAATGTCTATATCCCCGCCGGCGGCGACGAGCCGGACCGCGAGATCAATCCCAAATTCGGCCAGAAGCTCGACTTTCTGGCGCGCATGACCGATTGGGCCGACAAGCTTGACCGCCCCACGCTGATCTGCGGCGATTTCAACATCGCCCCGCTGGAAAGCGATGTGTGGAGCCACAAGGCGCTGCTCAAGGTGGTCAGCCATACGCCGGTCGAGGTGGAAACGCTCAAGCGCTTTGAAGAGGCGCATGGCTGGGTGGACATCGGGCGACAACTGATCCCCGCGCCGCAGCGTTATTACTCGTGGTGGTCCTATCGCGCCAAGGATTGGCGCGCGAATGACAAGGGGCGCCGCCTCGACCATATCTGGGGCAGCGCCGATGTCGCCCAACAGGCCCGCGCGCATCGCGTGTTCGAGGAGGCGCGCGATTGGGAGCAATGCTCCGACCATGTGCCGCTGATCACGGAGTTCGATCTGTAATGTCGGCCACGCGGCGGGTTGCGCAGGCGCTCGACGCGCTGCGGCATGGCTGGGCCGTGCGGGTGGGGCCGTGGGTGCTGCTGCCTGCCGAAACCGGTTTTGGCGCGGGCGTTGCCGCGCGGCACATGCTGATTTCCTCGGCGCGCGCCGCCACGCTCAAGCTGGCCAACCAGCGCGAGGCGGCCGAGCCGGAGGCGCCGGTGATGATCCGTGGCGCCGCAGGGTTTGACCTGCCGCTGGCGCGCGCTTTGGCCGATCCGGCGCTGGATCTGGCCAATCCTTTGAAAGGGCCGTTTCTGGCCGAGGCGATCGCCGACCATGCTGCGGCAGTGACGGCGATGGAACTGGCACGACTGGCCGGCGTTTTGCCCGCCTTTCTGGTGGACCCCGCGGGTGTGGAGGAGGCACAGGAGGTTTCTCCGGCCGATCTGGCAGACTGGAAGGACGCCCGCCATCTCCAGATTGCCAGCCGCGCGCGCCTGCCGGTGTCGGTGTGCGAAACGGCCGAGATTGTTGCCTTCCGCGCGATGGACGATTTGCGCGAGCATGTCGCGCTGGTGCTGGGGCGGCAGAATGCCGACCGGATGCCGCTGGTCCGCCTCCATTCCGAATGCCTGACCGGCGACGTGCTGGGCAGCCTCAAATGCGATTGCGGGCCGCAGCTGGATGCCGCGCTGGCGGCGATGGCGCAGGAGGCCAATCAGGGTGGCTGGGGCGTGCTGCTCTATCTGCGTCAGGAAGGGCGCGGGATCGGCCTCGTCAACAAACTGCGCGCCTATCAGTTGCAGGATCAGGGTTTTGACACGGTGGACGCTAACCAGCGCCTCGGCCTGCCCAACGAGGCGCGCGATTTTCCCGTGGCGGCGCGGATGCTGGAATTGATCGGCGTGAAGGCGATCCGGCTGATGACCAACAACCCCGCCAAGGTGGAGGCCCTGCGCGGGGTAGGGGTGGATGTGGCCGAGCGCGTCGCCCATGCCTTGCCAGCCAATCCGCATAACGAGCGCTATCTGGCGACGAAGCGGGATCGGTCTGGGCATTTTCTTTAAGGATTAGGGTGCCTCCGGCGGGTTAAGGGCGAGTCTAGCGTGCCGATTTGTCGAGACAAATCGGTTGGGCCCTTTGCAATCCCCATACTGTCTTAGGTGCGCGCCATTCGGCCTTGCGCTACGTTGCCGCGCCGCAGGCAAGTAAAGCCTCCGGCGGTGCGGCGTTGGGCCTTGGCTGAATCCGTGGCGCAACGAGGACAGGGAAGGGGAGCCACGAGGGGTATGCCCCTCGTGAATCACTCTTCTTTACTGCCGAGCGAAACGCACAATCCCGCTATCCAGCGCATTGGCGCCGATCACGATCCGCCCGCCAGACCAGTCGCGCACAAAGGCGGGGCCGCGCGGCGCGCCGGGTGCCATTTTCACGGTGTTGCCCTCGATGGTCAGTCCGTCGGTGGGGTGGTCGCGGCTTTCGGCGGCGACCGCGATGATCGTGCCGGGGTTTTCCTTGCGCGGGCCTTGCACCATCCAGTTGCCCGCGATGCGCCCTGTCGAACCGGCGGGCAGGTCGATCAGGTAATTCGAGCGGCGGCCTGCGCTGTCGTCGATCACATTGTTGCGGATGTCGACTACGCGGGCGCGGATCTTGATGTAGTGCCCGCCATCGCCCTCGGCAAAGCGGCTATTCGTGATGGTCACCTTGTCGTAGAAGTTGAGGTAGATCGAGTGGGCGCAGGCCAGATCGCGGTCGCAGCGCCCCAGATGGGTGAAGGTCGAGCGGTCGATGGCGATGGTGCCCTTGGGATCATTGGCGGCAAGAATGCCTTCGTCGCTGTCCCTGAACCATGAGTTGGCCACGGTGAGATGGCCCTTTTCAAGACGGATGCCCGCGCCATTGCCATCGTCGGCGCGGTAATTGGTGAAGATGAAGCCATCCACTTTCGACGAGCGCCCGCGCAGCACCAGCCCCGCCTTGCCCTCGCACAGCTTGCTTTCAAAGATCACCTTGCCCGGCACGGCGGCGAGGAAGGTGACATTGCCGCTCGTCTGCACCCCGCATTCGCGATAGCGGCCCACATCAAAGCGCAGCGTGACCGTGCGGTCCCCCACAGCATGGAGCGCATCCCACAGCAGGTCGAACTTCTGGCCGGTTTCCACGATCGTGTAGGGCTTGCCAGCGGGTTGGAGGGTCTGCTGGGCGCTGGCGGGTGTGGCGCAGAGCGCGGCGGCGAGGAGGAGGGCGCGTTTCATGCGTTCCAGTCTAGCTGCACCGCGTTAACATCCGCCCAATGCGTTTGGCACTCTCCACCAGCGCCACCCACCAGCGCGCGCGGCGGCAATGGTCACAATTGCCACAGGTGAGCGGCGGGGAATCGCCGAAATAGCGCAGCAGCGCGGCGCGGCGGCAGCCCCATGTGCGCACCAACTCCGCCATCGCGCGCCAGCGCTGTTCCTCGGCGGCGCGGCGCGCTGGATCGACACCCGCGAGCCGCGCCTT
>DDES01000001.1:4928-5273 GCA_002336765.1 Novosphingobium sp. UBA1948 | reverse complement strand
GACTATGTGGTGCCCGATGATGTCAAGGCGCTGGCCCCCGCCGTGCTGCGCCACCGCCTGCTGCTGTCCCCCGCCGCCGAGATCGAGGGCAAGAGCACACAGGCGTTGGTGCATGATATGATCGAGCGTACCGAGGCTCCGCGCTGAAACGGTTGATCGCCTTTTTGGCGCGGCTGCTTGGCCGCATCCGCCCCTCCATCGTGCCCACGGCGCGTGTGGTGGGGCTGCTCGCGCTGATGGCGCCGCTGGCGCTGCTGCTGGGCGCCGCCGTGCCACAGGGCTGGGTGGTGATGCCGGTGCTGGCGGTGGGGCTGGTGTTTCTGGTGCTGATCGACGGTCTGCTGG
>DDES01000001.1:0-4822 GCA_002336765.1 Novosphingobium sp. UBA1948 | reverse complement strand
GCTGGCGCGGCAGGGCGACGACACGCTGGCGGGCACCGCCACGCTCACCCCTGCGCGCCGCTGTCTGGGCATGGTGGAGAGCCTGCATCTGGCGTGGAACGGACCGCTGGGCCTGGGCGCGCGCCACGCCACGCGCGCGGTGGAACAGGCAATCCGCGTGCTGCCCAATGTGGCCGCGCTGCGCTCGCCCGCGATGCAGACATTGCTGCGCGATTCCAGCTTTGGCCTGATCGCGCGGCGGTTGCGCGGCGAGGGCACGGTGTTTGAAACGCTGGCCGAATACCAGCCGGGCATGGACCGCCGCCGTATCGACTGGAAAGTCTCGGCCCGCCACGCCCATCTCTACGCCAAGGAATACGAAGCCGAGCGCAACAATCCCATCCTCTTCGCGCTGGATTGCGGCGCCCCGATGTGCGAGCCGGTGGCCGGCCAGCCAAGGCTGGACCGCGCGGTGACGGCGGCGTTGCAAACCGCATGGGTGGCGCTCAAGACCGGCGACCGCGTGGCGCTTTTCGGCTTTGCCCATCGCGTGCTGCTGTCCACCCCCTTCATCACCGACACGCGCGATTTCCACCGGTTGCGCGCGGCAGCGGCCGAGCTGGATTACGAGAGCCGCGAGCCCAATTTCACGCTGGCGCTGGCCACGCTGGCGCAAAGGTTGCAGCGCCGCTCGCTGATCGTGATCTTTTCCGATTTCACCGACCCCACCAGCGCCGAACTGATGGTGGAAAGCATCGCCCGTCTGGTCAGCCGCCATCGCGTGCTGTTCGTCACGCTGCGCGACGAGGAACTCGACAGCATGGCCAGCGCCACGCCCGATACGATCGATGCGCTGGCGCAGGCCGTCACCGCCGACAGCCTGCTGCGCCAGCGCGCACTGGTGACCAGCCGGTTGCGCGCGCTGGGTGTGGATATTCTGGAAGCGCGGCATGACGCCATCGGTCCGCGCCTGATCGACGCCTTTCTGGCCATCAAGAGCCGCGGAGGCATCGGATGAACACCTTGTTCGACAGTCTCAAATCCCGCTTCTCGCGCGAGGCGGAGACCGAAACCGGCGACATCACCGCCGCCGCCCTGCGCTCTGACCGTTTCCGGCAGGCGCGCGAGGGCGACTGGAAACGGCTGGAGACGATGGTCAGCGCGATGGAAAAGGGCAGGCTCTCGCGCCTGTCCGATGCGGATGTGCTGGAATTGCCGGTACTCTATCGCACGGTGGCCTCATCGCTGTCAGTGGCGCGGGAAACCTCGCTCGACGCGGCCACGCTGGCCTATCTCGAAGCGCTGGTGCAGCGCGCCTATTTCCTCGTCTATGGCCCGCGCGACAGTTTCACCGGATGGCTGCGCGGCTTTTTCGCCGGTGGCTGGAGCCGTGCAGTGCGGGCGATCGGGCTCGACATCCTGATCGCGCTGGCGGTGATGGTGGCGGGCGCCACGGTGGGCTGGCTGCTGGTGGCGCATGATCCGCAATGGTATGGCGCGCTGGTGGCGGGGGAAACCACCCGCACCCCCACCGCCACGCGCGAGGCTCTGCGCGCCACGCTGTTTGGCGACCAGAAACAGGAAGCGCTCGGCGTCTTTGCCACTTTCCTGTTCGGGCATAATTCGCAGATCGCCATTATGGCCTATGCGGTGGGCTTTGCGGCGGGGATCCCCTCGGTGCTGTTGCTGGTGCAGAACACCGGCAATCTGGGTGCCATGCTGTGGGTGTTTCACCAGAAAGGCCTGTTGCTGGACTTTATTGGCTGGCTGTCGATCCATGGCACGACCGAGCTTTTCGCAATCCTGCTGGCGGGGGCCAGCGGCATCCATGTCGGGCGGGCAATGGCCTTTCCGGGCGGGCATAGCGTGATGGCCAGCCTTGCCGCAGCGGGGCGGCGGACCGCGCCGGTGATGCTGGGCGTGGTTCTGATGCTGCTGGTGGCGGGAATGCTCGAAGGTTTCGCACGCCAGTTGATCAACGAAACGCCCGCGCGGCTGGCCATCGGCGGCGCCATGCTGGTGTTCTGGCTGAACTACTTCTTCACGTTCCGGGGGCGCCGCACATGAGCCGCCGCGCCGATCCACGCCAGCGCAGCATTGTCACGCCCGAGGGGCTGACGCTCACCTTCACGCTGGCGGGGCGCGGCGCGCGCTTTGGTGCGCTGGCGCTCGATCTGGTGTTTATGGTGCTGGTGCTGGTGGCGATGCTGCTGTTCCTCGCCTTTCTGGCCGGTGGCCTTGCCAATCTCGACACCCAGATCGCCAAGAAGAATGCGGTGGGGCAGGCGATCCAGTTCCTCGTCATCGTGATGCTGGCCTTCATCTTTCTGCTGCGCAACGGCTGGTTCCTGTTTTTCGAACTGGGCCCGCGCGGGGCGACACCGGGCAAGCGCATCACGGGCCTACGCATCGCCGCGCGCGATGGCGGCAGGCTTTCCACCGAGATGGTGCTGGCGCGCAATCTGATGCGCGATATCGAGATATTCCTGCCGCTGGCTGCGATGGGGGCCGCGCTGGGCAGCGATGCCTCCGAAGCGTTCAATTGGGTGATGGCGGGCTGGTTCCTGATTTTCGCGCTGTTTCCCTTTTTCAACCGCGATGGCTTGCGCGCGGGCGATCTGGTGGCGGGCACATGGGTGGTAGAAGCCCCGCGCCGCAAGCTGGAAGCCAGCCTGTCCACCGCGCCCGCGGCCACACCAGCCGCCTCCGGCTATGCCTTCCGCGCGGAGGATCTGGCCGCCTATGGCGAGTATGAATTGCAGACGCTGGAGCGCGTGCTGCGCGAGGATCAGGACAGCGCGATGGAGGCGGTGGCCCGCGCCATCTGCCTCAAGATCGGCTGGACGCCGCCGGGCGGGCATGAGGTGCGTTCCTTCCTCGAGGCCTATTACACCGCCCTGCGCGCCCAGCTTGAACAGGGAATGCGCTTTGGCAAGCGCAAGGCGGACAAGCATGATGCCGGAGGCACGCCATGATGCTGGATATCCACGAGGACGATCTGACCGGCCCCGACATCGCGGCCCTCTTGTCCTATCATCTGGAGCAGATGCACCAGTGGTCGCCCGCCTGCAAGGTACACGCCATGCCGATCGAGCGGCTGCGCGCACCTGACGTCACCTTCTTTTCCGCATGGCACGACGGGGTGCTGGCGGGCTGCGGTGCGTTGAAAGAACTCGATGCGCTAACCGGCGAACTCAAATCCATGCGTGTGGCGCCCGCATTTCTGGGGCAAGGCATCGGGCGGGCGATCCTGCACCATCTGATCGGGGTGGCCCGCGCGCGCGGCTACACGCGCCTGTTGCTGGAAACCGGCAGGCCCGAGGCCTTTATCCCCGCCCGCCGCCTGTATGAGTCCGAAGGCTTTGCCGAGTGCCCCGCCTTCGGGGATTATGTGTCGGACGAGTTCAGCCTGTGTATGGCGCGTGAAATCTAACGGCCCTTGCCCGAAAGTCATCACTGCTTCGCATTTGCGGCGCAGGTGCAATGGGCTATAGGCAGGCACAAAGGAGTCCCCCATGTCGTCAGTCCGTCCTTGGCGAGACATCGCCCGCCGTCAAAGCCGCCAGATCATGGTGGGCAAAGTCCCCATCGGGGGCGACGCGCCCATCGCGGTGCAGACCATGACCAACACGCTGACCAGCGACGCGAAGGCAACGATCGACCAGATCCGCCGCTGCGAGGAGGCGGGCGCCGATATCGTCCGCGTGTCCTGCCCCGATGTGGAATCGACCGCCGCCTTCCGCGAGATCGCGCGGGCGGCGCAGGTGCCGCTCGTGGCCGACATCCATTTCCACTACAAGCGCGCGCTGGAAGCCGCCGATGCGGGCGCGGCCTGTCTGCGCATCAATCCGGGCAATATCGGCGGCAGCGACCGTGTGGCCGAAGTGGTGCGCGCGGCCAAGGCCAATGGCTGCTCGATCCGCATCGGCGTGAACGCGGGCAGTCTGGAAAAGGATCTGCTGGAAAAATACGGCGAGCCCTGCCCCGAGGCGCTGGTGGAGAGCGCGCTCGATCACATCAAGCTGTTGCAGGACCATGATTTCCACGAATACAAGGTGGCGGTGAAAGCGTCCGACGTATTCCTTGCCGTGTCGGCCTATATGGGTCTGGCCGAGGCGGTGGATTGCCCGCTGCATCTGGGCATCACCGAGGCGGGCGGATTGATCGGCGGCACGGTGAAATCGGCCATCGGCATCGGCAATCTGCTGTGGGCAGGCATTGGCGACACAATCCGCGTCTCGCTCTCCGCCCCGCCGGAAGAAGAAGTACGCGTCGGCTTCGAGATTTTGAAATCGCTCGGCCTGCGCACCCGCGGCGTCCGCGTCGTGTCCTGCCCGTCCTGCGCACGACAGGGTTTTGACGTTATCAAAACCGTCGAGGCACTGGAAAGCCGCCTCAGCCATATCAAGACCCCGCTGTCGCTTTCGGTGCTGGGCTGCGTGGTCAACGGGCCGGGCGAGGCGCGCGAGACCGATATCGGCCTTACCGGCGGCGGCAATGGCAAGCATATGGTCTATCTGTCGGGCGTGACCGACCACACCATCCAGGACGCCGACATGATCGAGCATATCGTGCAACTGGTCGAAGCGAAGGCTGCGGAAATCGAGGCTGGGACCAGCGTCGCGCGCGCAGCGTAAATCAGTTTCACTTGTAAACTGGCGCGGCTGACCGCGGGGCGCTACGCGCCTGTCGATGTCCCAGCGTAACGTTTCCACAGCGGTCCCCTTTGCCGCCGCGTGCCTCGGCATCGCGCTGTTTTCAGTGATGGACGCCGCGATGAAGGGGTTGTCGATTGCAATGGGATCTTACAACGCGATGCTGTGGCGCGTGCTGATCGGCGTTG
>DDES01000068.1 GCA_002336765.1 Novosphingobium sp. UBA1948 | reverse complement strand
CGCAAGCGGTGCTGGCGGGGGCGCGGCTGGTGACCTGCTATCAGGTGCATTCCGCGCTCTGTGTCGAGGCTGGCGACTGGGCGGATGCCGGGCGCCCGCATGCCGATGCGCTCGTCACCAACCGCAAGGGGATTGTGCTGGGCGTGGTGACGGCGGATTGCGCGCCCGTGCTGCTGGCCGATGTGGAAGCCAATGACGGGCAAGGCGTGGTTGGCGCCGCCCATGCGGGGTGGAAGGGTGCCTTTACCGGCGTCTGCGAGGCGACCGTGGCGGCGATGGTGAAGCTGGGGGCGCGGGCGGACCGGATCGTGGCGGCGGTCGGGCCGTGTATCGCGCAGGCCAGCTATGAGGTGGACGACGGATTCTATCGGCGCTTTCTTGATCAGAGTGCTGACAATGCGGCCTTTTTTGGCGTCGGCAAGGCCGGTCACTGGCAATTCGATCTGGAGGCCTATGTCGTGGCGCGGCTCGGCCGCTTGGGGTTGGCGCGGGTCGAAGGCCTGGGCCTCGACACCTATGCCGATGCCGCCCGTTTCTTTTCTTTCCGCCGTGCAACACACGCGCAAGAGCCCGATTATGGCCGACAGTTCTCGCTGATCGGGCTGGGATAGCGGCACCCATGCCGCGCTTGCGAAAAAATGGCGAGAAAAAGGCGGTTGGCACGGCCCGATTTGATGTTTATCAAACTTTAAAAAGCGCGCCACCCTATGGGGGACTCAGAAAGGTGAGCGTGCCATTGGGATGCCAAAGTACCGTTCGCGCTTTGATTGAAGAAGATAGTGGCTCGCCGCGCGCGGGCCTGTTTGTGCAACACGTGGTGCAACTTAAGGGGCAATCATGACAGAAACAGCTGTTGCCGACACTCCGGACCAGACCGAGGAGGGGGTCCGTCGGCGTGATTTCATCTATATTGCCGCCACCGGCGCGGCAGGCGTTGGCGCGGCCAGCGTGCTGGTGCCGCTGGTGAGCCAGATGGCCCCTTCGGCCGACGTGCTGGCCGAAAGCTCGACCGAGATCGACATCAGCGCGATCCAGCCGGGCCAGGCCATCAAGGCCGTGTTCCGCAAGCAGCCCGTGTTCGTGCGCAATCTGACCCCCAAGGAAGTGGCCGAGGCCAAGGCGGTTGACCCCGCCTCGCTGCGCGATCCGCAGAGCCTTGAGGACCGCACCAAGAAGGGCAAGGAAAACTGGCTCATCACGATGGGTGTCTGCACCCACCTCGGTTGCGTGCCGCTGGGCGCGGGCGAGGGCGAGGTGAAGGGCGAGTTCGGCGGTTATTTCTGCCCCTGCCACGGCTCGGTGTACGACACCGCCGCGCGCATCCGCAAAGGCCCTGCTCCGAAGAACCTCGAAGTGCCGCCTTATGAATTCGCCTCCGACACTGTCGTGAAGATCGGGTGAGGTAAGATCCCATGAGCTTTCCCTGGGCAAATGAATACAAGCCGAGCCATCCTGCGATGCAGTGGCTTGACGAGAAGCTGCCGCTGCCGCGCTTCGTCTATAACGCGATCGGCGCCGGCTATCCGGTTCCGCGCAATCTGAACTACCTGTGGAACTTCGGCGTGCTCGCCGGTTTCTGTCTGGTGATCCAGATCCTGACCGGCGTGGTGCTGGCGATGCATTATGCCGCCGACACCACCGTGGCTTTCAACTCCACCGAACACATCATGCGCGATGTGAACTGGGGCTGGCTGCTGCGCTATATGCATGCCAACGGCGCCTCGGCCTTCTTCGTGGTGGTCTATGCGCATATCTTCCGCGGCTTCTACTTCGGTAGCTACAAGGCCCCGCGCGAGATGATCTGGCTGATCGGCGTGGCGATCTTCCTGCTGATGATGGCCACCGCCTTCATGGGCTANNGGCCAGATGTCGTTCTGGGGCGCCAAGGTGATCACCGGTCTGTTCGGCGCGATCCCCTTTGTGGGCGAACCGATCCAGATCTGGCTGCTGGGCGGCTATGCGCCTGATCAGGCTGCTTTGAACCGCTTCTTCTCGCTGCACTTCCTGCTGCCCTTCGTGATCCTGGGTGTTGTCATCCTGCACATCTGGGCGCTGCACATCCCGGGCTCGTCGAACCCGACCGGCGTGGAAGTGAAGCAGGAATCCGACACGGTTCCCTTCCACCCCTACTATACCGCCAAGGATGGTTTCGGGCTGGGCGTGTTCCTGTTCCTCTATTGCGCGATGGTGTTCTTCTTCCCCAACGCGCTGGGCCATCCGGACAACTACATTCCGGCCAACCCGATGCAGACGCCGGCGCATATCGTGCCCGAATGGTACTTCTGGCCGTTCTACGCGATCCTGCGCGCCTTCACGCAAGACTTCCTGTTCATTCAGGCCAAGCTGATGGGCGTTCTGGCCATGTTCAGCGCGATCCTCGTGTGGTTCCTGCTGCCGTGGCTCGACAAGTCGCCGGTGCGTTCGGGCACGTTCCGTCCCACCTTCAAGAAGTTCTACTGGCTGCTGGTGCTCGACGTGCTGGTGCTGGGCTATTGCGGCGGTTCGCCTGCTGCCGAGCCTTATGTCATCATCTCGCAGATCGCCGCGACCTATTACTTCCTGCACTTCTTCGTGGTGCTGCCGATCGTCTCGTCGATCGAAAAGCCGTTGCCGCTGCCCTTCTCGATCACCGAGGCGGTGCTGGGTGCCGATGATGCCGCCAGCCTTCCGGCTGCCGAGTAAGCCAAGCGAGGAAAGAGAGAGCTATCATGATCCGCATTTTCTCAATTCTCGTCGGCGCCTTCTTCGCGCTCGCGCTGTTGTGGTCCGCTGGTAAGGGCACCTATGCCTATATCACCGAGCCGCCCGCCGCGACCGCCGAGGCCGTCTATCACGAGCATCCCAAGGCGCTGGCCCTGTCCTCGGACGGTGCCTTCGGCAAGTTCGACACCCGCCAGCTGCAGCGCGGCTTCCAGGTTTACAAGGAAGTCTGCGCCGCCTGTCACTCGCTCAAATATGTGGCTTTCCGCGATCTGAAGGATCTGGGCTACAATGACGAGGAAGTGAAGGCGATCGCCAAGGGCTTCAAGGTCAATGACTACAACGCCACCGCCGGCGAGGTGAAGCAGCGCGACGCCACGCCCAAGGATCACTTCCCGCCGGTGGCCTATGGCGGCGCGGGCAGCCCGCCCGACCTGTCGCTGATCACCAAGGCGCGTCATGGCGGTGGTGCCTATGTCCGCTCGCTGTTGACGGGTTATGAAGACCAGCCTGCCGAGCTTCTGAAGCGCTTCCCCGAAGCCAAGACGCCCGACGGCTTGTTCTACAACCCCTATTTCGCCAACCTCAACATTGCCATGCCCAAGCCGCTGGCCAGCGACGGTCAGGTGACCTACTCGGATGGCACCAAGGCGACGGTGGACCAGATGGCGCAGGACGTTTCGGCCTTCCTCGTGTGGACCGCTGAACCCAAGCTCGACAAGCGCAAGCAGACGGGCTGGCCGGTGCTGGGCTTCCTGCTGTTTGCCTCGGTGCTGGCCTATATGGCCTACCGCACCGTCTGGGCGGAGAAGAAGGGGCACTAAGCCTTTTCTGACCTGAGCAAAAATCGGGCGCCCCTCGCATCACCATGATGCGGGGGGCGTCTGGCGTTCGGGGCCGGAATGGATTAAGGCGCGCGCCATGACCGCCGATGATCTCAAAGCGCTGGTGCGCACCGTGCCCGATTTCCCCAAACCGGGGATTCTGTTCCGCGATATCACCACGCTGATTGGCCACGGCGAGGGCTTTGCCGCCAGCGTCACCATGCTGGCCGAGCGCGCGGCGGCGGCAGGCGCGCAGGCGATCGCCGGCATGG
>DDES01000202.1 GCA_002336765.1 Novosphingobium sp. UBA1948 | reverse complement strand
GACTGGCTGGGCGACCAGGACGCCATCGAATATATGGTGCGCGAGGCGCCTGCCGCGGTGTACGAGCTGGAGCACGCGGGCGTGCCTTTCAGCCGTAATGCCGATGGCACGATCTATCAGCGCCCCTTTGGCGGCCACATGCAGAACATGGGCGAAGGCCCGCCGGTGCAGCGCACCTGCGCCGCGGCCGACCGTACCGGCCACGCCATGCTGCACGCGCTCTATCAGCAGTCGCTGAAGTATGCTGCCGACTTCTTCATCGAATATTTCGCCATCGACCTGATCATGGAAAATGGCGAATGCCGCGGCGTGATCGCGCTGTGCATGGATGACGGCACGCTGCACCGCTTCAAGGCCAAGGCCGTGGTGCTGGCCACCGGCGGCTATGGCCGCAGCTATTTCACCGCCACCTCGGCCCATACCTNNCTGATCACCGAAGGCGCGCGCGGCGAGGGTGGCTATCTCACCAACGCGCAGGGCGAGCGCTTTATGGAGCGTTACGCGCCCTCGGCCAAGGATCTGGCTTCGCGTGACGTGGTGTCGCGTTCGATGGCGCTGGAAATCCGCGAAGGCCGCGGTGTCGGCCCGCATGCGGACCACATCTATCTGCACCTTGACCATATCGATCCCGCCGTGCTGGCCGAGCGTCTGCCGGGCATCACCGAGAGCGGCAAGATCTTTGCCGGTGTCGATCTGACCCGCCAGCCGCTGCCTGTGGTGCCGACCGTGCACTACAATATGGGCGGTATCCCCTGTAACTATCACGGCGAGGTTGTGACCATCGGCGCCGATGGCAACCCCGACACCGTGGTGCCCGGCCTGTTCGCCGTGGGCGAGGCGGCCTGCGTTTCGGTGCATGGCGCCAACCGTCTGGGTTCGAACTCGCTGATCGACCTCGTGGTGTTTGGCCGTGCGACCGGCCACCGCCTCAAGGAACTGGTGAAGCCCGGCGAGGCGCATCGCGAACTGCCCAAGGATTCGGCCGATCTGGCGCTCACCCGCCTCGACCATTTCCGCAACGCCAAGGGCGGCAGCTCGACCGCGGAAATCCGCACCGAGATGCAGCGCACCATGTCGGGCCATGCCGCCGTGTTCCGCACCGACGAACTGATGGCCGAGGGCAAGCAGAAGCTGGCCGCGACCTACGACAAGTTCCAGGACGTGAAGGTTACCGACCGTTCGCTGATCTGGAACTCGGATCTGGTGGAAACGCTGGAGCTGGACAACCTGATCTCGCAGGCTTCGGTCACGCTGCATGGCGCCCATGCCCGCAAGGAATCGCGCGGCGCCCATGCGCACGAGGACTTCCCCGATCGCAACGATGCCGAGTGGATGAAGCACACCGTCGGCTGGTTCGAAGGCTGGGGCGGCAAGGGCGGCAACGTGAAGCTGGACTATCGTCCGGTGCACGAATTCACGCTGACCGACGATGTCGAATACATCAAGCCCAAGAAGCGCGTGTACTGATCGCGTACTGTTTTTGGCAAAAGAACGGGGCTGCAGGGTTACGACCTTGCGGCCCCTTTCTTTTGCTTTACAGCAACAGGCGGCGTCCTGCGAATTTGAAAAGGCCTTGCGCGTGAATCGGATTATCTATTCGCTTGTGATAGATGCGGGCGCCAAATTTCAGGATCAGGCGCGCATTTTTCTCGCGACGCTGATGGCCGCCGGTGTTGGCCCCGAGCGTATTCACGCGCATTTCACGCCCGCGGCCTGCGCAGATGCCGGTTTCCTCGACGGGGTCAGGGCGATTGGTGTGCATTGCCATAGGCTCACCCCCTTTCTCGACGGCACCTATTGCAACAAGCTGGTGCAACTCGACGCGCTGCCGATGGATGCGGCGGATTTCGTGGTGCTCTGCGATACCGATCTTGCCTTTCTGACATCGCTCGACGATGTGGTAAGGGCTGGCACGGTGCGCGCCAAGCCTGTCGATCTCCCTAATCCGCCGCTGGCCTATCTGGAGGCGGCACGCGAACTCTGTGGCATTGCGGGCGAGCCTCGCCTTGTTACCACCAGTTGCGATCCGGCGCAGACATGGTCGGTAAACTGCAATGGCGGGGTTTATATCCTGCCATGCCCGCTGGCCGCTGCGGTGGGCGAGCGGTGGAAGCGCCACGCCACGAAGCTTCACGCGGCCTCCGCGTTTCTCGAAGGCTATGCCCATCATATCGACCAGATCAGCTTCGCCATGGCCATGCTCGATCTTGGGCTGGATGTGGAGGAACTGCCGATAGAGTGTAATTTCCCTGCCCATCAAGCTGAACGCCTGCCTCTGGCCGGTGTGCCGCAGCCCAGGGTCTTGCACTACCACTGGTTGCATGATGGCGCGCGGGCCTTGCAGGAAACGGGGCATCCGGTGATCGACGGTGCGGTGCAAAGGGTCAACGCGCTGCTGGCCACCTCTGCCGTAACGGCATGACTTTTACCGCACCGTTGGTGCCCCGCCCATTGCCAATCCGGCCCCCGCGTCCTAGCTGAACAGGCATGACGCTTTCACCCTTTGCCCTGATGATGCTTGGCCTTGTGCTGGCGGGCTGGACGCTGGCGGCGCTGTGGGCGGTGCTGGCGGCGGGTTCGCGCGGGCGGGCGGGCGAG
>DDES01000050.1 GCA_002336765.1 Novosphingobium sp. UBA1948 | reverse complement strand
TGCGGCGCGCATACCGTGCCCTATATCGAGGTGCGCAACCCCAGTGCCACCATCGAGCATGAGGCCACCACCAGCAAGATTTCCGACGACCAGCTGTTCTACGCCATGCAGCGCGGGCTGGATCAGGAAAGCGCGGTGGCCCTGATCGTGAATGGTTTTGCCAAAGAGGTTTTGCAGCAACTGCCGATGGAATTCGCGGTGGAAGCGCAGAAGCTGCTGGGGATCAGCCTTGAGGGGAGCGTTGGCTAATGCCTGCTACCCCCTCCATCCGCCCCGTGCGCAGCGAGGATGCGGCGGCGCTTGCCGATCTGCTCAACGCGATCATCGCGGCGGGCGGCACCACGGCGCTGGAAGAACCGTTCTCGCCCGAGCTGCTGGACGAGGTGTTTCTCACCGGTCCGGAGGTTCTGTGCTGTTTCGTGGCGGAAGATGCCACCGGCCTCCTGCTCGGCTTCCAGACGTTGATCCGCGTGCCGCATCTGCCCGCTGATGTCGGCGATATCGGCACCTTCGCGCGCATCGGCACGGTGCAGCGCGGCATCGGCTCGGCGCTGTTTGCCGCCACCAAGGCGCGCGCCGCCGAACTGGGCCTGCGCGAAATCAACGCCATCATCCGCGCCGACAACACGGGCGGCCTCACCTTTTACGGCAAGCAGGGCTTTGTCGATCACTCGGTGAAGCCCGAAGTTCCGCTGGCCGATGGCACGCCCGTAGACCGCATCAACAAGCGCTATGTCCTCCCGCGCAGCGCTGCAGAAGTGAAATGACCATGCTGACCTCCATGCTCGCCATTGAAAACCTCCACGCCTCGGTCGCCGACAAGCCGATCCTCAAGGGCCTCAACCTCACCATCAACGCGGGCGAGGTCCACGCGATCATGGGGCCGAATGGCGCGGGCAAATCGACCACCGGCTATGTGCTGGGCGGCCGCCCCGGTTATGAAGTGACCGAAGGCAGCGCCACGTTCAACGGGCAGGATCTCTTCGCGCTCGAACCCCACGAACGCGCCGCCTCGGGCCTGTTTCTCGGTTTCCAGTATCCGGTCGAGATTCCCGGCGTGTCCAACCTGCAATTCCTGCGCGAGGCCTTGAACAGCCAGCGCAAGTTCCACGACCTGCCCCCGCTGTCGGGCGGCGAGTTCATCAAGCTGGCCAAGGAAAAGGCGGGCCTGCTGAAGATGGACATGGATATGCTCAAGCGCCCCGTGAACGTAGGCTTTTCCGGCGGCGAGAAAAAGCGCGCCGAGATGGTGCAGATGGGCATTCTCGATCCCAAGCTGGCGATCCTCGACGAGACGGACTCCGGCCTCGACATCGACGCGCTGCGCATCTGCGGCGAGGGTATCAACGCCATCATGCGCAAGCCGGATAAGGCGGTGCTGCTCATCACCCACTACCAGCGCCTGCTGGACTATGTGAAGCCGGACTTCGTCCATGTGCTGGCCGGTGGCCGCATCGTCAAATCGGGCGGGCCCGAACTGGCGCTGGAGCTGGAAGAGGCGGGTTACGAGGGCGTGGCATGACAGCGCTCCCCACCCGCAAGGCCGAGGCTTGGCGCTATGCCGACCTTGCCGCGCTGGAACAGCTCTGGCCGCTGGCAGAGCCTGAGGCGATCACCGTCTCGGCGGGCGGCGACTACACGCGCGCAATCCTCAACACCGGTGGCGTGATCCGCATCACCCTCACCATCGAGGCCAAGGCCAGCGCGACGATCCATGTGCTCAACGCCAGCGCGACCTATGCCCGTGTCGAAATCGAGGCCACGCTGCATGAAGGCGCCGATTTCACGCTGGGCGGGGTGCAGATCGCGGGCGGGACGCAGACGGCGGAAATCGTCGCTACCGTGCGCCACATCGCGCCCGATGCCACCAGCCGCCAGATCCTGCGCTCGATCGCGGGTGGCACCGCCACGGCCAGCGTGCTGGGCAAGGTCTATGTGGCCAAGGGCGCCGATGGCACCGACGGTCAACAGTCGATGCGCGCCATGCTGCTCGATCGCACGGCAACGGCCAATGCCCGCCCCGAGCTGGAAATCCACGCCGATGATGTGCAATGCGCCCACGGTTGCGCGATTGGTGAACTGGATGCCAATGGCTTGTTCTACCTCGCCGCGCGCGGAATCGAACCCTCGCGGGCCAAGGCCTTGATGCTGCAAGCCTTCATCGCCGAAGGGCTGGACGGGGCGGAGGACAATCTGCTGGCCCATGCGCAGGCCGCGCTGGAGGCAGTGCTATGAGCCTCGATCTCGCGAAAATCCGTGCCGATTTCCCCGGACTTTCCGGCAATTGGCACTATCTCGACAGCGGCGCCACCGCGCAAAAGCCGCAAGCCGTGATCGATGCCTGCACGCGCGCGATGGGCGAGGATTACGCCACCGTGCATCGCGGCGTCTATGCCCGCAGCGCCAATATGACGCTGGCCTATGAGGCCGCACGCCGCAAGGTGGCCGCTTTCATCGGCGGGCAGGAGCAGGAAATTGTCTTCACCCGCGGCGCGACCGAGGCGATCAACCTTGTCGCGCAAAGCTGGGGCGGGGCAAACCTGAAGGCGGGCGACCGCATCCTGCTCTCCGTGCTGGAGCACCATTCGAACATCGTGCCGTGGCAGATGCTGCGCGAGAAGACGGGCGTCGAGATCGACATCTGCCCCCTGACCGAGGATGGCCGGATCGACCTTGCCGCCGCCGAACGCATCCTGACCCCGGCGCACAAGCTGGTGGCGCTGGCGCATGTCTCCAACGTGCTGGGCAGCGTGCTTCACGTGGAACATATTGTCGCGCTTGCCAAAAATGTCGGCGCCAAGGTGTTGATCGACGGCTGTCAGGCCGTGCCGCGCCTGCCCGTCGATGTGGCGGCGCTGGGCTGCGACTTCTACGCCTTCTCGGCGCACAAGCTTTATGGCCCCACCGGCATTGGCGCGCTCTGGGCGCGCGAGGAAATCCTGCAAGCCATGCCACCGTGGCAGGGGGGCGGCTCGATGATCGACCGCGTGACCTTCGAGCGCACCACCTATGCCCCCGCACCCACCCGTTTCGAGGCAGGCACCCCCGCGATTATCGAGGCCATCGGCTTTGGCGCGGCGGTGGACTATGTCTCCGCGCTGGGGCTGGAGGCAATCCACGCGCATGAGGCGGCGTTGGTGAAATGCCTGCGCGGCGAACTGGGTGCGATGAACGATGTGACCCTGTTCGGGCCGGAGGATAGCGCGGGCATTGTCAGCTTCGCGCTGGACGGCGTGCATCCGCATGATCTGGGCACGATTCTGGACGAGGCGGGTGTGGCCATCCGCGCGGGCCACCATTGCGCGCAACCCCTGATGGACCATCTTGGCGTGCCGGCCACCGCCCGCGCCAGCTTTGGTCTCTATAGTGACGACAGTGATATTGCCGCGCTGCTTGCCGGTATCGAGAGAACGAAAAGGATCTTCGGATGAGCGACGAAAGCCCCCGCTTCACGGTCGAAGAGGTCGAAAACGCGCCCCAGCCCCCGCGCGCCCGTGTCGACATCGCCGCCGCCCCGCCGCTGGGCGCCGATGGCGAGATCGAGAAACTGGCCGAGAAGGTCGAGCGCAAGAAGGATTACCTTGAAGGCTTCCTTGCCCAGCAACCCACCGGCCTGGTCGCCCATCAGCCGGGCGGCGAGCTGTACGAGGGCGTGATCAACGCGCTCAAGGAGATTTTCGACCCCGAAATTCCGGTCAATATCTACGAGCTTGGCCTGATCTATGGCGTCGAGATCACGCAGGATGGCGCGGCCAGCATCACCATGACGCTGACCACCCCGCATTGCCCCGTCGCCGAAAGCATGCCCGCCGAGGTGGAAATGCGGGTGGCCGCGGTGCATGGTATCCGCGAGGCCGAGGTCCATCTCGTGTGGGATCCGCCATGGGATCCGGCCAAGATGAGCGACGAGGCCCGCCTCGAACTGGGGATGCTGTGATGAGCGATGTGAAACCCCGCAAGCCCCGTCCCGCTGCTGTCGCGCTGACGCCCAATGCCGAGGCGCGCGTGGCCCATCTGATGGCGACGGCCCCGGCAGGCGCGATCGGGGTGAAACTTTCCACCCCGCGTCGGGGCTGTTCGGGCCTCGCCTATTCGGTGGACTATGTGGACAGCGCCAACCCGATGGACGAGCGCATCGAGACGCCGGGCGGCACCTTCTTCATTGATGGCGGCTCGGTGCTCTATCTGGTGGGCAGCACGATGGACTGGGTGGAGGATGATTTCACCGCCGGTTTCGTGTTCAACAACCCCAATGCCAAGGGCAGTTGCGGCTGCGGCGAGAGCTTCACCGTCTGATCGTTACAGCGCGGCCAACCGCAGCTGGCGCTCCTGAAAGCGCAGATAGCGGATCAGCGCGGCTGGCACCTGCTGCGCCTTGACGCAACAGCGGCGCAACACCGCCAGCGCGGCGGGTGAGGCGCCGTCGCCGCGCCGGTCCATCCGTGCCAGCAACCAGCGTGCCTTGGCCATATCCACAATGCCTTCGGGCGCGCGATGCTCGACCAGCCATGTCGAGACACTTTCCCCCACAAAGGCCACCCATTCCGGCGATGGCGCGCGCAGCATGGCGTTGATGTCGAGCAGCGCCTCGGCGTCATCCTTGCTGAGGCGCGGGGTGTGCGTCTGGTCCAGACGGTTGGAAAGGCTGGGCATGGTCTGCATCCTTGGCTGGTTGGGCCCCCGTGCAACGCGTGGTGGCGCGCCCGACCTTGCGGATGGATGAACCGGATGTTCAGGTGCGACCGGTTGACAGGTTAGCGCCGCCGAAGCGCGGCAATACAGGCGGCGCGGTCCACCTCTTGCGCGTCGGTGGCGCGGCGCGCCTCGACATAGGTGGCGCGCCGCGCCCCACCTGCCTTGGGCGGCTAGAGATAGACATCCAGCAC
>DDES01000099.1 GCA_002336765.1 Novosphingobium sp. UBA1948 | reverse complement strand
TCGATGCCCGAGAGCACATCGCCCTCGGCAATGTCGCCCGCCGAGGCAAGCCCATCGAGCCGCACCGTGACCGCGCCCTGCGCCGCGCTGTAATCCGCCGTGTCGGTGCCCGCGCCGCCAAACAGAGTGTCGGCGCCATAGCCGCCCGCCAGCGTATCATCGCCCGCGCCGCCCGAAAGCACATTGGCGCCATCATTGCCCGACAGCACGTCCGCAAAATCCGAGCCGGTGAGGTTTTCGATGTCGGACAGTTCGTCGCCCTCGGCATCGCCGCCGTGGCCGATGGTGCCGTCCAGGCTGACCGTCACGCCGCTGGCCGAGCCGCGATAGTCGGCGGTGTCGATACCCGCGCCGCCCACCAGCGTATCGGCACCCGCGCCGCCCACCAGCGTATCCGCGCCCGCGCCGCCTTCCAGACTGTCGGCATGGGCCGAACCGGTCAGCAGGTCGTCGAAATTGGAGCCGATGGCATGTTCGATATTGGTGAGAATGTCGCCCTGCGCATTGCCGCCGCGCCCCGGGGCGCCATCCAGCCGCAGTTGCACCGCTTCGGCCGAACCGCTGTAATCCACGGTGTCAAAGCCGTCGCCACCGTCGAGCGTGTCGGCGCCGGCACCGCCCTTCAGAACGTCGTCGCCCGCGCCGCCATAGAGCTTGTCATCGGTGGTGCTGCCGATCAGCGTGTCGTTGAAGGCCGAGCCTTCGAGACCCTCGACGCTGGAATAGACATCGCCCAGCGCATCACCCGACTGCTGCGTGCCATCCAGCGAGGCGATGACGCCCGCGCTGGAGCCCGCATAGGAGGCAATATCCACGCCATCGCCGCCATAGAGCGAATCCGCCCCCGCGCCGCCTTCGATCGTATCGTCGCCCATGCCGCCATAGAGCGATTCATTGGCCGCCGCGCCCAGCAGATGGTCGGCAAACTGGCTGCCGGTCAGGCTTTCGATATTGGCATAGGTGTCGCCCTCGGCTTCGCCGCCGTGGCTGGCCGTGCCATCGAGATGGACATCGACGCCCACCGTGGAAGTGCTGAAATCGACGACATCGGTGCCCGCGCCGCCATCGATGGCATCCGCGCCCGCGCCGCCCTTGAAGGTTTCATCGCCCGCCGAACCGGTCAGCGTATCGTTGAAAGCCGAGCCGACCAGCACTTCGATGCCCGAGAGCACATCGCCCTCGGCGTCGCTGCCGCTGCCCGCCGTACCGTCCAGATGCGCGGAAACCGCGCCGGTGCTGGCGCTGTAATCCGCGGTGTCGATTCCCGCGCCGCCCGCCAGCGTATCGGCGCCCGCGCCGCCTGCCAGCGTATCATTCCCCGCGCCGCCCTCGAGACTGTCCGCCCCCGCGCCGCCATAGAGCTTGTCGGCCCGTGCCGAGCCGATGGCATGTTCGATGTTGGAAAGCGTATCACCCTCGGCGGTGCCGCCGTGGCTGGCGCTGCCGTCGAGATGGATCTCGACACCGGCCAGCGTGCCCTCGTCCGCGCCGGTCGGCACGGCCACGCCCGCAAAGGCCCTGGAATAGTCAACCGTGTCGGTGCCTGCGCCGCCATCGATGGAATCCGCGCCCGCGCCGCCGTCGAACGTGTTGTTGCCCGCATCGCCGATCAGCGTGTCATTATGCGCCGAACCGATGATATTCTCGATGCCGGTATAGGTATCGCCCTCGGCATGGCCGCCAGTGCCCTTGCCGGTCGCAAGATCGACCTTCACGCCCTCGCCCGACAGGTCATAGGCGATGGTGTCGCTGCCCGTGCCGCCGTCGATCTCGTCGGCGCCCGCGCCCGCGTGGATCACATCATCGCCGTCGCCAGCCTTGATGATGTTGCCCGGAGGGTTCGAATAGAGCACATAGACCGGATCGCCGGTGATCGGATCGACCACCACCATATCCTTGGCATCGGTCACCACCTTGATGCCGAAGTGGTCGGACACCTGCGTGGCAAAGGTGCTGGTGGTGCCATCGGTCGACAGGCCAAGCTGGACCGGCATGTAGAATTCGCTCTGGAAGCCCGAGCTGTTGGCCGCCGCGCCGGTCGAGGGCAGGTGGTAGATCAGTTGCAGGTCGAAGCTGAAGAAGCTCTCGCTGGCCGGCGCGCTGAACGTGGTGGTCTTGCCGGCCGTGTCGGTGGTGGTCACCGAGGTCAGCTTCTGGATATTGCCCTGATCGACATCGACCAGCCAGCCATCGGCGGTCTTGGTCGCATTGGCGATCGAATAGCCCTCGGGCAGCGAGGGGATCAGGATCTTGAGCAGTTGCAGGCCCTTGGCGGGCACTTCGGCCACGACATGGAGCGAGCGGAAGCTGGTGCCTTCGGGGGCCTGCGCCGTGGTGTCGGCATAGATGATGTCGGACGAGCCGGTGCCGGTGATCGTTTCCTTGGCGGTCTGCGCGGTATAGGTCGCGTCGGTGGACGAGGTGGTGCCGCCCGCCGAACCCTTGATGACGGTCGCGCCATTCTCGGTCGTGGTCTTGACGCCTTCCTCGTTGTAGAGGCCATAGGTCAGCTTGGGCACCAGCTTGCCGATGCCGGCCGGCCCGATCGCATCGTCGGGCGCGGGCACCACGCTGCGCGCGGAAATCACGCCCGCCGGTGCCGAGGACGAAGCCTGGCTGTTGCTGATCTTCTCGGTCAGCGCCTTGCCCTGATCGTCGAACTTGTGCTGCTTTTCCTGTTCCTGCTGCTGTTGCTGCTGCTGGGCGTCGGAATCCTCGGGCTGGACCGCGGGTTTGGCGCCTTCGGCCTTGCCATCGTCGCCCGAGGCCAGTTTCAGGTTGAGGCTGCCATCATGCTCGACGATCTCGCCCACCTGCGCCACCAGTTCGTCGGCGGCGAATTCGCGGTCGGAAAACTGGATTACAGGCTTCTTGCCCGAGAAAGCGGCCAGCGCCATGTTGGGGATGATGATGCGGCTGCCGTCGTCGAACACCAGCACCACGTCAACGTCGATGATCTCGACCTTGAACGGGGCATAGGGCATGTTGAGCACCGCGCGGTCGCCCGCGTCGAGCGCCACGATCTTGGCAAGGCCGAAATTGGACTGGCCCGCCTTGCCCGTCTCGCCAGCATCGGCGGCATGGGGGTTGGCGCCATCGCCTGCGTTGAGCACGTCCTCGGGCGTCACAGGGGCACGCCCCTTGCCACGCTTGGTCACCCCGGCCGATTTAGCCGATTTGCCACGAGAAATCCGTACCATCACAATCCCCTGTCACACTAGACAGGGCGATTAATGACAAAGTAACCCTAAAGACCCCGCAAGACGAGGATAGGTGTTAAACCGAGGGTTGCCGCCGTTTGCCACCCCGCCTAAGCCTTGCCCGTCAAACGGTTGCGCAGCACCAAACCCGTCAATCCAAGGCCCCGCCGATGAGCGCTTGCGAGATCCTTTTCCTGCACCAGAACATGCCCGGCCAGTTCCGTTTTCTGGCCGCCACTTTCGCCCAATCCAAGCAGTTTTCCGTAGGCTTTATGACCCGCCGCGAAGGGGTCGACATCGAGCGCATACGCACTTTCCGCTATCCATCCCCTTCACAGGAGCGCGAGACATCCGAGGCCTTGCTGGCCCCTGTCGAGAAAGTTGTACGTTTCGGGCGGGCAGTGTTGGAAGAAGGGCTGAAACTGCGGCGCGACGGCTATTTTCCGCATCTGATCGTGGCCCATCCGGGCTGGGGCGAGGCCCTGTTTTTGCGCGATATCTGGCCCAAGGCCAAGATCATCACCTATGGCGAATATTATTACCGCGCCGAAGGGGGAGATATCGGATTTGACCCGCTGTTTCCGGTAACACCTCAGGGTCTGGCGCGATCGCGGATGATGAACACGCATCTGGCGCTGAGCCATGAGCAGGCCGATGCCATCCTCTCGCCCACCCATTGGCAGGCCGACCGCCATCCCGAATTCCTGCGCCCCAGGATCGAGGTGATCTTTGACGGGATCGACACGGGGCGGGTGTGCCCCGATCCCGCCGCGCGCTTTGCCTTGCCCGACGGGCGGGTGCTGACGCGCGGGGATGAAGTCATCACCTATATCGCCCGCAATCTGGAGCCACATCGCGGGTTCCATGTGTTTATGGCGGCGTTGCCCGCGCTGCTGGCTGCGCGGCCGAAGGCGCAAGTGGTGATCGTGGGCGGCGAGGAGGTGAGCTACAGCCCGTCACCCCCGCCGCCTTTCGCGAGCTGGAAAGACAAGCTGCTGGCCGAGGTCGATCTGGGCGAACATGCGGCGCGGGTCCATTTCATGGGCAAGCTGGCCTATGCGGACTATCTCGCGCTGCTGCGCGTCTCCTCGGCGCATCTCTATCTCACCTTCCCCTTCGTGCTCTCGTGGAGCTGTATGGAGGCGATGGCGGCGGGATGTCTGATGGTGGCATCGGACACGGGGCCGGTGCGCGAGGTGATCGCGCATGGCGAGAACGGGTTGCTGTTCCCGTTCCACGATGGCGATGCACTGGTACAAACGCTTTGCGCCGCGCTGGACGATCCCGAGCGCGGCGCGAAACTGCGGGCGGCGGCGCGGCAGACGGTGGTGGAGCGTTACGAGCTCCGCCTGTGTCTGGCCGCGCAGGCGCGCCTGATCGAACGTGTGTTGAAAGGTTAGACGGCCTTCACCTTCTTGGCCTTCTTGGGCTTTTCCGGTTTTTCGGGCTTGCCGGCACTCTTGGCGGCATCGCGCGGCTTTTCGGCCTTCTTCGCCTTGGGGGCCTTGGGGGCCATCTTGGGCTCGGGATCCTTGGCCTTCACAGGCCGGACCAGCGGCGGCAGCGGCTCGTGGCTCGACACCAGATCGAACAGACCGCCCAGCTTCTGCAACACGCGATATTCGGCCAGATTCATCGCCGCGCTGTTGACCACCTGATTGGCCTTGGCGGCGTAGAGCGTCTTTTCGCTGTCCAGCACTTCAAACACGGTGCGCTTGCCCTCGCGGAACTGCTGGCGATAGAGATCGACCACCTTGGTCGCGCTGTCGATTTCGGCATTGATCGTGGCGATCTTGGCGCGCGCGGCTTCCAGCGCGGTGAAATCGGTGCGGATGTCCTGCTCCACCTCGCGGCGGCGGCGGTCCAGCTCGTAGTCCGCCTCGCGCATGCGGGCAGAGATACGCTGGCGCGTGGCACGGTCGGCGCCGCCATTGAGCAGGTTGTAGGTCACCTGCACCATCGCGCGGGCATCGTCGGCCATGCCGGTCTTGCCCATCACGTCATATTTGTGGTTGCCCTGCACCATCAGGCTGACGCGCGGGAAAAACGTGCCGGTCTGGCTGGCATACTGCTTTTCCAGCGAGCGGCGGTCTTCCACCGCCTGCGCCATGCGCGGGCTGCGCTGGTCGATCAGATCGACCGCGTCCTCCACCTGCGGCGGCAATTCCGACGCGGCGGGAGCCAGCGGCTGGGCATGGGCGGGCAGATGGCCGGTCAGGCGGCGATAGTTGAGCCGCGCCTGTTGCAACGCGCTCTGGCGGTCGAGCAATTGCGACTGGCCGCCATCAAGCTGGGCCTGCGCGCGCGAAACGTCGGCAGGCGTGGTCAGGCCCAGATCCTTCTGGATCGTCACCATGCGCAACACGCGCTTGTAGGCGTCGATTTCCTGATTGGCGAGATCGACCAGCTGTTCGGCGCGCAACACGCCGATATAGGCGCTGGTGATGTCGTAGGAGATGCCCTCGATCTTTTCGCGCGTGGCCCATTGCGCGCTGCGATAGGAGGCGCGGGCGCGGGAAATATCGTTGGTGGTGACGCCGAAGTCCCACACGGTCTGCGCCAGCGTGACAGTGCCTTCCAGACGGTTGCGCCAGGTTTCGACCGCCGTGCCCGCCTTGGCGAATTCGCGGCCATAGCCCACGGTCAGATCGAGATGCGGCAGATAGGCCGCGCGGGCGACATCGACGGCGTAGCGCGCGTCATCCTGCTGGGCCAGCGCGATCTGGATTTCCGGATTGGCCTTGAGCGAGGCGACAATCGCGTCG
Source organism: Novosphingobium sp. UBA1948 (assembly GCA_002336765.1). Classification (GTDB taxonomy): domain Bacteria; phylum Pseudomonadota; class Alphaproteobacteria; order Sphingomonadales; family Sphingomonadaceae; genus Novosphingobium. The sequence goes on along the minus strand of DDES01000099.1, from coordinate 989 downwards.
CGCAGGCTTTCCACCGCGTCGGCGGGGGGCTCCATCGGCTTTTCGGTGCCGGATTTCTCGCTGCCCGCCGCCAGCGCGGGGGGCGCGGCATCGGCCAGCGGGGCCGGGGCTCTTTCGCGGAATTCGGGCGCGGGGGGCGGCGCCGGTTCCTGCTGGGCTGTGGCCAAAGGTGTGCCATCCGGCGTCGGGCCTGCGATATTGGCCTCCAGCACGCTGGCAAAACTGACTGTCGTCGTACCGCGCGCGGCCGCCGCCATCGCCAAAGTCGCCAGCACCAGCGTCAGCGCTGTGCTGCGACGCATCACTTGCGAAGTGTGTTTCATGAGGTGTCCGCCCCTAGGTTCCAATGAACTGTCCCGTTTCTAGACAGAGCTTGGATAAGGTTCGGACAACGGTTGCATGGGTAAATTTACGTGATTTCAGGCAGCCTCGCGCACGGCGGGCGGGTTGCTTTCGGCCAGCAGTCCCCGCAGGCGCGCCTCGTCGATGGCATGTTCGAAACGCAGGCCATAGCCCTGTGGCGTGGTGGCCACGATCTGGGCCTCGATCTCGCCGCCGTTGACATAGAGCAGCACCGGACCCCGCTGTTCCAGCAGATAGACCAGCGCGGGACGGAACATCGCCCCGCCCACCGACAGGTTGTTGAGGCGGCCTTCGTAAATCACCCCGTTGTCGCACATCTGGAGGCGCGCCTCGATGCGGCAGTCATAGCGCTCGGCGGCGCGATGGAAGCTGCGACGGCGGCCAAAACGGCTGAAAAGTCCCATGATCTAACTCCTTTCGCGCTTTACTGGCCGCTGGCGCGGCGCGGGTTGGCCTGATTGTCATCGGTGGAGGTTGGCGCCGCGGGCTGCTCGGCCTCGAAATCGACATGCATGCGCTGGCGCAGGTTCTGCATCAGCGCGCGACCACCCTTGTAGGGCGCGCCACTCTCCGAACCGGCGCTGCCCTGGGCGGGCAGACCCGCCATACTGCGGCGCAAGGCGGCG
>DDES01000243.1 GCA_002336765.1 Novosphingobium sp. UBA1948 | reverse complement strand
ACCAGGGTCGAGCGGTTCAGGCTGGGGTCTTCGACCACCTCAACCTGAAGCACATCACCGGGGCGCAGCACATAGCCCGCGTCCTGTGCAGCCATGGGATGCGCCATCAGCGCGAAGGCGACCGACACGAGCGCGGCCAAGCGATTGAAGAGCTTCGTCATGGTGACTTCCGGTCCATGCTGAAAGGTTTGGCGCAGCATCGAAAAATCTTGCGTGCCCTGCAAGCAGGTCTTGCACGAAGACGCGGCAGTTGATGCCTTTCTGCCGCGTTTCCGTCGATTTTTTGCCGCCTTTGCCGGGGGCTCAGTTGTTTGTGGCGCCTGCGGCACCGGTTTCAAGCCGGGTGATCTCGGCCTGAACCTTGTCGGCCAGCGCCTGTGGCGGGGCGGGAACCGTGCTGGCCACCTTGTTCAGGATCGCCAGCGCCTCGTCCTTGCGGCCTTGCGCGCCATAGACCATGGCCAGGTGATACTGCACCGCCGGATCGTCGGGCAGCCCCTTGGCGGCCGGCTCCAGCGCGGCCACCGCCTCGTCCAGATTGCCGCGGCGGAAGGAAATCCAGCCATAGGTGTCCTGGAAGGCGGGTTGATCGGCACCGCGCAGGCGCCGCGCGATGACATAGGCGCGGTCAAGGCTGGCGGCATCGTCCTTGTGATCGGCCAGAAGGCTCGCAAGGTTGTTGGCCACGACCAGCCAGTTGCTGTCCTCGGTATAAAGCGTCTCGTAAATGGCGATCGCGCCATCCACATCGCCCGACCGTTCCAGGACGCCGGCCTTGGCCCATCTGAGCAGCTTGCTGGCCGGCACCGCCTGCAACGATTTGTCCAAAGAAGCTGCCGCCCCCGCCGCATCGCCCGAGGCGGTCTGGATGTTTACCAGCGCCAGCCAGCCCTGTTCAAAGGTGGGGGCTTTCGTCGTCAGTTCTTGCAGGCGGGTGATCGCCTCTGGCACCTTGCCCGACGAGGACAGCACCAGCGCGTGCAACAGGCCGACCTCGGGCTGATCGGGATACTTCGTTTCAAGATCCGCGATCTGGGCCAGCGCCTGCGGATAGTCGCCGCGGCGCACGGCATCGCGCACCAGAACCATCTGGGCATCGGGCCGCCCGGCCTGCGAGGCAAGCCCCTCGAGGAACTGGGTCAGTTCGGCTTCCTGACCGCTGGCGGCCAGAAGGCGGGCCTTCAGCTCGTCGCCGGTGCGGTGGGCGGCATCGGTCTTGGCACCTTCCAGCGTGCGCACGACATGATCGGCGCGCCCCCAATCCTTCATTTGCAGGTAAAGCCCGCCAAGTGCACCCAGAAGGCTGACATTGTCGGGCTGGCGCCGCAGCGCGTTCAGCAGCACATCCTCGGCCGGTTGCAGCTTGCCTTGCGTCTGCAACAGGCTGGCATAGCGCAAGGATTCCCCAGGCGCCTGCCCCGAGGCTTCGACCGCCTGCGACAGCATGTCGGCCATCAGCTCGGTATTGCCCTCGCGCTCATGCGCGCGGGCCATCAGCGTCATCGCCTCGGCGTCGCGGGGGTTCTGTTCCAGCGCGGTGCGAAGCGCGATCAGCGCATCGCCGGTCTTGTCGTCATCGATCAGCCATGAGGCCTTCAGCTTCAGTGCCTGGGCATTGTTGGCGTCAGACTGCAACACCTGTTCCACGATGGCGCGGGCGCCCACCTCGTTGCCGGTCTGCGACAGCATCTGCGCCAGCGAGATACGGATGGCGGAAATCTCGGGGGCCGCGGGGTTTTCATCGACGATCTTTTGCAGGGCGGCAATCGCCTCGGCCTGCTTGCCGGCTTCGAAATCCATCCCCGCCAGCATGGATTTGAGCAGCGGGGTATGGGGCGAGTCGGGCGTGGCCGCGATATAACCCTCAATCTCGGTGCGGGCGGCGTCATTGCCCTTGGTCTGCAAGAGGAACTGGATCATCCGCAGGCGGGGCGCCAGATCGTCCTTGGTGGGGTCGATCTCGGCGCGGATCGCCTGTTCGGCCGCGGCCGTGTCATTCTGCGACATGTACCAGGTGATCAGCATCTCGCGGGTCTGGGCGTCATCGGGCTTGCGCGCGATCATCGCCTTGAGATGTTCGGTGATCTTGTCGGTCTCACCCAGCTGATAGAGCATCGCCAGGCGCAGGGTGTAGAAATCGTCGTAACCGGGATCGACCTTGATCCCCTCGTCGATCAGCGCCAGCGCCCCGGCATAGTCATTGGCGCGGCTTTTCTCATCGGCCAGGAACTTGCGCAGCAACGAAAGCTTGGGGTTGGCCTTGAGCAGTCCTTCGCCCTCGGCCACCAGCCCGGCCATGGTGGCATCGTCCTTGGCCAGCATCGCGGTGCGGTAATTGCCGATCAGCACCAGCGCCTTTGCGCCCTCATCCTCGGGTTTGGCCTTGGCGGCGGCGGCGGCGTATTTTTCGGCATCGTCCCAGGCGCCGTTGGCCATGGCCATTTCAGCCAGCGCCACGTTGCCGTCGAAATCATCGGGATATTGCTCGACCAGGCGCAGATACTGGCCGTAAGCCTCGCGCAGGTTGCCCTTTTCGCGCTGGATGCGGGCATATTCCTGCCGGGCGGCGCGGTGCTGGCCGTTCAGCTGGAATACGTTGCGCAACTCGACCAGGGCGCGGTCGGTGTCGCCCTTCTGCAAAAGCTCCTGCGCGGCCTGATAATGGGCCTCGGCCTTCTCTTCGGAAGATTGGCAGGCCGAAAGCAGGCTGATGGCCAAGGCCATCGTCGTTCCCAAGGCAATACGTCTGATCGTCAAGATAGTTTTCCACACCAAGACCCCGCCGCCCTTGCGGGCTGCGGGGTCAACCCCAGCAATTGCGGGAAGTATCTCAGTAACCGGT
>DDES01000056.1:282-13573 GCA_002336765.1 Novosphingobium sp. UBA1948 | reverse complement strand
ACGCAGTTCTGGGCGTTGATCTGGAGGCGCTTGTCGGCGCCTTCACCCACGAACTCGTAGACGCCCGCCGGACAATAGCGCGCCTCGGGACCGGCATAGACCGGCAGGTTGATGCGCGTGGGCACCGAAGGATCGGTCAGCCGCAGGTGACAGGGCTGCTCCTCCTCGTGGTTGGTGAAGGAGAAGCTGACATTGGTGAGACGGTCAAAGCTGATCACGCCATCCGCCTTGGGATAGGCGATCGGCTTGTAGAGGTCGGCGCGGCCGGTTTCCTCGGCGTCGGTGTGATGCTTCATCGGCCCGAACGGGTTCACCTTGAGGTAACGCGCCCACATGTCCGCGCCCGCAAGCACCGTGCCCAGCGCGCCGCCGAACTTGGCCACCAGAGGCTGCGCGTTCTGCACCAGCTTCAGTTCCTTTGCGATCCAGCTATCGTGGACCGAGGCCTCATAGCTATCGAGCTGCGTATGCTCGGCGCCCGCCGCGATGGCTGCGGCAATCGCCTCGGCCGCCAGCATGCCCGACTTCATCGCCGTATGGCTGCCCTTGATGCGCGGCACGTTGACAAAGCCTGCGCTGCACCCCGCCAGAACCCCGCCCGCAAAGGCCAGATGCGGCACCGATTGCCAGCCACCCTCGTTGATGACGCGCGCGCCATAGCTGACCCGCTTGCCGCCTTCGAGGATCGCGCGGATGCTGGGATGCTGCTTCCAGCGCTGGAACTCCTCGTAAGGGCTCACATGCGGGTTCTTGTAATCCAGCGCTGTCACAAAGCCGAGCGCCACCTGACCGCCGGCCTGATGATAGAGAAAGCCACCGCCCCAGCTGTCGCTCTCCGACAGCGGCCAGCCCTGCGTGTGCAGCACGCGGCCAGCCACATGCTTTTCGGACGGAATGTCCCACAATTCCTTGATGCCCAGCCCATAGACCTGCGGTTGGCAATCGCGTTCCAGATCGAACCTGGCCTTCACCCGCTTGGTCAGATGGCCGCGCGCACCTTCGGCAAACACGGTGTATTTGGCCAGAAGGTTCATGCCTGGCTGATAGTCGCCCTTGGGCTGCCCTTCGCGGTCCACGCCCATATCGCCAGTCTGCACGCCAATCACCGCACCGGCTTCGTTATACAGCACTTCGGCAGCGGGGAAGCCGGGGAAGATCTCCACCCCCAAGCCTTCCGCCTGCGCGCCCAGCCAGCGGGTGAGATTGCCAAGGCTGGCGGTGTAGGTGCCGTGGTTCGACATGAACGGCGGCATCAGCGCATGAGGCATGGCATAATGCCCGCCCTTGGTGAGCACCCAATGCCAGTTGTCGGTCACCGGCGTTTCGGCCAGAGGACAATCCTGCTCGCGCCAGTCGGGGATCAGTTCGTCTAGCGCCTTGGGATCCACCACCGCGCCAGACAGGATATGCGCGCCGATCTCCGAGCCCTTCTCCAGCACGCAAACCGACAGATCGCCGTTCAATTGCTTCAGACGAATCGCCGCGCTCAAACCAGCCGGACCACCACCCACAATCACCACATCATACGGCATCTCATCGCGCGTGATGGTCATCGCTCTATCCTCTTCCCAAAACAGGTCTGTCCGCCAGACCCTTCCCACGGGCTTACGTATACGTCAAGACACTTGCAGTCTGTTCGACCTCGCCGCATAGCGCCGAACGCGCTGGCGGCAAGACTATAGTGGCAGGTGGGACACAATGTATCGCCCAGCCCAACTAGACCCACGCCTGACCCGGTTGGATGGCCTCCCCTGTGAAAGGCCCTTAGGCGAGGAGAGACCGCCGCACCGAGGCAACACCTCTTTCAAAGCCATGTTTCCCAAGGGTAAAGTAGAGCCACCTCCACCCAGTCCATGGGCACAGCACGGTTCTGGCCATAAATGCGCTGAATCGCGGCCACACAGTCAAAGGCCCTTAGCCTGTAACCTCAGGTTTTTTGCCAAAATGTCTTTGGGAAGGTGGTGCCGCTTAGGTGATTCGAACACCTGACCCCATCATTACGNNGCTCTACCGACTGAGCTAAAGCGGCGCCTTGCAGTCTGGAGGGGGCGTTTAGCCAGCACCGGTCGGTCTTGCAAGCAGAAAGGTGCGACATTTTGCTTGTCGCGCAACAACAGCCAAGGGCGCCCACCGCTAGCGGCAGGCGCCCTGAACAAGGCCTCGTCTGGCGATCAGGCTTTGGGCTTGGCCTTGCGGCGCCGTGCTGCCATCGCGGCGGCGGCACCGCCGAACAGCAGCAGCATCGGAGGCGCCGGAACCGCCGTGCCGCCGGTAGAGGTGCTCGTGGTCGAGCCCCCTGTCGAACCGCTGGTCGAACTCGAGGTCGAGGTTGACGTCGACGTGGAGGTCGATGTCGAACCGCCCGTGCTCGAGCCGGTCGAAGTGCTGGTCGAACCGCCGGTGCTGCCGGTGGTTGAGGTCGAGGTGGAACCGCCCGTCGAGCCACTGGTCGAGCTGGAGGTCGAGGTCGACGACGAACCGCTGGTGGAGGTTGAGGTCGAGGTGGACGTCGAGGTCGACGTCGAGCCTCCCGGCCCGTTCACCACCACCACGCCGCCACCGCCACCGATGCCGAAGAAGCCGCCCCAATAGTTGTTCCAGCCGCTCCAGCCCGGGCTATGGCGCGGACCGCCCTGCGGAACGGGTGTGGGCGTAGCGGGATGGAAATCGGCCGGCGGCAGGCCCGGCGGCGGCATGGGAACCATCGCCACCTTGGTGCCGGTCTTGGTCTGACAGCACGCCTGCTTCACCACCGTCTTGGTGGTCACGACCGTCGTGGTCGTCTTGGCGCCTTTGCTCGCCGCATGAGCCACCGCCTTGGCGGCGGGCTTGCCTGCGGGCACCACCTTATGTGCTGCGGCAGGCGCCTTGGCATGTTTCACATATTGCGGTTTGCTGTGCGAGGCCTTCTCGGCCATGTGCACCGCCCCGCCGCCCACCAGAGCGGTACCTGCGACCAGCGCCGCGACCTTGGCTAGCCCCAAACGAACCGACATAAGCTGCTCTCTCTTTGCTACGTTAGCGGCGGCGGAGGCCCCTTGCGGGGAACCTCCACGGATGCCTTACGCAGCCAGATGGCCAGAGCAGCGGTGCAACAACAACCTCGACAACACGGTTTGCCTGTCTCGTTTCGGGAATCTTAGGTATTCGCCACGAGGGGCGGCGTGCCTGTCTCATTCCGGCACGGAATCACCTGACGCATGCCGGCCTTCTGTCCAAAATATCCGTTCTGTGCCGAAGTTTATCCCGCATCGCCCGAATCGAACAGCCCGCCCTGCCCCGCCGTCGGGTTCTGGTCAGGCGGTGTCAGGCCGAGATGCTGCCACCCGCGATCGTTCAGGCATCGCCCGCGCGCAGTGCGGGCAATCAGGCCCAGCTGGATGAGATAAGGCTCGATCACCTCCTCGATCGTATCGCGCGGTTCGGACAGGCCTGCGGCCAGCGTTTCCACGCCCACCGGCCCGCCCTTGTAGATATCGGCGATCATGTGGAGATAGCGGCGGTCCTGCGCATCGAGGCCGATCCTGTCGACCTCCAGACGGGTGAGGCTGCTGTCGGCAATGGCGCGGGTGATGGTCTCGCTGCCCGCGACATGGGCGAAGTCGCGCACACGGCGCAGCAAGCGGCCCGCCACGCGCGGGGTGCCTCGGGCGCGGGCAGCTATCTCGCGCGCACCATCGCGCGCGATCCCCATGCCCAGCAGGCCGGCGGCACGGGTGATGACGCGCTCGAGCTCGTCCACCGTATAGAATTGCAGGCGAACGGGAATGCCGAAACGATCGCGCAGCGGGGTCTGCAACAGGCCCTGTCGCGTGGTGGCGCCGATCAGGGTGAAGGGCGGCAGATCGATCCGCACCGAGCGCGCCGACGGCCCCTCGCCGATCATCAGATCAAGCGCGCGGTCCTCCATCGCGGGATAGAGCACTTCCTCCACCGCCGGATTGAGGCGATGGATCTCGTCGATGANNGCGCCAGCGTGGTCTTGCCGAGGCCCGGCGGACCGAAAAACAGCGTATGGTCGAGCGCCTCCTTGCGGCTCTTGGCGCTCTCGATAAAGACGCTGAGATTGTCCTTGGCGGCGGCCTGCCCCACGAATTCGGCCAAGGTTTTAGGACGCAACGCAGCGTCCATATCCTCGATCTGGCGATGGGCGGAAAGGAGGGGGTTATCGGTCATTTCAGCACGCTATTGCCTCGCCAATGCCATGGGCATCGGCCCACCACCGGCGCTGATAGCTTCGCGGATCGCCCGCGATAATGGCGTGCATGGCACTGGCCACCTGATCCACCGCCGACGCAGATGATACGAATAGGCCGCGCAGGCTAAAGCCCGGCTTGTCGACAAAGCACAGCCACCCGTCAGCATCATCGGGATGCGCCCCGCAGCCGACCAGCATCCGCCAGCCATCAAGACTGGCATAGAAACACCAGCCCCAATCCTCCTGCACCGGCTCTGTCACGGCCAAACCACGACCGGCCATGCCCTGATGCAGCAGTTCAGCGAGTTCCTGACCGGCGCGATGGCCATCCGTCTTGTCTGGACGCGAAAAATCGCCACGAAACTGGAGATTGGTATAGCCCATCACCCCGCCGCCTTCTTCAACGCCACGCGGATCAGCGCGGAGACGCCCACTTCCTCGCCCAGTTCGGCAATCGCGGCTTCCGTGGCACTCACCGCCACGGCGGGTTTGAAACCGAGGTTTTGCAGCGCCGAGACCACATCGCCCGCGACATTACCTTCGGGCATCACCGGCGCTCCGCCAGCCACTGTCACGCCGCCAGCGCCAAAAGCCATGCCTCCGGCCTTGTCCTTCAATTCGTTGACAATGCGCGCCGCCAGTTTCGGCCCTACGCCATTGGCACGCGCCACCATCGCGCTATCGCCGCCCGCACAGGCGCGCTGCAATTCCTCGACCGTCAGCGCGCTCAAAATCGCCAGCGCCACTTTCGAGCCGACCCCCTGCACCGCCGTCAACAGGCGAAACCACGCCCGCTCGCCCGCCGAGGTAAAGCCAATCAGGCGCATGTCCGTCTCGGACACCTGCATCTCGGTATAGACGGTGCAGGCATCGCCGCGAATGCCCAGCGCGGTCAGCGTCCGGCCCGAGCAGAACACCAGATAGCCCACGCCATTGACGTCGATCACCGCCCAATCAGGGCCGAAATCATCCAGAATGCCGGTCAGCTTCGCAATCATGCGCATAGCCTAGCGAAAGTGGAACGATTTGGGAACATCTTTTGCAAAATGGAAAAACGCGTTAGCGATGGCTGCCCACATGATGCGCATGGGTGATGGCCACGGCCAACGCGTCTGCCGCATCCGATCCGGCCAGTTTGACCCCCGGCAGCAGCACGCCCAGCATCGCCTGCACCTGCCCCTTGGCAGCCCCGCCGGTGCCGACCAGCGCCTTTTTCACCACCTTGGAGGGATATTCCGACACCGCCAGACCCGCCCGCGCCGCCGCGCAAAGCGCCACCCCCCGCGCCTGCCCCAGCTTGAGCGTGGACTGCGGGTTGACGTTGACGAAGATCTCTTCGACGGCGGCGAAATCGGGGTGGTAAATGTCGATCACCGCCGTCAGGCCACGATCCAGTTCGAGCAGACGCTCGGCCATCGAGAGGTCGAGATCGGTGCGGATCTGCCCGTTGCCGACATGGCTGATGCGGCTGCCCGCCTTGGCGACAAGCCCCCAGCCGGTGCAGGTCAGGCCGGGGTCAATGCCCAATATGATCAACCCAGCTTTTCCATCACCTCGTCGGGGATTTCATAATTGCCCCAGACGGTCTGCACATCGTCGTCGTCTTCCAGAACGTCGATCAGCTTGAGCAGCGTGGCGGCGGTGTCGGCATCCACCTCGGTCTTGAGCTGCGGGCGCCAAGCCAGCTTGACGCCCTCGGCCTCGCCCAGCACCTTTTCGAGCTCGCGCGCGACGGGGTGCAGCGAATCGACCGACACCCAGATCGAGTGGCTGCCGGGGTTCTCGTCGCCATCGCCCATATCGGATTCGACGTCATCGGCACCCGCCTCGATGGCGGCTTCCAGCACCTTGTCCTCGTCACCCACGCTGGCCGGATATTCGATCAGGCCGAGGCGGTCGAAACCGTGGCTCACCGCGCCGCTGGCCCCCAGATTACCGCCATTCTTGGCGAAAGCGGTGCGGACGTTGGTGGCGGTGCNNTGTCGGTCAGCGCCTCGACGATGATCGCAACGCCGCCCGGGCCATAGCCCTCGTAGCGCACTTCCTCGTAGTTCTCGCCATCACCCTTGCTGGCCTTGTCGATCGCGCGCTGGATATTGTCCTTGGGCATCGACTGCGCCTTGGCCGCGTTGACCGCAGCGCGCAGGCGGGGGTTCATGTCAGGATCGGGCATACCCATCTTGGCAGCCACGGTGATTTCGCGGCTCAGCTTGGAAAACTGCGCCGAGCGCTTCTTATCCTGCGCACCCTTGCGGTGCATGATGTTCTTGAATTTGGAATGGCCTGCCATGAGTCACTTCATATGCTTATGGGTGGAGTTGGCAGCGCCGATAGCCGAGAAGCGCCGCGTGGGCAACGGGCAGGTTGCGCACCCGTCAGGCAAAGATCTCTCCGGCAGTGCTTGGTGCGTCCGACAGCGAGCGCCAAGCGGCGAGTGCGAAGAACAGGGGTAATAGCGCTGCGAACGTCGACAGCAATGCCTGCAGCAATTGGCCACTAGGGGCTTGATAGTCGTTAGCAGGTACCCCACCGAAGAGGTAGGTGACAATCATCTGCGCGGGAATTGCCGTTAGCGCGCAAACAGGGACAAAACCGACCAACCAGAATAGCAGGGCTGGACGCAGGCGGCCGGCGATCTCCCCCATGCCCCATGCGGTTTCACCGCAAGCCAGCGCGGTTGCCCAGACCATCGGCAGAAAGAAGGGCCAAAGAGCAAGTGCCGACGCTATCGCTTGCGCCAGAGCTGTGTAGGCAAAGGCTGGAGACACGCTTCTGAACAGCCATCCCAGAGCCGCGCCGAGCAGCACAGCGCCCAGTTGCATGGCCACCCACAGGCCAAGCCATGCTCCACCGGCCATCTGATCGCTATTGCGCGACACGAGGGTGCGCGAAAGCAAGAGATGCGCCATCATAACGGCCACAGCAAAGACTACCGTAAGCGCGAGGCCGATACGGCCTACACGCCCCTCGTCATAGACTTGAACATCGCCAAGCAGCCACACCGCAACGGGAAGCTTGCTCCAGTGCATAGCGGCGAGAAGTGCGATGACAGCCCACGATGACCGATACTGCAACAGGGCCAGCATGGCGAGCCAGACGGAAACCAGCTTGCGAAGCGCCATGCCCTGCCCTTCCCTCCTTCACTCAGTGCCCACAGGCGCTCAAGCGATCCCCAGCGCGGTCAGATAAACGTCAAGGATGGCTTCCATTTCCTTGCGGTCATCGGGCTTCATCTTGCGGATGCGGATCACCTGGCGCATCGCCTTGGGATCATAACCGGCGCTCTTGGCCTCCAGATAGACATCCTTGATATCGTCGCCGATACCCTTCTTTTCTTCCTCAAGGCGTTCGATGCGCTCGATCAGCAGGCGCAGGCGTTCGTCGGCGGCTTGATCAGCCATGATGTGATTCTCCGGATGGTGTGAATATGAGTCGGCGCGGGATAGCGGCGCGGCGGCGGGTAGGAAAGCCGCCACGCGCATCATCCACAGGCAATCGAGGATGACCCTTAGTGATCGGGCGCGTTCAGCTTCATGCTTTGCGCCATGCGCTCCATCTGCTCTGGCGTAGCCTCGGTCTGATAGCGGCTCTTCCATTCCTCGAAAGGCATGCCGTGGATCACCGCCCGCGCCGCGCCCTTGTCGAGCGGAGCGCCAGCCGCTACGATCCAGTCGGCCAGACAGTTACGGCAAAATCCGGAAAGGCCCATAAGGTCGATATTCTGCGCGTCATGTCTATGACGCAGATGGCGCACCAGCCGCCGGAAGGCCGCCGCCGCGTGGGCATCGTCAAGGTGATCGAGCGGATCGGATCCGGTTGCATTCATATTCATAAGGTCATCCAGCACAGGGTGTTCTTGGGTTTGCCTTCATGCTTTGCCATAGAAGCGCGGCAAACCGCAAAGGGAGTTACGGTATAGTGAGCAAGCTTGATCCCACCAGACTTGATCCGCGCGGTCGTAAGGTCAAGATTCTGGCGACGCTCGGCCCCGCCAGCCGTACGCCCGAGATGATCGCCAAGCTGGTGCGCGCGGGCGCCGATGCCTTCCGCGTCAACATGAGCCATGCCGACCACGCCGTCCACGCCGAAACCATCGCCAATGTGCGGCAGGTGGAGGCCGAACTCGGCAAGCCGATCGCCATCCTGTGCGATCTGCAAGGGCCCAAGCTGCGCGTGGGCGCGTTCAAGGATGGCCGCACCGTGCTGCGCCATTCGGGCCATTTCACCTTTGACCGCAACCCCGAGCCGGGCGACGAAAACCGCGTCTGCCTGCCGCATCCCGAATTGTTTGGCGTGCTGCAAAAGGGTCAGCGCCTGCTGATCGACGATGGCAAGCTGCGCCTGCGCGTGATCACGGCGGACGCAAACGCCATCCTGTGCAGCGTGGAAGTGGGCGGCGTCATTTCCGACCGCAAGGGCGTGAACATTCCCGATGCCGTGGTACCCGTGCCCGCGCTCACCGAAAAGGACCGCCGCGATCTGGCCTTCGCCATCGAGCATGATGCCGATTTCATCGGCCTGTCCTTTGTGCAGCGCCCCGAGGATGTGGCCGAATGCCGCCGCCTGATGGGCGGACATGGCAATCTGATCGCCAAGATCGAAAAGCCCGCCGCGCTTGATACGCTGGAAGGCATTATCGAACTGGCCGATGGCATCATGGTGGCACGCGGCGATCTGGGCGTCGAACTGCTGCCCGAGGAAGTGCCGCCGATCCAGAAGAAGATCGTCGAACTCACCCGCCGCAGCGGCAAGCCGGTGATCGTGGCAACCCAGATGCTCGAATCCATGATCGAAAGCCCCGCCCCCACCCGCGCCGAAGTGTCGGACGTGGCCAATGCGGTCTATGACGGCGCCGATGCGGTGATGCTCTCGGCCGAAACGGCGGCGGGCCAGTGGCCGGAAGAGGCGGTGACCATCATGCACCGCATCGCCACGCAGGTCGAAAAGGACACATCCTATGGCCAGCGCGTGCATCTGGCCGAGATCAACCCCGACCAGACCACGGCCGACGCCATCGCCAAGGCCAGCGCCGCGATTGCCGATACGGTAACGCTGGCGGGCATCATCATCTTCACCGGCAGCGGCTCGACCGCGCGGCGCGTGGCGCGCGAACGTCCCTCGGTCCCGATGCTGGTGCTGACCCCCAGCCGCAAGACGGCGCGCAAATCGGCACTGCTGTGGGGCGCCCATGCGGTGTTCACGCGCGACATCGGAAGTTTTGAGGAAATGATCGCCAAGGGCAAGCGCATGGCGCTGCGCCATGGCTTCGGCACGGCGGGCAGCAAGCTGGTGACGCTGGCCGGCGTTCCCTTCGGCACGCCGGGCGCGACCAACCTGCTGCATATCGTCACGCTGCGCGGCAATGAACTGGAACTCTACCGCTCGGTGAACGAGGGCGAGGAAGAGTAAGGTTTAGATCAACCTCGCTGCCTCGGCCAAAGCGCCGTGGCAGCGGGTGAGATCCCCGGGCGTGATGCTGTAGGGCGGCATCAGATAGGCCGTATTGCCCAAGGGCCGGATCAACAGGCCAGCCTCACGGAAAAACGCCAGCAGGCGCGGCTGCAAATCCGAGAGATAGCCGCCAGCGGCCACTTCATAATCCAGCGCCAGAATCGTGCCGCATTGCCGCACGCCCGCAATGCCCGACACCCCCGCCAACATCGCCGCCCCCTGCGCCTGACGCGCGACCAGATCGGCAATCCGCTGCGCCACCGGCTCCTCGCGCCACACGGCCAGATTGGCGCAGGCCGCCGCGCAGGCGATCGGGTTCGCGGTATAGCTGGAGGAATGGTAGAAGGTCTTGGCGCGGTCCTTCGAATAATGCGCATCGTAAATCGCGGCACTGGCCATCGTCACCGCCAGCGGGATCGAGCCGCCGGTGATCCCCTTGGCGAGGCAGAGAATATCGGGCGTCACACCCGCCTGCTCGCAAGCCAGCAATGTACCGGTGCGGCCCCAACCGGTCATCACCTCATCGGCAATCAGCAAGACGCCATGCGCCGCGCAAATTCGCGCTATTTCGGCCAGCACATGCGGCGGATAGGCTAGCATCCCGCCCGCGCCGAGGATCAGCGGCTCGACAATAAACGCCGCCGCGCCCGCCTTGCACGCCGTCTCCAGCGCATCATACGTGGCTTGCTCGGCGCCTGCATGCGGGAAAGGGATCGTGCCCACATCGAACAGCAGCGGGCTATAGGCCGCGTTGTAAACCCCGCGCTCGCCCACGCTCATCGCGCCGATCGTGTCGCCATGATAGGAATGCTGCATCACCAGAATACGGTGCCGCGCCTCACCGCGGTTGGCCCAGAAGCCCAGCGCCATTTTCAGCGCCACTTCCACCGCCGTCGATCCTGAATCGGAGAAGAAGGCATAAGGCAGGCCGGTCAATTCTACCAAACCGCGCGCCAGCGTCTCGGCGGGTTCATGCGTCCATCCGGCAAAGATCACCTGATCCAGCCGCGCCGCCTGATCCTGAATCGCCTTGATGATGCGCGCATGGCCATGCCCATGCGTCACCACCCACCAACTGGCGATGGCATCCACCATGCGGCGCCCGTCGGCCAGATGCAGCACCGCGCCCTCGGCCCGCTCCACCAGCGGGATCGGTTCGCCCAGCCCATGCTGGGTAAAAGGATGCCAGACCGGCGAGCGGATCATACCAGCCCCGCCAGATCAAAGCCCCGCATCGCCTGCGCCAGCGTTTCGGGCGTCAAAGGATCGAGCAGCGGCAAGCGGCCCAAGCGGCGAACACCGGCATGGGCGCAGATGAAACGCTCGCTCTCGGCCACTTCATCGCCCACGAAAGCCACGCCCGCGATGGCGCAGCCACGCGCCCGCAAAGCCTCGATGGTCAGCAAGGAATGGTTGATCGTACCCAAAGAGGTGCGCGCACCCACCACCACAGGCATGTCAGCCATCTGGCCCCAAGCGGCAAACTGGTCGGCATAAAGCAGCGTTTCGGACAGGGGCACCAAAGCGCCCCCTGCCCCTTCGACCACCAGTGGCCCCGCGCCTTCGGGCAAAGCCAGAAGCGCCGGATCAATCGCCACACCATCCAGCCGCGCGGCATAATGCGGGCTGGCGGGCGTGTTCAGCCGATAGGCCTCGGGATGCACCACAGCATAGGGCACCAGCCGCGCCACGGTCTCGCTGTCGGTTTCCTCCTCCAGCCCCGCCTGCACCGGCTTCCAGTAGCGCGCCTTAAGCGCTCCGACCAAACCCGCCGCCAGCACCGTCTTGCCGATGCCCGTGTCGGTGCCGGTGACGATCAGCCCGCGCAAGTTAGCCCCGCGCCCCGAACAGCGCGCTACCCACGCGGATATGCGTGGCGCCCAGCGTGATCGCGGTCTCGAAATCGCCGCTCATGCCCATCGACAGGCCCGAAAGGCCGTTTCGCGCCGCAATTCCGGCCAGCGCACGGAAATGCGGGCGGCTGTCCTCGCCGTCCGGCGGAATGCACATCAGCCCCACGACCGGCAGGTCCATCCCCCGGCAGGCAGCAATGAAGGCGTCGGCATCGGGCGGCAGCACGCCAGCCTTCTGCGGCTCGGACCCGGTGTTGACCTGGATGAAAAGCTCGGGGCTCGCCCCCCGGTCCTGCGCCAGCCGCGCGAGTTTTTCCGCAAGCGACGGGCGGTCGAGCGTATGGATCGCCTCGAAAAGCCCGACCGCAACCTTGGCCTTGTTCGTCTGCAGGGGCCCGATCATGTGAACTTGCGTTCCCGGAAAGCGCGCCCGCCAGTCGGGCCATTTGGCCTGCGCTTCCTGCACGTAATTCTCGCCG
Source organism: Novosphingobium sp. UBA1948 (assembly GCA_002336765.1). GTDB lineage: Bacteria > Pseudomonadota > Alphaproteobacteria > Sphingomonadales > Sphingomonadaceae > Novosphingobium. Next base: position 1,592 of record DDES01000056.1, on the reverse strand, counting down.
AAAAGCCGCTGCCCCTCGGCCAGAACGGCCTCGACCCGGTCGGCCGGCTGGACCTTGGACACGGCGATGAGCCGGACCGACCCCGGCGCGCGCCCGGCGTCGCGTTCCGCTGCCGCGATCTTGTCCCTGATGTCGGCCAGTCCCATGGTGCCCCCGCATTCCGGCCCCAAAGGACCACAGCGGTGCACAAAAGAAAAGAGCGGGCCGAAGCCCGCTCTTTCCGTGATCGTTGATCGTAAGATCAGAAGTCGAAGCGGACGCCGACGTCGACGATCGTCTGCTTGGCATAGCCGCGCTGGACCGCACCCGACAGGCGAGCGCCGCCGAGGTCGTAGTCAGCACCGATGCCGTAGGCGTTCTGCGACGGGTTCTTGGTCAGGACACCAGCAGTGACCGAGCCGCCATCGTTGTGGGCGATGTAGGCCTTGAGCGTGGTCTTGTCCATCTTGTAGTTGCCGTAGAGCGTGATGGTCTTGCCCGGATCGACGTTGGTGCCGTAGGTCGCCGCCTGGTTGGCGATCGCCGTCGTGCCCATGTGCTCGTCGATGTAGTTCAGGCCGACGTTGGCATTGTCGTTGATCGCGTAGGCCGCGCCGATGAACCAGGGATCGTTGCCGCTGATGCCAGCGCCGTTCTTGACCATGGCAGCTTCAAACGTGAACTGCTGGTACTTGTAGAGGCCCGAAACCGCGATTTCCGATTTCCAGCCAGCCGGCAGGCTCTTCGCGCCCTGGTCGGGGTTCACGTAGGAGATCATGCCGGTGAAGTCGCCAACCGTGTACGAGGCGAACAGGCCCATGTGGTTGTTGGACAGGGCACCCTGCGAACCGCCAGCCTTGCTGTCGTAGTAGAAGGTGTATTCGTAGGGGTCGCCGAACGACGAGTCGCGGTAGCCGACTTCCGAGCCCCACAGAAGCGTGGTGTTGTCGTAGGCGGTGTTGGTGTTGCCAACTTCAACGCGCAGGCCCTGGTATTCGGTGTAGAGCAGGGCGTTGTTGCCCGTCGTCCCGGTGTCGCCCGTGTCGTTCTGCAGACGCAGACGAGCACCGAACACAACGCCCGAATCCGTGGTGGTCGAGGCGTCGATGTTGAAGCGCAGGCGGTTGACGACCTGGGTCTTGGCGCCCGTCGCTTTGCTGTTGTTGACGATACCGACGCGGCCGTAGCCCGAAATCTTCACGCTGGTCGCGTCATCGGCGAACGCGGCGCCAGCGAAGCCGGCCAGAACCGTGGTCGCAAGAAGAACCTTTTTCATTTCGTTTTCCCTCGTGTGTCAAAGGTCGGCCCAACTCAGGGGAATCCGAATTGGG
>DDES01000056.1:0-209 GCA_002336765.1 Novosphingobium sp. UBA1948 | reverse complement strand
GGCGGGGCCGGGGTTGAAAAACCTTGTCCGCCCCCGACCCCTCGGCTAGACAGCGCAGAGGAACCGAGCGGTGGGCGGAAGTGATGCAGGCTGAAGTGCAAGGCAAGCAGGTGGGACGGGCCGTCCGCGGCGCGATGCTCGGCGGACTGGTGGTGGCGCTCGCGGCCTGTGGCAGTCTGAACCCCTTCGGCTCGACGGCCCCGGCCCAG
>DDES01000118.1 GCA_002336765.1 Novosphingobium sp. UBA1948 | reverse complement strand
CAGGCCGATCTGCAAGCCACCCGCCGCGACATCGAGGAAGTGGCCGAGGCCGATCTGGCCGAGGCCGAGGCGACGCAGGCCGCATGGGCCCGCGCCCGCGCCGCGCTCGATGCGCAGGTGGCGACGCTCGCCAAGACCCGCCGCGGGCACCAGTTGGGCGAGATCGACCTGTCCGACGTGCTGCTGGCCGAACGCATGGCGCATGACGCCTTCCGCGCCGAAGCCAGCGCCCGCGCCCAGGCCGCGCAAGCCTTCACCCGCCTGCGCATCGACGCCCATAATCTGTGGATCGACGACGAGGCCGACCGGCAGGATCCCTGACCCGCCTAGGCTCTAACCCGTACCGGCAGTTTAAGCATACCACAAAGGCTGAAAGCGCATAGCCGTCAAAGACGTCACTTTGCTTGTGGCGTGCAGGGGGTTTAAATGGCGCAGCGCCGTAAAATCAGGGCAAAAGGCCGGGGATTGAACAGCATTCCCCTGCGCTTTGCGCTGATGGCGCTGGTGATGAGCCTGCTGGTGGCGGCCTTGACGATCGGTTTGACCGGCAGCCTTCCCTCCGAGACCGGCTGGCTGGCGCTGGTGCTGGCGCTGGGCCTGCCGCCGCTGGTGAACTATCTGGCCGCTTCCCGGCTTTCCGGCATGATTAACGAATTGCATCGCAGCACGCTGGCGCTGGGGCAAGGCGACTATTCGCGCCCGGTTGAAATCGATTGCTCTTGCGAGGTGGGCGATCTGGCCGATGGCTTCCGCGCCATGGCCGAGCGCATCAACAGCAATGTGCTGCGCATGAACATGCTGGCCTATATCGATCCGGTGACGGGCCTGCCCAATCGCGCGGCCTTGCGCCACATCCAGAATCTGGCCCGCGCCAAGGGCGCCGGCAATTGCGCCGGCGCGATGCTGTTCATCGATATCGACGGTTTCAAGCGCATCAACGACAGCGTCGGTCAGGACGCGGGCGACGACCTGCTGCGACAGGTGGGCCAGCGGTTGATCCGCGACGGGCTGGGCCTCACCCCGGCCGACATCGACGGCGGCCTGACCCATCTTGGCGAGTTGAGCCCCGATTGCCCGACTCGGCCGGTGGTGTCGCGGCTGGGCGGAAACGAATTTATCATCCTGTTGCCCCATGCCTGCGAGCGCGGCGCGCTGACCACCGTAGTCGAACGCATTGAGCAGGCGCTGGACGAGAGCTTTGCTGTCCAGCACAAGGAGCTGTTCATCAGCGCCAGCATCGGCATCGCCCGCCTGCCCGACGACACCACCGACCCCGACCAGTTGCTGACCTATGCCGACATCGCGATGATGCGGGCCAAGGAACTGGGCGGATCAACCTATGCCTTTTTCGACGCCTCGCTGCGCGACAGGGCCGAGGAACGCGCGCTGATCGAGCGCGAATTGCATCTGGCCGTGGTCGATGATCTGCTGACCCTGCATTACCAGCCCAAGGTCAATGCCCGCACCAAGGCGGTGACGGGTGTAGAGGCTCTGGTGCGCTGGGATTGCCCCGGACTGGGGCCGGTGCCGCCCGAAACCTTTATCCGCGTGGCCGAACAATGCGGGCTGATGATCGCGCTGGGCGAGAGCATCCTGCGCATGGCGGTGCGTCAGGCGCGGTATTGGGCCGATGCCGGAATGCCGACCAAGGTGGCCGTCAATGTCTCGCCGGTGCAATTCGAGCGCGCGGGGCTGGCGTCCTATGTGATGGGTCTGTTGCGCGATCACGGGCTGGATCCGGCGCTGATCGAGCTGGAAATCACCGAAGGCACCGCGATGGCCGATTTCGACCGCACCGCCGAAAGGGTCGGCGCGCTGCGCAAGGCGGGCATTGCCATCGCCATCGACGATTTCGGCGTTGGCTATTCCAATCTCTCGCAACTGGCGCGGCTGGATTTCGACACGGTCAAGATCGACCGCTCGCTGGTGAGCGCCATCGGCACCGATGAACGCGGCGAGGCCATGCTGGGCGCGGTGGTCAGCGTTTCGCGCGCGCTGGGCCGCAAGGTGATTGCCGAAGGGGTTGAGAGCGCCGAGCAAATGGCCCGCCTCACCTCGCTGGGTTGCGACGAGTTGCAGGGCTATCTGCTGGCGCGGCCGATGCCCGCCGACGCCTATCCGGCATGGCTGGCCCAGCATCAGGGTCGCGACGTGCCGCCCGTGGTGGTGCCGGCCGCCACCGCAGTCGCTGCCTCGGTGGCGCAGCCTTTGCGCACCGCGCTGATCCACTGATTCTCCCGCTTTTGCCGCCCCCCTGTTGCTCCCGCGCCACGGTCGGGACCTATTTCTATGCCCGACATGAAATTGGAAGTTGAAAGGCGGTTCACCTTTCAATAAAGTCACCTTCAGAGAACGGCTGCATGAAAGCCGTGCAAGGAGAGTGACATGGCCCTGAACCCGCTTAACACCCGTAATCCGTCGCGCCTTCTGGCCATCAGCCTGCTGGGCTCGGTCGCGCTGGGCACTTTCGCCACCCCCGCCTTCGCCGCCGATGAGCCGCAGGCCACCGCCGCCAATGGCGAAATCCTCGTCACCGCGCGTCGCCGCACGGAAAGCCTGTCGAACGTGCCGATCGCCATCACCGCCTTCTCGGGCGAGGCGCTGGCCTCCAAGGGCGTGACCGACATCACCGCGCTGGCCGATGAAGTGCCCAACGTCACGCTGGAACCCTCGCGCGGCACCAACTCGACGCTCTCGGCCTTTATCCGCGGCGTGGGCCAGCAGGATCCCGTTTCCGGCTTTGAACAGGGCGTTGGCCTCTATCTCGACGATGTGTACCTCAACCGTCCGCAGGCCGCCGTGCTCGATGTCTATGATGTGGAGCGCGTCGAAGTGCTGCGCGGCCCGCAGGGCACGCTCTATGGCCGCAACACGATCGGCGGCGCGATCAAATATGTGACCAAGCGCATCGCCAACAAGCCCACCGCCACGATCAAGGGCACCTATGGCTCGTATGATCAGGCCGACGGCATCATCACCGCCTCGACTCCGGTCACCAAGGATGGCCTGATCCGCATCGGCGGCTCGCTGGCCCGCCTGACGCGCGGCGGCTTCGGCAAGAACCTGACCACCGGCCAGTCGAACTACAACAAGGACATCTGGGCCGGTCGCGGCAGCCTTGAGGTGCATGGCGACAAGATTTTCGCCCGCCTGTCGGGTGACTATACGCATGACGCGTCGAACGCCCGTGGCGGCCACCGCCTGATCCCCGGCCTTGTCTCGGGCAATCCGGTGCTGGTCAACAAGTATGACACGCAGGGCGGCCTCACCAGCCCCGCGCAGGATGTGAAGGCATGGGGCTGGTCGCTGTTCCTCGAAGCCACCCCGAACGACGCGCTGACGCTGCGTTCGATCACCTCGTACCGCAAGGATGACAGCTCCTCGCCGATCGACTTCGACGCCTCGGCGCTGGTCGATGTGGACGTGCCCGCCTTCTACAAGAACCACCAGTGGAGCCAGGAGCTTCAGGTGCTCTATTCCAAGGGCCGTTTCAACGGCATGGCCGGCTTCTACTATCTGGATGCCGACGCGCTGACCCAGTTCGACGTGCGCCTGTTCACCACGGTTGCAGGCCTTGCCGCCTACACCAACGCCGACATCAAGACCAACACGATGGCCGGTTTCGTCAACATGACCTACGAGCTGACCGACCAGTTCAGCATCGAGGCCGGTGGCCGCTACACGTGGGACAAGCGCGGCGCGACCATCGTGCGCCAGAACTATCTGGGCGGCGGTTCGCCGGTGTTCGGCGGCGCGGGCACGGCCTTTGGCGCGCCCAGCACCAATTTCAGCGGCAATGCCACCTTCAACAAGTTCACCCCGCGCGTCTCGCTCACCTATAAGCCCGATGGCAACAACACGCTCTATGCGACCTATTCGCAGGGCTTCAAGGGCGGCGGTTTCGACCCGCGCGGCGTGGGCGTCAATGCTCCGGCCGGTGTGTCGCAGGGCCAATATCTGAGCTTCCGCCCCGAATCGGTGAACAACTATGAACTGGGCCTCAAGACCCGCCTGTTCGCCCGCAAGCTGAGCCTCAACCTTGCCGCTTTCCGCATGGATTACACCGATGTGCAGATCCCGGGCTCGGTGGCCTGCACCGTGTCGGGCCTGCCCAGCTTCTGCGGCGTGGTGTCCAACGCGGGCAAGGCGCGGATGCAGGGCGCCGAGGCGGAAGCCCGCGTGAAGCTGGGCAACCTGTCGCTGGCCGGTTCGCTGGGCTATATCGATGCCAAGTATCGCAGCTATATCACCAATATCGCCAGCGTGCCGACCGATGTGGCCGCCAACCGCAAGGTGCAGAACACGCCTTCGTGGACCGGCAATGCTTCGGCCACCTACACCGTGACCCTGCCGCAGGGCCGTGTCGATCTGAGCGGCGGTGTCTCGTTCAAGAGCACCACCTATCAGTATGAAATCCCGAACGTCTATCTCGATCAGCCCGCCTATGCGCTGCTCGACGCGAGCCTCGTCTGGCATTCGCCCGACAGCCGCATGATGATCGGCGTCTATGGCAAGAACCTTGCCAACAAGCGCTACATCACCTCGGGCTATGCCTATGTGGCAGCCAATGCCACCAGCGGCGCCATCGGGCTGAACGGCGCTGGCCTGCCCACCGCCACGCTGGGCAAGGAAGGCGTGTTGACCGCCTATTACGGCAACCCGCGTCAGGTTTACGTTTCGGCCTCTTTCACTTTCTGATACGCAAGGTTTCCGCCGCGCCAACCGACCCTCCGGCGCGGCGGAAACCTGAAGGCAGAAAGCCTCTCACAGAAAACCCCCGAAGGCTTCGGCCCTCGGGGGTTTCTTTGTGGCAGCTTGCCTTGGCCCCTGATGGGGCGACGCGCTCAATCAACGTTGGCGAGAAAACGCTCGATGGCCGCCACGGCGTCGGGTTCGTCCATCACCGGCGCATGGCCCACGCCCGCCACCGGCGCCAGACGCGCCTGCGGCTTGCCCGCCACCATCGCCTCGGCCACGTCCAAATCGAGCAGATCGGTCACCGTGCCGCGCAGCAGCAGCACAGGGCGCGCATCGGCAAAGCCATGCCATTTGCCCCATGGATCGGGATCGGCCACGATGCGGGCCAGCGCGCGGGCGATCGCCGGATCATAGTCCAGCACCACCTGCCCGCCTTCCTCACGGAACAGGCGGCGGGCCATGCCCATCCACTGCTCCGCCCCGTAATGGGCGAAAACATCGGCGTTCATCCGCGCACAGGCATCCGCCGCCGCCTGCCAGTCAGGCAAAGGCGCGCCCTGCCCGACATAGCCCGCGATGCGCCCCAGCCCGACCATCGACAATTGCGGTCCGATGTCGTTGATGACCGCCGCCGCCACCTTTTCAGGATGCTGCGCGCCGAGTTCGATCGTGATCAGCCCGCCCATCGAGGTGCCGATGAACACCGCGCGCGGCATGGCCAGCGCTTCCATCCAGCCCGTCACATCGCGGACATAGGTGGCAACGTCATATTGCTCGGCAGGGTCACGCTCCGATTGCCCGCGCCCGCGCATATCCAGCGCCAGCACGCGTCGACCGCCACCCGCAAAGCCGCCCCCGGCGACATGCGCGGCGATAGATTCAAAATCGCGGCTGTTGCGCGTCAGCCCGTGCAGGCAGACCACCGGCAAGTGCTCCGCCGCCTCCGCGCCACCCGCATAATCGCGGCCATAGAGCGACAGGCCATCGGGGGTCTGCCAGCGCCGTTCAACGAATCCCATGTTTTATTCCTTTTCCGGCGCGCTGTTCTTGCCCGCGCCATCTGGCGCGTTGCTCTTGCCGGCGCCCTCGGGCGCTATGCCATGCGCCAGCAAGCGGCCCGCCTCGCGCACCACCTCTCCCACATCCTCGCTCCCGTCCTCGGCGCCCCACACGCCGAAACGCAGGCCAAGAAACACGTTCATCCCCATGATCGCCCATGCCCGCACCTCGGCATGGCCGGGGCCGATCTCGCCACGCTCCATCGCGGCGGACAGGCGCGCGGTGATGCGCGCGGCCGAACTGGTGTAATGCGCGCGATAGGAGGCCGCATCGACGAATTCGGACTCGTCGATGATGCGATAGATCTCTTTATGCTGGCGCACGAATTCCAGATAGGCGCCAAGGCCCGCACTCTCGGCGGCCAGCCCGTCGGGCGCCTCCAGCAGGCGCGGCGCGACATGATCGCGCACCTGACCCGAGAGATCCTGCACCAGATCCTTGAATATCGCTTCCTTGCTGTCAAAATAGACGTAGAAGCTTCCTGTCGCGACACCGGCGCGCGCGGTGATCGAGGAAATCGAGGCTTCGTGAAAACCTTTCTCGCCAAATTCCTCGGCCGCCGCGTTCAGCAGGGCGCGCAGCGTGCGCCGCCCGCGTTCGGTCTTGGGCGCCTTGGCGGGCGAACCCGATGACCTTGGGCCCGATGGCCGTGGGGACGCGGGAGGATTGGACGGGGAATCGACCGGTTTATGCACTTTTGCCATCCTCGTTCCGCTTTCTGATTTGAAGCGTGATTCATTTTTCAGTATTATGCCCAAACGACGCCAAAATGCAAGTTTGCCAAAACACGGGTCAGGCTGGGGCGCTATCGGGAGAGAGAGAATGGGCAAGGTCGTCGCGGGTATGCGGCAAAAACCGGCTTTTGTGCTGGCCATGCTGTTGCTGGTCTATGTTTTCAATTTTATCGACCGGCAGATTCTGGGCATTCTGGCCGTGCCGATCATGGCCGAACTGCATCTCGACAAGTTCCAGTATGGCCTGCTGTCGGGTCTGGCCTTCGCGATGCTCTATTCGACGATGGGCGTGCCGCTGGCCTGGCTGGCCGACCGCAAGGGGCGCAAACTGGTGGTGGCGGCCTCGCTGGCGGTGTGGAGCGGCTTTACCGCGCTGTGCGGTCTGGCGGGCAATTTCACGGCGATGTTCCTGTGCCGCCTTGGCGTAGGCGTGGGCGAGGCGGGCGGCGTGGCGCCGTCCTATGCGATGATCGCGCAAGTCTTCCCGCCCGAAAGGCGCGCGCGGGCGCTGGCGATCTATTCGCTGGGCATCCCCATCGGCTCGGCGCTGGGCTTTCTGCTGGGCGGCTATATTGCCCAGCATGTGAACTGGCGCGCGGCCTTCATCGGGCTGGGTCTGGCGGGATTGCTGTTCACGCCGGTCTTCGCGCTGGCTGTCCGCGAGCCGGAGGCGCCCACGCCTGTAACCCCGCAGGCCAAGCCCACCTTTGGCGAGGTGTTCCGCATTCTGGCGGGCAAGCGCAGCTTCTGGCTGCTGTCCTTTGGCGCGGGGGCAGGCTCGATGATGGGCTATGGTCTGGCGGTGTGGCTGCCCTCGGTGATCATGACCGCATTCCACCTCGATCTGGTGCAGACCGGCCAGTTCTTCGGCTTCCTGCTGCTCACCGGCGGTGTGGTCGGGGTGCTGGCGGGCGGCTATGTGGCGGACTGGCTGGGCCAGCGCAACCGCGCCGCCTATGCGCTGATGCCCGCGCTGGCCTATGCGGCGGGCATGCCGTTTTTCATCGCGGGGCAATTCGTGTCCACCGCGCCTGCCGCTTTCGCGCTGTTCCTGTTGCCGCAGGCGCTGGTCTATCTGTGGCTCGGGCCGGTGCTGACCGCCGTGCAACATCTGGTGCCCGCCCCGATGCGCGCCACCGCCTCGGCCAGCTTCCTGCTCATCAACAATCTGATCGGCGTGGGCTTTGGCGCGCCCTTCATCGGCCTGCTGGCCGACAAGCTGACCCCGGCCTACGGCGCCGACGCGCTACGCTATGCCATCACCATCGGCCTGTCATGCTATCTGGTGGCGGCGGGTCTGATGGCGCTGGCCAGCCGGTATCTGGCGCGCGAGTGGGTGGATTAGGGCGTAACCTCGTCCACCGGCGCGGGTTGTTTCGGGGCGGCGGGGCGCTTGGCCTCCCGCCCCAGCAGCCCGCCGATATAGAGATGCTGGACCACGATATAGAGTGTGATCGCCATCGGCGTGGCCAGCAAGACGCCCGGCGTGCCAAACAGCATCCCCGTGGCGATCAGCGAGAACAGCAGCACCGCGGGCGGCATATCGACCGAATTCTTCTGGATCAGCGGCTGGACCACATTGCTCTGGATCTGCTGCACCAGCACGAACAGGCCGGTGGCCCACAGCGCCGTGACCGGCCCGACCGAGAAGGCCACCAGCACACCGGGCACCGCCGCCAGCAAAGGCCCGAGATAGGGGATGAAATCGAGCGCCCCCGCGATCAGCGCCAGCGCCGTGGCCGAGGGAATGCCCAGCACGGTCAGCCCCGCGAAGGTCAGCACCGCGATACACAGGCTGGAAATCATCTGCCCTTTCAGCCACAGGCCCAACCCGCGCCCCGCATCGTCCAGCGTATCGGCCATCAAAGGCTCCACCGAACGCGGCAGCAGGCGCAGCAGTCCGCCGCGATAGAAGGCGGGATCGGCGGCAAAGAAAATACCGCCCACAAACACCACCGCCACATCGGCCACCACCCCGCCCGCGCTGATGACAAAGCCGCTCGCCTGCGTGAAAATCGCCGCGAACTGGCTGCGCGCCGCCTTGGCAATGGCAGGCAGATCATAGTCGATATGCCAAGCCGCCAATTGCCGCTGGGCATGGTCGATGGCAGCGGGCATCTGGGCGCCCAGCGTGATAAACTGTTCCGACACCAGCCCGCCAAACAGCCAGCCCAGCGTGCCGATGATCGCCAGCAGCGCGACCACCGCCAGCGCCACCGCCATGCCATCGCCCACTTTCAGCGTCAGAAAATGCGAGGCCAGCCCGCGCAGGATCACTGCCACCACCGCCGAGGCAAACATCAGCATCAGCAGATAGGATAGTTTGAGCACCAGCGCGCTGAAAGCAACGAGCAACAGCACGACAAAAGCTTTGCGGGTGAAGGCGATCAGGTCATGGTTCTGCATCGGCGCTGCATGCCACGCCCGTTGCCTGATGGTCAATCTGGGGCCGGCCCACCAGCCGCACTATAATCCGGCGCGCAGTCGCGCCACCAGCGCCTCGGCGGCAACGCTCACTTCGGCCCAGGTGGCGGCGAAATCATCCGGCCCGCCATAATAGGGATCGGCCACCGATTGCCCCTCGCGCCCCGCCACCACATCCAGCAGCAAGCCAACCTGCGCCCGCGCATCCTCGGGCGCCAACCGCCGCAGATCGGCCAGATTGGCCTCGTCCAGCGCGAAAATATGGCTGAAACGCTGGAAATCCGCGCTTTCGATCTGGCGTCCACGATAATGGGCGATCTCCACCCCGTGGCGGCGGGCGATGGCCTGCGCGCGCGCATCGGGCGGCTCGCCAATATGCCAGCTTCCGGTTCCGGCGGAGTCGATGGTGATGCTCAAACCTGCCTGTGCGGCGGCGGAACGAAAGGCCCCCTCGGCCAGCGGCGAGCGGCAGATGTTGCCAAGGCAAACAAAAAGGATGGAGGGACCCGACACCATCGGCGGCACTTGTACCGCAGATTTCCAGCCGAGTCACGAAAATGACGCGACAGCCGCAATGCCCCGATCTGGCGATCATATCCGACGGCAGACGAAACCCCGTATCCATGCGCCTGACACAGGATTCCGTCCGTCGAATGTGCCTCCTTGGGGGCTCTCTCAGGCCGCCCCGCCTGCTTCAGGACGACCTTAGGCGTGGTAACTCAATTCTATGAGTAGACAAACGGCGTAGCGACGAATGGGCCATAGCTGGCGACGAGTCGAAGTGCCCCGCGCTGGAACAGCTCTGGCGGGGGCCTTTCGCCCTCCACGCGGCCACGCTAGGGTGCCGCGAATCGTGATGCAGTCCCTCTCCTCCACGCAGCAAAAGCACCCTGATCTGGCCGCGCTGGTCGAGGCTTTCTATGGCCGCGCGCGGGCGGACGCGATGCTGGCGCCGGTGTTCGCCGCGATGATCGGGGATTGGCCGCATCACTTCCGCGCGCTCACCGGTTTCTGGGCGGCGCAATTGCGCGGGCGCGGGGTCTATCGTGGCCAGCCCATCGCCGCGCATCGGGCGATGGCGGCACGTTTGCGGCCCGAAATGTTCGACCGCTGGCTGGCGCTGTGGAACCAGACCACCACGCAGATGATGCCGCCCGAGGACGCCGCCATCCTGCAAGCCCGCGCCGCACGCATCGCCGAGGTGTTGCGCCATGCGGTTTTCGGCGATGCCGTGAGCGGGGATCAGGCATGAACGCCACGCTCTGGGCCATGATCGGCTGTTTCCTTGCCGGCATCGGCGCGCGCGACCAGATGCTGGTGGCGGCGCTCACCGCGCGGCTGGGGCGGCATCGCGGGCTGGTGCTGATGGCGATGCTGACCGGCGCGCTGGCCAGCGCTTTTGCCGCATGGGCCAGCGGCGAGATCGCGATGGAGCTGACCTATCCCGCGCGGCTGGTGCTGGCCTGTTTCGCGGTGGCGGCGGCGGGGCTGGAATCCTTGCTGTTCAAGCCGAAGTTCAAGGCCAAGGAGCCGACCCGATCGCTGTTTGCCGCCGGATTGGTGCTGCTGATGCAACAGGCCGCCGATGCGGGGCGCTTTCTGGTCTTCGCGCTGGCGCTGATGGTGGAGGCGCCGTTGCAGGCGGGCGCGGGCGGCGCGGTGGGCACCGGTTTTGCGGTGATCATGGGCTGGCTGGCGGGTCAGGCTTTGCTCGACCGCGAGGGCGGGATCATCCAGATCCGGCGCTGGGCGGGCACGGTGCTGCTGGGGGTTGGTGTGGGCTTTGCCCTGTGGATCTGGATCAATCTGGGCAAATAGCGCGCCTGGCATTGCCCGCATAGCATTGCCCGCATAGCATTGCAGGGCGCATCGCGGCGCCTTCCCCCCGCGCCCCTGCCCCTGTATCGCTACCCTATGGCCCAGACCTCGATCATCACCGATGCCAGCGATGCCGACATCGCCCGCTGGATCGCCGCCCGCCTCGAAACCGCGCTGGCCGCGCAGGCGGGCGGGATCGCCATCACCCTGCCCGGCGGATCGACCCCTTTCCCCATTCTGGCCGAGCTGGCGGGCTGCGCCCTGCCGTTTGACCGGATCGCGGTGTGGCCCGGCGATGACCGCATTGTGCCCGAGGATCACCCCGCCTCCAATGTCGGCCGCATCCGCGCCGCGCTGGAGCCTTTGGGCGCGCGCATCGTGCCGCTGGAGGAAGGCGCCAGCCCGCCGCATTTCGCGCTGGCATGGCTGGGCATGGGGCTGGACGGGCATATCGCCTCGCTGTTTCCCAACACCGATCCGCGCCCCGATGCGCCGCCGCGCGTGATCCGGCTGACGCCCGATCCGCTGCCGCCCGAGGCACCGTTCGACCGGCTCTCGCTCACCATCCCCAGCCTGATCGACGCCGATGCGCTGCTGTTCGTGGCGCGCGGGGCGGAAAAGCGCGCGATTTTCGAGGCGGCGGCGCGGGGCGGGCATGATCTGCCCGTCGCCCGATTGCTGGGCGCCACCGACGCCCCCGCGCTGCTCTTCGCGTGAGCGGGCTGCAACACCGGATCGAGGCGCTGCTGGGCCTGTTGCCGCCGGTGTTGCATCGCATGGCGCTGCGCCGCGCGCATGGCTTGCGCAAACTGTGGTGGACATGGCGCAAGCCGCAGGTGGCGGGCGTGCGCATTCTGGCGCTGGACAGCGAAGGGCGCGTGCTGCTGGTGCGCCATTCCTATGGCCCGACCTGCTGGATGCCACCCGGTGGCGGGCTGCATGGCGACGAGGACCCGATCCCCGCCGCCGCGCGCGAATTGTCCGAGGAACTGGGCTGCACGCTGGACGCGCCACGCGTCGCCGCTGTCATGCTGGACAGTCTGCATGGCGCGGGCAACCGCGTGCATGTGGTGGTGGGGTGGTGTCAGGGCGATCCGGCGCCCGACCTGCGCGAAATCACCCATGCCGGTTTCTTCGCGCCCGACGCCCTGCCCGAGGATCTGGGCAAGGGGCTGGCCCGAAACCTGCCTCTATGGATCAAAGAGGCCTGAACATCACCAGCGCATCCACCGGCCCCAGCGCCGGATGGCGGAAAGCCAGCGGCAGGCGGCCAACGATGGCAAAGCCCATCGCCTGCCACAGGT
>DDES01000164.1 GCA_002336765.1 Novosphingobium sp. UBA1948 | reverse complement strand
CCGTGCTGATGGGCGGCTGGTCGTCGGAACGCCCCGTCTCGCTGATGAGCGGCGAGGGTGTGGCCAAGGCGCTGGAAGCGCGCGGGCATCGCGTGACCCGCGTCGATATGGGCCGCGATGTGGCGCAGGTGCTCAGCGCAGCTGCCCCCGATGTGGTGTTCAACGCGCTGCACGGCTGCCCTGGCGAGGATGGTACGGTGCAGGGCATGATGGATCTGCTGGGCATCCCCTATACCCACTCGGGTACGACCACCTCGGCCATTGCCATCGACAAGGAACTGACCAAGCGTTTCCTTGCGCCTTTGGGCATCCCGATGCCGGGCGGGCGTGTGGTGAAGTCCGAGGAACTGTTCGCGGGTGATCCGCTGCCGCGTCCCTATGTGCTCAAGCCCGCCGCCGAAGGCAGCAGCGTGGGTGTGGCGATCGTGACTGACAGCGGCAATTACGGCAATCCGATTGCCCGTGACGCGGAAGGCCCGTGGCTGCATTTCGACGAATTGATGGCCGAGCCCTTCATCCGTGGGCGGGAACTCACGACTGCCGTGTTGGGAGATCGCGCGCTGGGGGTGACCGAATTGATCCCCACCACCGAATTCTATGATTTCGACGCCAAATATACCGACGGGCTGACCAAACATGTTTGCCCCGCCGAAATCCCTGCCGAGATCACGGAAAAGTGCAAGGAACTGGCTTTGGCCGCGCATGGGGCGCTGGGTTGCAAGGGCACCAGTCGCAGCGATTTCCGCTGGGATGACGAGAAGGGTGTGGAGGGCCTGTTCCTGCTGGAGATTAACACCCAGCCGGGGATGACGCCGCTGTCCCTCGTGCCCGAGCAGGCGCGCTATTGCGGTATGGATTACGAAACGCTGGTCGAGGCGATCATCGCGGAGGCGCTGAAGGCATGAGCCAGACCTTCCGCCGTCAGGGAACCAGCGCGCGCAAGGCCGCCGCCCGCGCGCAATCGGCGCGCAAGGTGGATGTCGCGCGCAAGCGGACCGGATCGGCGCTGGATGCGGTGCTGGCGCTGTTGCCGTTTGATGAATACCAATTGCACCGGATTTTCCTGGTGGTGATCCTCGCCTGCGCGGGGGCCTTGCTGTGGCTGGTGGCCAGTCTGGCCGGTGTACCCGCCATGGCCGAGGAGCGCGTGGCCAGCCTGACCAGTCGCGCCGGTTTCGCGGTGCGCCGCGTCGAGGTGCACGGAGTGCGCCATATCAACGAGTTGCAGGTGTATGAGCGCGTGCTGGGCGCCCAGAACCGGCAGGCGATGACGCGCATTGATCTGGGCGCGATTCGCGCCGATCTGCTGCAGTTGAGCTGGGTCGAGGATGCCCGCGTGGCGCGGCAATTGCCCGATACGCTGGTGATCGACATCACCGAGCGCAAGCCCCATGCCGTGATGCGCGTGAAAGGTGCCGATGGCAGCGACAGTTTCGTGCTGATCGACCAGACCGGTCATGAACTGGAAGGCATCAGCGCCTCGCGTGCCAAGGGACGACTGGTGCTGGCAGGCGCTGGGGCCGAGGGCAAGGTGGCCGATCTATCGACGCTGCTCGATGCGGCGCCCGCGCTGCGCCCGCAGGTGGCCGAGGCGGAATGGGTGGGCCACCGCCGCTGGAACATCACCTTCAAGACCGGCCAGGCACTGGCTCTGCCCGAGGGGGGCGAGGCGGGGGCCACGGCGCTGGTGAAATTTGCCCAGCTTGATGGCACCAATCAGTTGATCGGCGGCCAGGCGCTGGCTTTCGATATGCGCAATGCCGACCGCATCTATCTGCGGGTGAAGAAGGACGATGGCTCGACCGCGCTGGCCAGCGGGCCGGTCGTGGATAAGGGCGCGGCGGACAAGGGCGTTACGGCCGGTGTGCGTAGCGAGAAACCTGCCGTAACGCCGGCGGGCGCGACGGGGAGCAAGGCCGCCGCGACCAAGTCTGCCGAGAAGGTCAAACCGGAAGAAAAAGCCAAACCGGCAGAGAAGGCTAAGCCCGCCGACAAGGCGAAACCGGCTGACAAGTCCAAGGCGGCGAGCGCCACCAAGGCGTCGGACAAGGCCAAACCCGCCAGCAAACCGGCGGCCAAGGCGCCCGCCAAGCCCGAGGCCAAGAGCAAATCCGCAGGCAAGGTGGCGGAGAAAACCAAGCCTGCCGCCAAGCCAGCGACGAAATCGCAGGCCTCGTCCGCCAAGACCAAGGTTGCCACCGGCAAGGTCGGCACCACCAAGCCAAAGGCCAAGGTATAATGGCCAATCCCCGCATCGCGCGCGTGTTCGGCGCGGTCAACATCGGCTCCTTCCGTGTGTCCGCGCTGATCGCGGGGCGCAGCGAGACGGGCGAGATCATGGTGCTGGGCAGCGCCCATCGCGCCGCGCAGGGGGTGAAGCGCGGCTATGTGGTGGACAGTCAGGCTGCCACCTATGCTATCCGCGACGCCATCGAGCGCGCCGAGAAAATGGCCAATACCAGCGTGTCGGGCGTTTGGATCGGGTGCAGCGGGGCGGGGCTGGCCAGCCGCATTGTGCATGTCGAGAATGACATTGGCGGGCGCCGTATCGAGCAGGAGGATATCGACCATCTGCTGGTGTCCGCGCGCGATGTGATCCAGCCGGAAGGCCGCATGGTGCTGCATGCCCAGCCCGCGCATTACACGCTGGATGGCGCGCATGGCGTGGGCAATCCCAAGGGGCTGCATGCCGAACGGTTGGGCGTGGATATCCATGTCATGCTGGCCGACGGCGCGCCGGTGCGTAATTTGACCGAGGCGGTGCAGAATGCCCATCTCGATGTGGAAGCCGTGGTGGCCAGCCCGATGGCGGCGGCCTATGCCTGCCTGACGGGGGAGGAGCGCGAACTGGGTGTGGCGCTGGTGGAATTCGGCGCGGAAGTGACGACTGTGTCGGTGCATGCGGCGGGCATGCTGCTGGGGCTGGCCACGATTTCGCAGGGTTCGGGCGACATCACCGATGCCATTGCCGCCCATTTTGGCATCCGCCGCTTTCAGGCCGAGCGTTTGAAATGCGTCAATGGCTCGGCCATCGCCACGCCCGCCGACCATCGCGAGCTAATCCCTGTGCATGGCCCGGGCGAGGAGTTCACCGGACAATTGGCGCGTCACGCCGATGACAAGAACCGGGTGCCGCGCGCCGAGTTGATCACGGTGATCACCACCCAACTGGCAGGCCTGATGGACGAGATTAACCGTGTGCTCAAAAGCCTCGGCTTTGTGGGCGCGCGCGCCGGTCAGGTGGTGTTCACCGGTGGCGGGGCAGAACTGGCGGGGCTGGCCGATTTCGCGCAAGGCGCGCTGGGACGGCCGGTGCGTATCGGGCGACCCATCGCCATCAAAGGGCTGGCCGAGGCGCATGCCACGCCGGGTTTCTCGACGCTCGCCGGGCTGGTGCAATATGCCACCGCCGATCCGCTCGATATCCGCAGCGTGGGGCCGCGCGGCGGAGGTGGCAAGGGCAAGGGCCTGATCGCTGCGCTGATCCATGCGTTGAAGAGTAATTTTTGATTTTGAACTGGGGCTTTGCCCCGCATTGCGGATCTACACTGTGGACAAATGGCTAAACCGCTTTGCTTCCGCGATTCGATGCGTGCATTTTCCGGCCCAATAGGCCCAAGCCAAACCATAACAGGCCAGAGCCGTTCAGGAGTTAAGGCAATGAGCATCAATATCGGTCCGCCCGCCGTCGAGGAGCTGCGCCCGCGCATCACTGTGATCGGGGTCGGCGGTGCCGGTGGCAACGCTATCGCCAATATGATCCGCGCGGAAATCGAGGGCGTCGATTTCGTGGTGGCCAACACCGATGCGCAAGCGCTGAACAATTCGATTGCCGAGCATCGCATCCAGCTTGGTCCCGATATCACGCAGGGTCTAGGCGCCGGTTCGCGCCCCGAGGTGGGTCGTGCGGCGGCCGAGGAGACGCTGGCCGATATCGACCGTCTGCTCGATGGCTCGCATATGGTGTTCATCGCGGCCGGTATGGGTGGCGGCACGGGCACGGGTGCGGCGCCGGTGATCGCCAAGGCGGCACGCGAAAAGGGCGTGCTGACGGTGGGTGTGGTGACCAAGCCCTTCCTGTTCGAAGGCACACGCCGTATGCGCAGCGCCGAGGCGGGCATTGAAGAGCTGCAAAAGCATGTCGACACGCTGATCGTCATCCCCAACCAGAACCTGTTTCTGGTGGCCAAGGCCGAGACGACCTTCAAGGAAGCTTTCCAGCTGGCCGACGAGGTGCTCCAGCAGGGCGTCCGCTCGATCACCGATCTGATGGTGATGCCGGGCCTGATCAACCTCGACTTTGCCGACGTGCGCTCGGTGATGGCCGAGATGGGCAAGGCGATGATGGGCACCGGTGAGGGCGAGGGGCCCAACCGCGCTCTGGATGCGGCGGAAAAGGCGATTGCCAACCCGCTGCTCGACGGCGTGTCGATGCAGGGCGCCAAGGGTGTCATCATCTCGATCATCGGTGGCGACGATATGAAGCTGCTCGAAGTGGACGAGGCTGCCAACCATATCCGCGAGCTGGTCGATCCCAACGCGAACATTATCTGGGGCAGCGCCTTCAATCCCGATCTGCAGGGCAAGATCCGCGTGTCGGTGGTGGCCACCGGCATCGAGCAGACGGTCGGTCAGGCCGAGGACGCCGCGCGTCCCTTCAGCTTGCAGGCCGCACGCGGTCCGGCGCGTCCGGTGGCGGCGCCTGCGCCGGTT
Source organism: Novosphingobium sp. UBA1948 (assembly GCA_002336765.1). Classification (GTDB taxonomy): domain Bacteria; phylum Pseudomonadota; class Alphaproteobacteria; order Sphingomonadales; family Sphingomonadaceae; genus Novosphingobium. The sequence goes on along the minus strand of DDES01000164.1, from coordinate 1,723 downwards.
GCGGTGGAGCCTGCACCTGCGCCCGTGGCATTCACGCCCGAACCCGCGCCTGTGGCCGCGCCGCAGCCCGTGTTTCAGCCTGCCCCGGTTGCTGCGCCCGCCCCTGCGGCAGAGGATGAGCCTTTCGAGCTGGGCGCCAGCCACGAGGAACCAGCGGTTCCGCTCCAGCCCTTGCGGGTTGATCCGACCTATCAGGCGGCGCAGGTCGAGCCTGCTCCGGTGGTGCCCGCCGCTCCGGCGGCTGCACCGGATGAATTGCTGCTCGATGCCAGCCGCCTGGCCGAGGATGACGGACCGGTGCTGGCGCGCCGTCGCTCGATCATCCCCGAAACCCCCGCCGCACAGGAAGAGCCTGCCGCCAAGTCGGGCGGTACGCTGTTCGAGCGGATGGCGAATCTGGGGCGCCGCAAGGAAGAGGACGATGATGGCGACGACGACGGCTCGTCGATCAACATCCCCCGCTTCCTCGGGCGGCAGAACAACCAGTAAGGCATGATCGCTTGATCTTGCGCACAGCCCCTTCCACCGCGCCCGCCGCTTGACGCGGCGCGGTGGAGGCGGCAAGCCCCGGACCATGACGGCGGATCACATTATGCAACGCCGCCCCTCGAAGCGTTTCGGGTGGCGGCGTTTTCTGGCTGCGGGGATGATCCCTGCCTTGGCTTTGGTCGGCGCGGCGCAGGCGCAGGAGGCGACGCCCCCGCAAAGCGCGACGCCTGTGGTGCAGCCGCTGCCCAATCCTGACGATCCCCATGCGGTGCTGTCCTCGGCCTTGGCGAAGCTGGGGCGCAATCCGCGCGATCTGGAGGCCTTGCAACAAGCGGGCAATGCCGCGCTGCAGCTGGGCGATGTGCAGGCGGCGACCGGCTTTTTGAGCCGCGCTGACCGGCTGGTGCCGTATAATCCGCGCATCATGGCGGCGCTGGCCTCGGCGCGGTTGCGGGCGCAGGATCCGGTGACGGCGCTGGCGCTGTTCGAGGATGCGGAAAAGGCGGGGCAGATGAGTGCCGATCAGGTGGCCGATCGCGGTCTGGCCTATGATCTGGTGTCGGACAATGTCACCGCGCAGCGCTATTACCGGCAGGCTTTGGCGGGCGGCGCGGGCGACGAGGCGGTGCGGCGGCTGGCGCTGAGCCTTGCCATCATGGGCGACCGCCGCGGAGTGGAAACCGCGCTGGCGCCCTTGCTGCAAAAGCAGGACCGCGCGGCGTGGCGCATTCGCGCTTTCGCTTTTGCCATTCTGGGGCGCGAGGAGGAGGCGGTGTCGATTGCCAACTCCACCATGCCGCCCGATCTGGCCAATGCGATGGCGCCCTATCTGCGCTATATGCGCAAATTGACCCCGTCGCAGCAGGCGGCGGCGGCCAATCTGGGCTTTTTCCCGCAGGCCTCGCAAATCGGCATCGACAATGCGCGCATTACCGATTGGGTCGAGGCGCATGGGCTCAAGCGGCTGGCGATTGCCGAGCCCGAGCCTGTGGCCGCGCCCGAGCCGGTAAAGCTGGCGAAGAACGAGGGGCGGAACGAGGGCAAGCGTCCCAAGGCCAAGGTGCCGCCGCCGGTGCGCGACGAACCCGCGCCGCCCGAACCGAGCCCCTCGCGCGAAAGCTCGCCCGCCGCGCCCGTCGAATTGGCGGCTGTGCCGGTATCCAGGCCTGTCTCCGCGGCCGAACCCAAGCCTTCGCGCGTCGAGCCGACCGCATTGGCCGCCGCGCCCACGCCC
>DDES01000081.1 GCA_002336765.1 Novosphingobium sp. UBA1948 | reverse complement strand
TCGGCCTCGATGGCGGCGATCAGCGCGCTGAACAGATCAAGCTGTCCGTGGATGTCGCCCACCGCGAACACGCGCTGGCCTGCGGGTATGGCAGAGGGCGCTGCCGCATCGGCAGCCCCACGCGCACCAAACAGCTTGCGCAAGGCTTCGATCATGGCTGTTGGGTGTCCGGTTGCATCGCAGGCGCAGCCTTACGGGCTGCCCCCTAGTCGGTCAAGGCGGAGGCCGCGCGCGCCTGTACCAAACCGGTGCGACTGTCCTGTTTCGGCAACGCGGCTTCCACGTGTGGCAAGCGGGCGATCCGGTCTGGCCTTCGATCCGGTGTGGCCTTGGCCGCCGCCGGTGGTATGAAGGCGGCAACGCTGTGGTTCGCCCGTTGAACCATGCCTGCTCAATACCAGTTGATATAGCGATGGAGTCCCCCCGTGACGAAATATCTCCACACCATGATCCGTGTCACCGATCCCGATGCCACCATCGCCTTTTTCAAGCTGATCGGCGTGACCGAGGTGCGTCGCATGGAAAGCGAGAAGGGGCGCTTCACGCTGATCTTCCTTGCCGCGCCGGGCGAGGAAGGCGTGGCCGAGGTCGAGCTGACCTACAACTGGCCCGAGGAGGGCAAAGCATCCGAAGCCTATAGCGGCGGGCGCAATTTCGGCCATCTGGCCTATCGCGTGGACAATATCTACGACACCTGCGCCGCGCTGATGGCGGCTGGCGTCACGATCAACCGCCCCCCGCGCGACGGACATATGGCTTTCGTGCGCACGCCCGACGGCATCAGCGTGGAACTGTTGCAGGATGGCCATCTGGAGCCTGCCGAGCCTTGGGCCAGCATGCCCAACACTGGCGCATGGTAATCAGGCCTTCGCCCGCCCGCCCAGCCTGAGCAGCAGCGCACCCAGCGCGCCAGCCAGCAAGGACCCGCCGAGAATGCCCATGCGCAGGGCATTCTCGCGCGCGGCATCGGGCGGAAAGGCCAGCGTGCCGATAAACATGCTCATGGTAAAGCCGATCCCGGCCAGTTGCCCCGCGCCCAGCGCCTGAAGCCAGCTCACACCCTCGGGCCGCTGCGCCACACCGGTCTTCTCGGCCAGCCAGATCGCGCCCGTTACCCCCAGCGGCTTGCCCAGCAGCAGCCCCGCGCCGATTGCCAGCGCCAGCACGGGCACACCCTGCATCCCGCCCAGTTGCACCCCCGCATGGGCCAGCGCGAACAGCGGCACGATGATATAGCCGCTCACCGGCGCCAGCGCATGTTCAAGCCGCAGCAGCGGGCTGTCGTGATGTCCGTCGAGCGCCAGCGGCACGGTCAGCGCCGCCAGAACGCCCGCCACCGTGGCATGCACTCCCGAATTGAGCACGCACCACCATAGCGCCAGTGCCAGCGCCAGATAGGGCGCCACGCGCCGCACACCGGCAAGGTTGAGCGCCACCAGCGCGGCCAGCACGCCCGCCGCCCCCGCCAGCCACAGCGCCTCGACATGCGCGGTATAGGCCAGCGCGATCACCACCACCGCGCCAATATCGTCCACCACCGCCACGGTCAGCAGAAACAGCCGCAGGCTGCGCGGCACATGACGCCCCACCAGCGCCAGCACGCCCATGGCAAAAGCGATGTCGGTGGCCGCCGGAATGGCCCAGCCGCGCGCCAGATCGGGACGAGAGCTGGCCACCGCGAGATAGATCAGCGCCGGACAGGCCATCCCCGCCAGCGCCGCCAGCACCGGCAGGCGCCGCGCGGCAGGCTCGGACAGATTGCCGATCATCACCTCGCGCTTCACCTCCAGCCCGACGGTGAAGAAAAACACCACCATCAGCGCATCGCCGATCAGCCCGCGCGCATGGCCCGCGCCATGCGGAAAGGCGGGCAGGATGACATGCGAAAGCGCGGCCTCCCACGATGCGGCAAGCGGGGAATTGGCCAGCACGATGGCCACCACCGCTGCCAGACCCAGCAGCGCCGCCGAGACAATTTCCTGTCCGATAGTCTGGAGCAATCTGGTCAAGGCGGCAGGAAGTAAGCGGCGTCTGGAATTTTGTTTCACGTTACAACCCTGTAATCGGGAAGGCGTTGCGCGCCAGCCTGAACGTGTGTAGGTAACTACACGTAAATTCAGGTATTGCGGGCAACGGGCATCCAGACATGAACCTTGCAGCCGTCATGGACCGCTGGACTTTAGTGGAATGGCTCCTGCTGGTCGAGCGGGAACTGCTGCTGTTTGCCGTTTTCTGGTTCCTGCTGGGGCTGCTCGACGAAGCCGTGATGGACGGGCTGTGGCTGCTGCTGCGCCTTGATCCGCAGCGCCGCACGCCGTGGCTGGCCGACAGCGCGCGCGATCTGGAACTGCACGGGCGGCTGGCGGTGTTCGTCGCGGCATGGCGCGAGGAAGAGGTGATCGGCACCACCGTGGCGCAGATGCTGGTCGCATGGCCGTCGGACCGCTTTGTGCTCTATATCGGTTGCTATGCCAACGATCCGGCCACCGTGGCGGCGGCCAGCGCGGCGGCGGGGCGGGATCCGCGCATCCGGCTGGTCATCAATCCGTGCGCGGGGCCGACCACCAAGGCCGATTGCCTCAACCGTCTCTATGCCGCCATGCGCGCCGACGAGGAGCGCATGGGCGAGGCCTTTCGCGGTGTGGTGCTGCATGACAGCGAGGATATGGTCCATCCGCTCGAACTGGTGCTGATCGACCGCGCGCTGGGCGAGGTCGATTTCGTGCAATTGCCGGTGCGGCCGGAAATCCCGGAAGGGTCACACTGGATCGCGGGCCATTATGCCGATGAATTTGCCGACAGCCACGCCCGCGCGCTGGTGGTGCGCGACGCTTTGGGGGCGGCCCTGCCGGCGGCGGGGGTAAGCTGCGGCTTTGCCCGCGCCATGCTCGACCGCATCGCCCGACACCGCCATGGCGAGGAGGGGGTCGGCCCGTTCGCCGCCGATTGTTTCACCGAGGATTACGAACTGGGCATTCTGGTGAAGCGCATGGGTGGCACCAGCCGTTTCCTGCGGGTGCGCGACGCTGACGGGGGCCTGATCGGCACACGCTCCTATTTTCCCGATACGCTGGTGGGCGCGGTGCGGCAAAAGACGCGCTGGGTGCATGGTATTTGCCTGCAAGGTTGGGACCGGCTGGGCTGGGATCGGCTGGGCTGGGACCGGTCGGGCTGGCACGGGGATGGCCGGGACGGGAAGGCGCTGGCGCGCGGCTGGGTCGATGCGTGGATGCTGCTGCGCGACCGGCGCGGGCCTTTGGGGGCGCTCGTGTTGCTGGTGGCCTATGCGCTGCTGCTGGTCGAGGCAGCGTTGATGCTGGCGCGCTGGCATTATGGCAAGGCGATGCCGGTGCTGGTGGAGCAGGACAGCCGCGCGCTGCGGATTGCCATTGCGCTCTGTGCGGCAGGCGCGGTGTGGCGGCTGGTCCTGCGTTTCACCTTCACCGCGCGCGAATATGGCGTGGCCGAGGGGCTGCGGGCCGTCGCGCGCCAACCTTTGGCCAATATCATCCACATCATGGCAGGGCGGCGCGCGCTGTTTGCCTATATGCGCTCGCTGGCGGGCCAGCGGCTGGTCTGGGAAAAGACCGAGCATCGCCTGCATCCGGCCCATGCCATGCGGGCGCTGGCCTTGCGGAAAGCGCGCCGGTGACGGGCGGACCATTGTGATGGGCGGCCAATCCGCCCGCAGGCGCCATAGTCGATCACGGGGGAGGCCTCTGTTGGTGCTGGCGGCGGCAGCGGGGGGCTGGATCATGCTGCGCGCGCTGTTGTGGACCAGCCCGCAATTTCTCGAGCCACCGCAGGCGCGCGCCGTTCCCCGTGTCATGCCTCCCATGCAGGCGCCGATGGTGCCGGGTTTGCTCGCGCCATCGCTGCCGCGCGAGCAGGTCTTTGCGCAGCGGCGCCCCCATCGGGCGATCCTGTGGGACGCCGCGGGAAGCGAAGAGACAGGCGACGGCGCTGCGCCGCTCGCCGTGCAGATCTGGCCGCCAGCGAGCGCGCCTGTGTCTGGCGCTTCGTCTGTCGGCACGATGCCGATGGCGGCGGCGCACCAGATGCTGTGGATGGCCGCGATGGCCAGCCTGCCCTTGCCTGATGCCATGACGGCGCGCGCGGTTGACGGGGCCGAACGCGGCGATACTGCGGTGGTGGTGCGCGGGCGGCGCGGTGTGTGGCAATTCGGCTATCTTGCCGTAGGACGGAAAGGGGCGCTGCTGGGCCTGCCCCAATCCGGTGGTTCGCGCTGGTCGGGCGATGGCTGGGTACTGGTGCGGCGCGACGGGGATACCACTGGCGGCGGTAGTGGCTTCGGGCCGACCTATGGCGGCAACCAGACCGGCGCGGTGCTGCGCTATCGATTGGGTGGCGAGGCGCATCGGCTGGCGGCCTATCTGCGCGCCTATGGCGCGATGAACGGCACGGGCGAGAAAGAGGCCGCGCTGGGCCTGTCCGTGCGACCGCTGGCCGGTGTGCCGGTGGTGGCGCTGGCCGAGCTGCGCGCCAGCCGCTTTGCCGATGGCACCACCCATGCCCGCCCTGCCGCCAGTCTGGTGGGCGAGCTGCCGCCGGTGGCGCTGGGCAAGGGTGTCGCGCTCGAAACCTATGTGCAGGGCGGCTATGTCGGCGGCGAGGGGGCGACCGGCTTTATCGACGGACAGATGCGGGTGGACCGGCTGGTGACGCGGCTGGCGGGCGG
>DDES01000169.1 GCA_002336765.1 Novosphingobium sp. UBA1948 | reverse complement strand
AGCAATTGCCCGATCCCGCGCGCGACCGCGACGCCTGGGCCACCGAGGGCCGCGAGAGCTACAAGGTCTTTGTGCGCACGTTGCTTTCCCTCACCGACAATATCGTTGAAGGCGCGGTGGTGCATCCCGAGGGCATGGTGATCCGCGACGGGGAGGATCCCTATTTCGTGGTCGCCGCCGACAAGGGCACGGCCACCTTCTCCGATACGGCCAACGCGCTGGCGGCGGAAAAGGACTTTTGGCTCGACGATGCTTTCGCCAGCGGCGGCTCGAAGGGCTATGACCACAAGGCGATGGGCATCACCGCGCGCGGCGCATGGATCAGCGTGCAGCGCCATTTCCGCGAACTGGGCGTGGAAGTGCAATTCGAGCCGGTGCAGGTGGTGGGCGTGGGCGATATGTCGGGCGATGTGTTCGGCAATGGCATGTTGCTGTCGAGAGCGATCAAGCTGGTGGCGGCGTTTGACCACCGCCATATCTTCCTCGATCCCGCGCCCGATCCGGCGCGCAGTTGGGAAGAGCGCAACCGCCTGTTCGCCCTGCCACGTTCCAGTTGGGACGACTATGACAAGAGCCTGATTTCGGCAGGCGGCGGGGTGTTCCCGCGTTCGCAAAAGGAAATCCCGCTCTCGCCCGAAATGCGCGCCGTTTTGGGCATTGAGGCAGAGGTGATCGACCCTGACAGCCTGATGACGGCGATCCTGAAGGCGCCGGTCGATCTGCTGTGGTTTGGCGGCATCGGCACCTATATCAAGGCGCCTAACGAGGTGAACGCCAATGTGGGCGATCCCGCCAATGATGCGATCCGCGTCGATGGCCGCGATGTGCGCGCCCGCGTGATCGGGGAAGGCGCCAATCTGGGCTGCACGCAGGCGGGGCGCATCGACTATGCGCTGCATGGTGCGCGCGGGGTTGGCGGGCGCGAGAATCCCGACTTTATCGACAATTCGGCGGGCGTCGATTGTTCGGACAAGGAAGTGAACATCAAGATCGCGCTGGCCAGCGCCAAGCGGGCGGGGCGTCTCGACGAGGATGGCCGTGTCGCTTTGCTGACGGCGATGACTGATGATGTGGCGGCGCTGGTGCTGGAGGATAACCGGCTTCAGGCGCTGGGCCTGTCGATTGCCGAGAGCGGCGGTGCGGGCGCAGTGTCGGGCTATGTCCGGCTGATGGAAGTGCTGGAGGAGGGCGGCCATCTCGACCGCCGCACCGAAGGCCTTGCCGATGCCGAGACGTTCAAGCGCCGCGCCGAGGAGGGGGAAGGCCTGACCCGCGCCGAACTGGCCGTGCTGCTCTCCAGCGCCAAGCTGGTGTTGCAGGACGCGCTGGAACATTCCGCCGTGGTGGATGATGCGGGGCTGGAAGGCGATCTGCTGGCCAGCTTCCCGCTGCAGATGCGCGAGGCCTACCGCGAGGATATTCTGGGCCACCGCCTGCGTCGCGAGATTCTGGCCACGCGGATTGCCAACCGGCTGGTGAACCGGCTGGGCTTTGTCCATCCGTTCGAACTGGCCGAGGAAGAAGGCGTCGGGCTGGCCGATGTAGCAGCGGCCTTCCTTGCGGCGGAGAAGCTGTTGGGTTTGGCGCCTGTCTGGGCGGCGATCGAGGCGGCGGATATGCCCGAACCGGCGCGCATCCTGCTGTTCGAGCGGGCATCGCATGCCACGCGCGGCCATATGGCCGATCTGCTGCGGGCAGGGGTGGCGCAAGGCTCGCCGCTGGCGCTGGCCGATGCTCTGGCGCCTGCGCTGGGCAAGATGGCCGAGGCGCTCGATGGCTTGCTGGTGTCCGAGGCGAAGAGCGGATCGGCCCGTTTGCGCGCCGATCTGACCGTGGCGGGGGCTAGCGAGGCCGAGGCGGCCCGTGTGGCGCATCTGTTCGATCTGGATGGCGCGGTGGGTCTGGCGGCGCTCGCCACCACGGGCGGCGCTGATCCGCTGGCGCTGACTCGCGCCTTCACCACTTTGGGCGAAAGGCTCGGTCTGGATTGGGCGCAGGCCACGGCGGCGCGGCTCAGCCCTTCCGATCCGTGGGAGCGTTTGCTGGTGGGCGGTCTTGCCCGCGATTTCCAGCAAATGCGGCTTGATGCCTTGCGGCGGCTCAATGGCGATCCGCTGGCCTCGGTGGAAAGCTGGCTTTCGGTGCAGGAGGCGGGCGTGGCGCGCTTTGCCGGCATGGNNCCGGTCAGCCCCGCCATGCTGGCGCAGATTGCGGGTCAGGCGCGTGGGTTGCTAGCGCGCTAAACGCTCCAGCGCCCAGCGCGCGGCATCGGCCACGGCGGGGTCAGGATCGGCCTGCAAAGCCTCCACCTGCGGCAACAGCGCGGTATTCGCGCTGTTGCCCGCGGCATAGAGGCAGTTGCGGATGAAGCGGTCGCGTCCGATGCGTTTGATGGGCGATCCGGAAAATAGGCGCCGGAAACCGGCATCGTCCAGAGCCAGCAATTCGGCCAGACGCGGCGCCACCAGTTCGGCGCGGGGCAGGAATGGCCGCATACGCGCGGCCGCATCGGCGAACTTGTTCCACGGGCNNCGTCGCAACCATAGATGCGGTTGCCCAGCGCCGCGCGGAATTCTTGCGGCACCGGCCCCTTGTGTTCGATGGTGAGGTAGGAAATGCAGCGCCGCGCATCGAGCGTGTAGGGTGCGGGGAAGGCCTGTGTGGGGCAAGCGTCCTGACAGGCGCTGCACGATCCGCAACGGTCGCGGGCGGGCGCATCGGGTGCGAAATCCAGCCCCAATGGCAACGTCGTGTAGATCGCGCCGAGGAACAGCCATGAGCCATGCGTGCGGCTGACCAGATTGGTATGCTTGCCCTGCCAACCCAGGCCTGCCGCCGCGCCCAGCGGTTTTTCCATTACCGGCGCGGTATCGACAAAGACTTTTACCCCCGCCTCGATTCCCCCTTTGGCCGCGCGCTCCACCAGCCAGCGGGCCAAGGCTTTCAGAGCCTTCTTCACCACATCGTGATAATCGGCGCCCTGCGCATAGACCGAGATGCGCGCCCTTTCCGCATCCCCAGCCAGCGCCAGCGGATCCTCCGCCGGGGCATAGCTCATGCCCAGCGCTATCACACTTTGCGCCTCGCTCCACAGACCTTGCGGGGATCGGCGGTGGTGGAGGCGATCGGCCATCCAGCCCATATCGCCATGCCGCCCTTCGCCTAGCCATTGTTCCAGCCGCTGCGCCCGTGCGCTATCCTCCGTTGCAGGCGCGATCCCGCAGGCGACGAAGCCAAGCCGCGCGGCCTCGTCAAAAAGATCGGCTTTCAGAGCCGCCAGAATACCGGCATTAACCACTTGGCGCGAAAAATCCTGTTAGAGCAGGGTATCAAGGCGCAAAGGCTTAGGGGAAACGCGAGTGACGGGCAACGGCAGGCCTTGGGCCATCGAGGCGCGGGGATTGGTCAAAAGCTTCGATGGCTTCACCGCTGTCGATGGCGTTGATCTAACGGTGCCCGAAGGCGCGATCTACGGCATCCTTGGCCCCAATGGTGCTGGCAAGACCACCACCTTGCGCATGCTGCTGGGCATTATCGATCCCGATGCGGGGGTGCGGCGGCTGTTGGGGCATGATCGCCCGCATGATGTGTCGCACGCCATCGGCTATCTGCCCGAAGAGCGTGGCCTCTATCCCGCGATGAAAGCCTATGAGGCGATTGCCTTTATGGGCGCGCTGCGCGGCCTGCCTTTGGCCGAGGGGCGCAGGCGCGGCAAGGCGATGCTGGAGGAGCATGGGCTGGGCTATGCCATCGACCGCCAGATCCGCCAATTGTCCAAAGGCATGGCGCAGCAGGTGCAATTGCTGGGCACGCTGGTGCATCAGCCCCGCCTTGTGGTGTTCGACGAGCCTTTCTCCGGCCTCGACGCGCTCAATCAGGGCAAGCTGGAACGCATGATCCGCAATCTGGCCGAGCAGGGTACGACGGTGATCTTTTCCACCCATGTTATCGCCCATGCCGAGCGCCTGTGCGATGAGGTGGCGATTATCGCGGGGGGCAAGGTGCCTTTCGCGGGGCCGGTGGATGTGGCGCGCGACCGCATTCCGGCGCAAGTGCGGCTGGAAACCCGCCATGCCGATGGCGCGTGGCGCAAGGCTTTGCCGCTGGAGGCGCGGCATGAAGGCAACCACTGGTTCTTCCCGCTGCCCGACACGGGGATCGAGCCCTTGCTGCGCGCCCTGATCGAGGGCGAGGCGGGGATCCTCTCGCTCTCCATCGAGCGGGCGGGGCTGCATGATGCCTTTGTGGCGATTGCCGGCGAGGCGGCGGCGCGCGCGCTGGAAGCCCCGCAGGAGGAGGCCGCGTGATGGCGGATGTGCAGACCAGAGGTCGCCTGTCCACTTTGGCCGGTGCCTTCATCATCGCGCGCCGCGATTTCGTGGCGATCCTGTGGAGCCGCAGCTTCATCTTCTTCCTGCTGGGGCCGCTGTTTCCGGTGTTTGTCGGCGCGATGGCCGGCAGCATCGGCAGCAAGGTGGAGCAGACGATGGACGCCCCGCAAGTGGGTCTGATGATGCCGGGCGAGGATATTGACGCCATGCTGAGCGCCCGCGCGGCGCTGGTGAAGGATCTGACAGCGCTGCCCGAACTGGTGGTGGTGAAACGGTTGAAGGCGGGCGAGCAGGCCGATCCCGCCAAAGCACTGGCGGATCGCAGCCTTAACGCGGGCAATCTGGCGGCGGTGGTGTCGGGCACGGTAACGCATCCGGTGCTGACCGGCACGCAAGGCCGCATCGAGGCATGGCGCGGCACGGTGGGCCTGTTGGCGGCGAAGGCTTCGGGTCACGGGCCAGATATCTTGCCCGCCGTCGCGTTGCGCCCCACGGCCACCAGCACGGCGGCCGAAAACCACAGTCGCTTCCTTACCGCTCAGGGCGGGCAGACACTGTTGTTCCTGCTCACCATGCTGCTGGGGGGCATGGTGCTGTCCAATCTGGTGGAGGAAAAGGGCAACAAGATCATCGAGATCCTCGCCGCCGCCATCCCGATGGATTCGGTGTTTTTCGGCAAACTGTTCGCCATGCTGGCGGTTAGTTTTGTCGGCATAGGCGTGTGGGGGTTGGGCGGGTTTGCCCTGCACCTGATGGGGGTTATCAACCTGCCCGCGATGATGACGCCCGCCGTCGGCTGGCCGATGTTCTTCGCGCTGGGCGTGGCCTATTTCGCGATGGCCTATCTGGTGCTGGGCGCGATCTTCCTCGCCATTGGCGCGCTGGCCAACACGGTGCGCGAGATACAGACGCTCAATATGCCGGTTACGATGGGCCAACTCATAGTGTTCTTCTTCGCCTCCTATGCGCTGGCGCGGCAGGGGACGGTGGTGGAATATGTCGCGCTGGCGATCCCCTTCTCCTCGCCCTTTGCCATGCTGGCGCGGGCCGCCACGTTCGAAACGCTCTGGCCCCATGCCGTGGCGCTGGGTTGGCAGGCGCTGTGGGTGGCGGTGTTTGTGAAGGGCGGCGCGGCGCTGTTCCGCAAGCGTGTGATGAAGAGTGGGCCGCAAGGCGCGGTCAAGAAGAAGCGGGGCTGGCGCAAGTGAATAGCCCCTAGTTTTCTGGACGCC
>DDES01000208.1 GCA_002336765.1 Novosphingobium sp. UBA1948 | reverse complement strand
CAGACCCGCGACCGCCGCCGCCAGTTTACGCCGACGGCTCCATTGGCGGTAGGGTCGCCAAACCCACGCGAAAACCGCCGCGAGCCAAGCTCCAACAGTCCTGCCGCCTGTCTTGAGCCATGCCCCTACGGCCTTCAACCGGCCCCCGATCTCTGTCATCGCCAACCCCCGTATCGCTCCAGCATAACCCAAGCAGGGCGTCGCGCCAGCCCTGTCCTACACGCCCGATCCATGCCATCATGCCTGTGGCGCGGTGTGTCACGGCTTGCATCGGCCAGAGGGAGGCGGGGTTTGTGTGGCGTGCCCCGCATGTGTTTTATCAACCAGCCGTGCCTGACCCGCGCAATCCTGCGCCTTTCCGCTTGCGCTTGGGTGAAATTGCGCTATGGCGCGGGGCTTCTGAAAGCAGGGATTCGCAGCCCCTGCACATGATTTTGCGAAGAAAGCCGGAGGGGCCCCGCAATGGTGCGGATCAGCCAGCGATCGGTTACAGTATGAAGGAAGCTGCCGTGGCTCTCTATGAGCACGTGTTCCTGGCTCGCCAGGACCTCAGCCAAGCGCAGGTTGATGCGCTGGCCGCCACCGCCACCGAGATCGTCGAGTCCAACGGGGGCAAGGTCACCAAGACCGAGACCTGGGGCCTCAAGAACCTCGCCTACAAGATCAAGCGCAACCGCAAGGCGCACTTCGTGCTGCTGAACCTGGATGCCCCCGCCGGTGTCACCGCCGAGCTGGAACGCCAGTTCAACATCAACGAAGACATCATCCGCTTCATCACCGTGCGCGTTGATGAGCTGGAGGCCGGTCCCTCGGTCCAGATGCGCAAGAACGACCGCGAGCGCACCCGTCGCCGCGAACGCGAGGAGGCATAAGTCATGGCTCGTGCATTTTTCCGCCGCCGCAAGTCCTGCCCGTTCTCCGGCGCCAACGCGCCGGTCATCGACTACAAGGACACGCGCCTGCNNTGTCCGAGCGTGGCAAGATCGTGCCTTCGCGCATCACCGCCGTTTCTGCCAAGAAGCAGCGTGAGCTGGGCCAGGCGATCAAGCGCGCCCGTCATCTGGGCCTGCTGCCCTATCTCGTCTCGTAAGGAAGGATAGAAACATGCAGATCATCCTCCTCGAACGCATCGAGAAGCTGGGCCACATCGGCGACGTCGTGACCGTCAAGGACGGTTTCGCGCGTAACTACCTGCTGCCCAACAAGAAGGCGCTGCGCGCCAACGATGCCAACCGCAAGCTGTTCGAAGCCCAGCGCGCCACCATCGAAGCCCGCAATGCCGAAGCCAAGGCCGCTGCCGCCGCGCAGTCGGGCGACGTTGAAGGCAAGACCGTGGTGCTGATCCGCGCTGCCTCGAACGCCGGCCACCTGTATGGCTCGGTTTCGGTGCGCGACATCGTCGACGGTCTCGTTGCCGACGGCGCCAAGGTGACCAAGGCCATGATCGTGCTGGAACGCCCGATCAAGTCGCTCGGCATCTATGACGTGCGCGTTGCGCTGCACCCTGAAGTTTCGGTGACCGTCAAGGTCAACGTCGCCCGCTCGCCGGACGAAGCCGAACTGCAGGCGCAGGGCGTGAACATCGCCGAAGCGCTGTTCGACAGCGAAGTCGGCGGCTTCACCGAAGCCTTCGATCCCAATGCCGAACCGGGCGAAATCCCGGCCGACCTGCTCGAAGAGCCGGCTGCGGACGCCGAGTAAGGCTTGGGCTTTCGGCCTGCACCGGCCGGAACAGAACAAGGGGAGTGCATCGCAAGATGCGCTCCCTTTTTCGTTAGGGCTTGATAAAACCCGCCAGCGCCAAGGCCGCCGCGCAGCTATAAACGATCATCAGGCGCGCAATTTCGACGCCGGTATCGGCGGTGATACGCAGGGCGATGGCGCGGGCTTTTCTCATGGGAAGCAGCCTGCGCCCGAAACCTCGCCAAAGTGTTAAGCGGTGGCTCTGTTACAGCGCCTTGGGCATCTGCTGGCTGGAGCAGTGGAAAGACCCGCCGCCCGCCAGAATCGCATCGGCCATGATCCCCACCGTGGCGCGATCGGGAAACAGCCCGGCAATCGCGGCCACGCCATCGCCATCATGCGGCGTGCCATAGATCGGCACGACCACCAGATGCGTGGTGATGATGAAGTTCATATAGCTGGCCGGTTCGATCCTGCCGTCCCGCTCCACGCGGCCGGGGGAAGGCACGGGTTTCACCACCACGCCGGCCGCCTCGGCGCGGGCCTTGGCATCGGCATAGATCGCGGCATTGGGATCATCCGCCCCCGTCGCCACCGGCACCGCCAGCGTATTGGGCGCCACAAAGCGGGCCAGATTGTCGATATGGCCATCGGTATGGTCGTTGATCAGGCCATCGCCCAGCCATAACACGCGCTCCATCCCCAGATCGCGCAGCAGCCGCGCCTCGATCTCGGCTTTTGACAGATGCGGGTTGCGGTTGGGGTTGAGCAAGACCTGTTCGGTCACGCCCACCAGCCCTGCGCCGTCCACCTCGATGGCGCCGCCTTCGAGAATCCAGTCGGCAGTGGCCACATCCAGCCCCGCATCGCGCGCGATTTCCGCGCCGATGGTCTGGTCGCCCTCCATCAGATATTTGCCGCCCCAGCCGTTGAAGCCGAACCGCTGCGCGCGGCGCCCGCCCGCACCGTCCACCATCACCAGCGGGCCGGTATCGCGCAGCCAGACATCGCCATAGGCGCGCTGTTCGATGGTGACGGCTGAAGAACACAGGCTGTGCGCCCGCGCCGCATTGGCCTCGTTGCGCACCAGCAGGCGCACCGCCTGCCCGCTGTCGGCCACGGCGCTGGCAAATTGGGCCATCTGCACTTGCGCGGCTTCAAGGAAGCCGGGCCATTCCTCCGCATCATGGGGAAAGCCGATCCACAGCCAATCCTGCGCCTGCCATTCGGGGGGGAAGTGCCAATCTGTCATGGCGCGGCTCTTAGCGATAAACCGCCCTTGCGAAAAGGGGCGGTTGGGGGCCAGGAAGGCCGGGAGGAACGAGGAGAGATTATGACCGACTGGAGCCATGCTCTGGCGCGGGCGGAGGCCCATTCACCCTTTCTGTCGCGGGCGATGGGGCGTTTGCCCGATCTGGTGGCGATCCTGCAATCGGGCGACGGGGAAGGCGCGCTGGCCTATGCACGCCGCGCGGGCGATGGCGCGCCCGATCTGGGGGCGGCTTTGCGGCGGGAAAAACTGGCGACGGCGCTGGCGCTGGGGATTGGTGATCTGGCAGGGGCCTTCCCCTTGCTCAAGGTGACCGGCGAGCTGACGGCGCTAGCCGACCGCGCGCTGGATGCCGCGATTTCCCATGCCATCCTGTCGCGCGTGCCCGATGCGGAGCTGCTTGATGGCAAACCTAGGGGCTTTGCCCTGCTGGCGCTGGGCAAGCAGGGCGCGGGGGAGTTGAACTATTCCTCCGACGTTGACCCCATCCTGATCTATGATCCCGAAACCCTGCCGCGCCGCCCGCGCGACGAGCCGGAAGAGGCCGCGCTGTATATCGCGCGCCAGATCATCAAGCTGGTGTCCACCGCCGATGGCGAGGGCTATGTCTTTCGCGTTGATCTGCGCCTGCGCCCTGCCAGCGAGATCAGCCCCTTGGCGATCCCCATCGAGGCGGCGCTTACCCACTATGAATCCTCCGCGCTGGCATGGGAACGGGCGGCCTTTATCCGCGCCCGTGCGGCAGCGGGCGATGTGGCGATGGGCGAAGGCTTCCTCGCCGCCATCCGTCCCTTTGTCTGGCGCAAGAGCCTTGATTTCGGCGCCATCGCCGAGATCGGTCGGCTGACGCGCCGTATCCGTGCCCATCATGGCAAGGTCGAGCGGGTTGGCCCCGGCTTCGATGTCAAACGCGGGCGCGGCGGCATCCGCGAGGTGGAATTCTTCGCGCAGGTGCATCAGTTGATCCACGGCGGGCGCAACCCCGCGCTGCGGCTGAAAGGCACGCGCGCCACGCTGGATGCGCTGGCGACGGCTGGGCTGGTGGATCCCGCCGATGTGTTGATGCTGGGCGAAAGCTATGACCGGTTGCGCCAGATCGAGCACCGGCTCCAGCAAGTGTCCGACCTGCAAACCCACAATCTGCCCAAGGATATGGCGGGGATCGAGAATGTCGCGCTGCTCGACGCGTTGCCAAATGCCGCAGCCCTGATCGAGGAACTGGAGGAGATCACCGGCAAGGTGGGCGACACCTATGACACGCTGATCGCGGCCAGCGGCGGCGAAAGCACGCAGGTGGCCGTGCCCCGTGGCGAGGATCTGGAGAGTCATCTGGCCGATCTGGGCTTTGCGGAAGCCTCGGCACTGGCGGCGCGGATTGATGGTTGGCGGGCGGGCACGGTGCGTTGCCTGCGCTCGGAAGCGGCGCTGGGTGCGCTCGATGCGGTGCAGCCCGCGCTGCTGGCCGCCTTTG
>DDES01000119.1 GCA_002336765.1 Novosphingobium sp. UBA1948 | reverse complement strand
CCGGGCAGCGCGAAAAGATAGGTGCCGCCTGCCGGACCTTTGGCCATGATTGCCATGGCCCGCGATTGTACCGTGCTGGTGCCGATGGTGGACAGCGAGAGATAGCGGAACACCTCGCCAAAGCCGGGGATCAGCTTGCCCTCGCGCAGGGCCAGCACCTGTTCCAGCGCCTCGGGCGTGATATCGCGGCCGGTCAACCCCGTGCCGCCGGTGGAGATCACGCAGTCGATCTGCGGATCGTCGACCCATGCGCAGAGCTGGGCCACCAATGCGTCAACATCCTCGCGCAGAATCATGCGCGAAGCCAGTTCGTGGCCCTTGGCCGTGATGCGTCCGGCCAGAATATCGCCGCTGGTGTCGTTTTCCGCTGTGCGCGTGTCCGACAGGGTCAGCAGGGCAATGCGGATCGGTTTGAAGGAGCGGGTTTCGTCAATGGCCAAGGGGCGGATCCTTTCTGCGCGAAAGATTCAGTACCCGCTACGCTGGCCGCCCGCAACCGCGCCATTGACCGCAACGCGCACCCCGTGCCCGCCATCAAGGCCGGGGAACGTGGGCCACAGACCTTGCGCCAGCGCGATACGGCTTTCCGACGGGCCACCCGCCTGCCGCTCGTACATCCAGTAATTGCGCAGCNNAGCCGCGCGTTTCCCAATAGGGCACCGATTCCATCCACAACAGCGGATCGCCCTTGTCGTTGATCTGGGTGTTCCAGCGCGCAACGGGCATCGGCCCGGCATTATAGGCCGCCATCACCTTGGGTAGCAGACCTTGTGTGGCAGTGTTGGCCTTCAACGCCTGCAAATGCTGCTGGCCAAAGGCGAGGTTGATGTCGGGCCGCGTCAGATCGGCCACCGAACCCGATACACCGAGCGAAGCGGCATGGTCGCGCGCGGCGGCAGGCATGATCTGCATCAGACCGCGCGCGCCGGCGCCCGAGACGGCGGTGGCGCGGAAGGCCGATTCCTGAAGCGTGTGCGCCAGCACCAGCGCGGGATCGACCTGCCATCCGGTGGCGGGCATCCATTTGGGCGTGGGGAAGCGCGCGGCAGGCGTGGCCGAACCGCCCGAGGGTGCGTTATAGGCCATCCACAATTGCGNNATTGCGTGGAGGGCAGGCCCAGATCACGGGCGAGGCGGGTGAGCGGCTGGTATTGCGTGGCCTCGCCGATGCGGGCCTGATGGCGCAGCACATCGTCGGCCAGACCATCCTCGCCAATCTCGGCCAGCGCGACGGCGGTGCGGATGTTGGGCACCTCGCGCAGCGTTTGCCAATCAGTGGTGGTGAAATCGGCGGTTGAATGGCTGGTGGGCAGTTTCAGGCCGAGTTGTTCGGCGGCCATCATGCCATAGAGGGTTTCATCAAGCCTCGCGGCGGCGCGCAGGGGCGCGGCGGCGGCTTCCGGTTGGCGGCATCGCACCAGCGCGCGGGCTTTCCAGAACTGGCCAGCGGCGATCAGTTCGGAGTTGGTGGCGCTCGACGCCGAACGGGCGAAAGCATCCGCCGCATTCATGCAGTCATCCAGCCGCCATGCCGCCAGCCCCGCAACCCACGCGCCCTCGGCCACCCATGCGCCCGAAACCGGCGCGCTGCCATCGCCGATCGAGGCGGCCAGGAGGAAGGCGTCGCTATCCTGATTGTTGATGTAATAGGCCCAGGCCACTTTCTGGCGCCACTCGGCGCGGGCCTCGGCGGAAAGCTGGGCGTCCACGCCATCGAGTAGCGTGCGCGCCGTGGCCGGATCATTGACCTTGATGGCGTCATTAATGCCCTGCGCCACGGTGGCGGGCATGGTGCCATCGGTGCTGGAGCGGGGGCGCGCGCGGCGCGGCGCATTGGGCTGGGTATAGAGCGCGCGGCTTTGCGGCAGGATGGGGAGGGCGGTGGCACCGCGCTTGGTGGCCAGCGCCGCGATCTGTTCGGCTTGCGGCAGGGTGGGGTTGGCCGCCAGCCATGCGGTCAGCGAATCAAGATCGATACGCGGCGAACCGGCAGCGAGGAAATATTCCGCCCGCGCCGCGCCATGCAGCGGGCCATCGGGCTTTGCCGCGAACATCGCCTGAACCTTGGCCCATTCCTGACGCTTGATGGCGGCGAAGACATCCTTGTACCAGCCGCGTTCGTCTTCGGACAGCAGTTTGGGCACGGCGGTGCGGCCAATGCGGCTCATGAAATATTCGGCGGCGGCGGAATTGGCGGAGGCCGGTGTGGCAACCATGCCCGAGGCGAGTGCGCCCAACGCCATAACGGCGCGGCGCATGATGCCTTTGCTGCGTTGCGTCACAATCACCTGTTAAACCCCGTTTGCCCGTGTTTCGGACATCGCCCCTGCCGGATGGTCCGTCATCCAGCGTAGCCAGTTTTGCCAGAACCCCGCCTTGCTGCGCGCGCGATCAAGCAGGAGGGCCAGATCATGCGCGGCCAAAGCGGGAATGGTGGCCGGAACGCTTGCGCTTTGTTGGTTAATTTGGAGTAAATTGGCAGGGCTTTGCGGCATATCGTGGCCCAGCAGCGGCAGGATGTTGCCACCGAAGGCCAGAATACGGTGCGGCGCCACCAGCGCGATGTGGTGTGCCAGCACCGCGCCCAGCCCCGCATCGCGCAAACCGGCCCAATCGGCGGCAGGCATTACCCGCGGCAGGGCGGCGGCGAGGTAGAGATCTTGCTCCGCCAGACCCAGCGCGGGCAGCATGGCGGCGAGCAACCGTCCCTGAGCGCCCGAGAGCAGGCGGCCGCTTTCCGCGTCGCCGGTTTCGGGCTGGGGCACAATCACCATCAGCCGAGCGCCCGATGCTCCGCGCGGCGGAACGCGCGAGGTGAGAGGGCCGGAATCGAGGCTTGGTTCCTCCATCCACCAGCGTTGGAAGCCGGCCAGATCCTGTGGCCAGCCTTCTGCCTCGCCGCCGAGGCGCAGCGCGACGGGGGCTTCGGGTTCCACCTTCTGCGCGGTGGGGAAGGCGGGGGGAGGCGCCGCGTCCTGCGGTGTCTCTTTGGGGCGCCAATCCTGCGGATCGTCGAGAAAATCCCATTCGACGCCCGCCATCCGCCACCAGTCGAGCGCGGCGGTGATGCCTGTGGCAAGGTCGAAGGGCGGGGTGGCGGTCATCCTGCCCAAGGCTTTGGCCTGTTTGCGGGGGGTTTTCAAGGCGGGACTGCGCATGGGGACTTGCCTCGCGCGGGGCATCACGCCAAGGCTGGGGCATGACCGAGCTTGCCTTGACACAGACCGCCTACGCCAAGATCAACCTTGCGCTGCATGTGCGCCGCCGTCGCGACGATGGCTATCACGAGCTGGAAACGCTGTTTGCCTTTGTCGATGCGGGGGACCGGCTGATGGCGCGCGTGGCGGGAGGCGACAGTCTGGCGATCTCCGGCGAGTTCTCACCCTTGCTGGCGGGCGAGGAGAGCAATCTGGTGCTCGATGCGCTGGCGCTGTTGCCGCATGGTTCCGGCTGGGCGGTGGCTCTCGACAAGGCGCTGCCGGTGGCGGCGGGGTTGGGAGGCGGATCGGCCGATTGTGGCGCGGTTTTCCGCATGGTGCGCGATGCTTGCGGTCTGCCGGAAGGATGGGAGGCGCTGGCCGCCCGCCTTGGCGCCGATGTGCCCGCTTGCGTGGAAAGTGTAACCATGCTGGGGCGCGGCACGGGCACCGAACTGGCACAGGGGCCTCAAGATCTGGCCGGTTGCCCCGTGTTGCTCGTCAATCCACGCGTGCCGCTCGCCACGGGGCCGGTGTTCAAGGCATGGGACCGCGTGGATCGCGGGCCGATGCCGGAGGGGACAGCGCGCGAGATTGCCGCGCAGGGGCGCAACGATCTGGAGGCGCCCGCCATCGCCATCTGCCCGCCGGTGGCCGATGTGCTGGCAGCCCTGCGGCAGACGGAGGCATGGCTCACCCGCATGTCGGGCAGCGGAGCAACCTGTTTCGCGCTGTTCGACGATGAGGCGGCGCGCGATGCCGCCCGAGCGCAGATTGCCACCGACCATCCCGACTGGTGGCAACTGGCGGGGCGCCTGCGATGAATGGGGCGATCCCGCGCGAGCACGAAGCCTATCGCTTGCTGGGCGAGCCGAAATTCGGCGGCATTCTGGTGGTGAGCGACCATGCCAGCAACCGTGTGCCCGGGGATATCGACCTTGGTATCGCGCCGGACCTGCTCGGCCAGCATATCGCGGTGGATATCGGCGTGGGCGCGATTGGCGAGATCATGGCGCGTCATGCCGGTATCGCTGCCTATCAAGGCAACATCAGCCGCCTCGTCTGTGATTTCAACCGCGAGGAGCATCAGCCCGCGATCATCCCGCTGGCCAGCGATGGTCATGCCATTTCCGGCAACGCGCTCGACCATGCGGGGCACGAGGGGCGACTAGCGCGCTTTTTCCGGCCCTATCACGCGGCGCTGGCCGGTCTGCTTGATGCAGTGCCGCCCGCGCTGATCCTCTCGCTGCACAGCTTTACCCCCCGATTGGCCACCAGCGACGAGCCGCGCCCGTGGCATGTCGGCATTCTCTACAACGAGGATGACCGCGCCGCGCGTATCGCCATCCCCGTGCTGGAGGCCGAGGGGTTGGTGGTGGGCGATCAGCAGCCTTATTCGGGGCGCCTGCTCAATGCCACGATGAACCGTCATGCCGAGGCGGACGGGCGGCCCTATCTGGGGGTGGAGATCCGGCAGGACCTGATCACGGACCCTGCGGGTCATGCCCAATGGGCCCAACGTCTGATCCGGATTTGTAACAAGGTTGCGCTGACGCTCGGTTAAGCGCAATTTTTCTTTGCCTCTGATCGCCTGCGGTAGTAGGGGCGGCCCAGTAATTTGTAAGTGCATTCTGTGAGTCTGGAGTAGTCCCAATGCCTGCCTATCGTTCGCGCACATCCACCCACGGTCGCAATATGGCGGGCGCGCGCGGCCTGTGGC
>DDES01000151.1 GCA_002336765.1 Novosphingobium sp. UBA1948 | reverse complement strand
CGCCGCCGCGCTCACGCTGATCACCGGCTGGGACTATCTGCGCGTCGGCCTCAAGCACATGGATTGACGCGTCGGGGGATTAACTCTCGGCGATATAACGGTCGGGGCGGTGCCAGACCAGCACCACCACATTCATGGTGAGCGCCGCCACCATCGACCAGAAGCCGCGTTCCGCGCCCAGTATGCCAAAAGCCGAGGTGACGATCACCGCATCGATGGTCATGCAGATCAGCCCGAAATTCCAGCCCCGCGTCCTTACCAGCCAGCGCGCGATCACCGCAATGGCACCCACGCCTGTGGCATGGCGCGTCACCGCCAGCATACCCATGCCCAGCACCGTGCCGCCCACAATGGCCGCCAGCGCCGGCGCGATATGGGCGATGATCAATCCGGATGCCACCAGATCCACCAGCACCGTGATCGCCAGCGTGGCGGCGATGGTACGCAGCATATAGGCCGTGCCCAGCATCCGCCAGAACAGCAGGAACACCGGCAGGTTGATCGCGGTGAATAGCACGCCCGCGCGCAGCGGCAGCAGATAGGACAGCAGCAGCGCCAATCCCGCCACGCCGCCGGTGATCAGCCGCGCCTCGTGCAGCAGATGCATGCCCAGCGCCAGCAGCAGGCAGCCATTGGCCACGCCGAACAGGTCTTCGATGGCGGTGTGCGCCACGCGCGGCGGAAGGTCGGGAGTGGGGCTTGGCATGATATTACCAGCCTATGTCATATTGTTGCGCAATTCGCAACCGCGCTAGCCGGCGCGCAATTCCTCGGCCAACAGGCGGAATTCCTCGCCGCGCGGGGAGTTCTTGCGCCAGACCAGCGCGATCTCGCGGTTGGCATTGTCTGACTTCAGGGGGCGGGCCACCACATCGGTGCCGTTCAGGATCCCCGCATCCAGCGCCATTTCGGGCAACATGGTCACCCCCAGCCCATTGTCCACCATCTGCACCAGCGTATGCAGCGAGGTGCCGATCATCGTGGCCGAGGCGCGCAATTCGGGGCGGTTGCAGGCGGCCAGCGCGTGTTCTTTAAGGCAATGCCCGTCTTCGAGCAGCAGCAGGCGGTGTTCATCGATGCTGGAGGGGAGGATCTCGGGCGGTGGGTCGCGCGGATCATCCTTGGGAAAGGCCACGAAGAGCGCGTCCAGTTCGATCACTTCCTTCTCCACCTCGCCGGTGGGATAGGGCAGGGCGAGCAGCACGCAATCGGCGCGGCCATGTTGCAGCGATTCGACGGCCTGCGCGCTGGTTTCCTCGCGCAGGAACAGTTTGAGATTGGGCCGCTCGCGCCGCAAACGCGGCAACATGCGCGGCAGCAGGAAGGGGGCGATGGTGGGGATCACGCTCATCCGCATTTCGCCCGAGAGCGGCTGGGCAGCGCAATGGATGATGTCCGACAGTTCCTCCGCCTCGCGCAGGATGCGATGCGCCTTGGCCACCACCGCATTGCCCAGCGGGGTGAAGCGCACATTGCGCTTGGTGCGCTCGACCAGCACCACGCCCAGCAAGGTTTCCAGATCGCGCAAGCCAGCCGACAGCGTCGATTGCGAGACGAAGCAGGCTTCCGCCGCGCGCCCGAAATGGCCGTGTTCATGCAGCGCCACCAGATACTGGAGTTGCTTGAGCGTGGGCTGGTAGACGCTCATGCGCCCTCGCTCTCCGGCTCCGGTCCGTCGTCCGTCTCGGGAGTGTTGGCTTCGCGCATGCCCTCGTGCAACTCGTCGACATGGGTCATCTTGAGGCGGCCGTTGACCACGGCAAACGCCAGCTTGCCCTCGACCAGATCGAGCGCATCCTTGCCAAATACCTCATAACGCCAGCCTTCGAGCAGGCTGACGCCCTTGCGCACACCAGCCGCCAACAGTTCGAGATCGTCGCTGCGCGCCAGAAGCCTTGCGGCCACATCGATCTCGCGCGCGCGGATCTTGAGCAGCAGTTTCAGCAGGTCGGCCACCAAGGCGCCTTCCTTGCCGAGCGGCGCGCCGCGCGGGGTCTTGGCGGGCATTTCCTCCTCGCTCAAAGGCTGGGCATCGGCCAGTGTCTGCATCAGGCGCCTGCCGATTTCATTGTCCTTCCATCCTGCGGAAAGTCCGCGCACCTTGGCCAGATCGGCCTGCGTCTTGGGCGGATGGCTGGCGATGTCGGCCAAGGTTTCGTCGCGGGCAATGCGGCCGCGCGGGATATTCTTGTCCTGCGCCTCATGCTCGCGCCACGCGGCGATGGCCTTCAACCGCCCCAGCATCGCGGGATTGCGGCCAGCCGCCTTGATGCGATGCCATGCGAGGCTGGCATCGTTGCGATAGTTTTCCGGATCGGCCAGCTTTTCCATCTCGGCATTGAGCCAGACGCCGCGCTTGGTCTTGATCAGGCGCTTCAGGATTTTGGGGAAAATCTTGGCCAGATGGGTGACGTCGCCGATGGCATATTCGATCTGGCGTTCGGTCAGCGGGCGGCGGCTCCAGTCGGTGAAGCGCGCGCCCTTGTCGATCACGAGGCCGAGCCAGCTTTCGACGAGGTTGGAATAGCCGATCTGTTCGCTCTGGCTGATGGCCATCATGGCGATTTGCGTATCGAAGATCGGGTGGGGGGTCTTGCCGGTCAGGTTGTAGATGATTTCCACATCCTGTCCGCCGGCGTGGAAAATCTTGAGCACATCCTCATTGTCGACCAACAGGTCGAGCAGCGGGGTCATGTCGAGCCCGTCGGCCATCGGGTCGATGGCGGCGGCTTCCTTCTCGTCGGCGATCTGGATCAGGCAGAGCTCGGGCCAATAGGTGCTCTCGCGCATGAATTCGGTGTCGACGCAGACAAATTCGGACTTGGCAAGGCGCTCGCAAAGCTCGGCCAGCGCGTCCGAGGTGGTGATCAGCTTGTGAATCTTCATCAGCTTCTTTTCTTTATCGCCCGCCTCGCGACAGGCATGTGAGCGGCCCGGATGCGGGCCGGACGCCTTGCGCGCGGGGGACGCGCTTGGCAGGTTCGGGCGGGTTTGCCACCCCTTTGGCCAAACGGAAGTCGCAAGAGGACTTCTTGACAAATCGGCACGCTTGCCCTGTTAGCCGTGGCCATACCTGCCCGATTGTGGGCTGAATGGAAAGTCCTGTCATGTCGTCTGCCGCCCATCCGTATCGTTCGCACACTCTTGGCGCGCTCAATCCGTCCCATGTGGGACAGGCTGTGCGGCTTTCGGGCTGGGTGCATCGCAAGCGCGATCACGGCGGCGTGCTGTTTGTCGACCTGCGCGATCACTATGGCATCACCCAGATTGTGGCCGACAGCGACAGTCCCGCGCTGCCCATCCTTGAAACGCTGCGCGTGGAAAGCGTGGTGACGATCGAGGGCGAGGTGAAGGCCCGCCACGAATCGACCGTGAACCCCAACCTGCCCACCGGCGGGATCGAAGTGTTCGCCCGCAGCGCGACGGTGCTTTCCGCCGCTGCCGAACTGCCCATGCCGGTGGCTGGCGAACAGGAATATCCCGAGGATATCCGCCTGCGCTATCGCTTCCTCGATCTGCGCCGCGAGACGCTGCACGCCAATATCGTGAAGCGCACGCAGGTCATCTCGGCCATGCGCCGCAAGATGGAAGGCATTGGCTTTACCGAATATTCGACCCCGATCCTGACGGCGTCCTCGCCCGAAGGCGCGCGCGACTTCCTCGTGCCCAGCCGCATTCATGCCGGCAAGTTCTATGCCCTGCCGCAGGCGCCGCAGCAGTATAAGCAGCTTTTGATGGTGGCCGGTTTCGACCGCTATTTCCAGATCGCCCCCTGCTTCCGCGACGAGGATCCGCGCGCCGACCGTCTCCCCGGCGAGTTCTACCAGCTTGACCTCGAAATGAGCTTTGTCACACAGGAAGAGGTGTGGGAGACGATGGAGCCGGTGATCGGCGGCATTTTCGAACAGTTTGCCGATGGGCGCACGGTTACGCCCTCGGGCAGTTTTCCGCGCATCGCCTATGATGATGCCATCCTGAAATATGGCAGCGACAAGCCCGATCTGCGCAACCCGCTGATCATCACCGATGTGTCGCACCATTTCACCACTTCGGGCTTTGGCCTGTTTGAAAAGATCGTCGGCACGGGCGGCGTGGTCCGCGCGATTCCCGCCCCCGCCACGGCGGAAAAGAGCCGCAAGTTCTTCGACGAGATGAACGACTGGGCGCGCGGCGAGGGTTATGCCGGCCTTGGCTATGTCACCCGCAAGGGTGGCGAATTTGGCGGCCCGATCGCCAAGAACCACGGCACCGAAGGCATGGAAAAGCTCTATGCCGAACTGGATCTTGGCGCTGACGATGGCCTGTTCTTCGCCGCAGGCAAGGCGGGCGACGCAGCCAAGCTGGCGGGTGCCGCACGCACCCGCGTCGGCTCGCTGCTGGGCCTGATCGACGAGAGCCGCTTCGATCTGTGCTGGATCGTCGACTTCCCGTTCTACGAGGAAGGCGAGGAGCCGGGTAGCATCGACTTTGCCCACAACCCCTTCTCGATGCCGCAGGGCGGGATGGAAGCGCTCACTGATGGCCGCGATCCGCTGACCATCAAGGCGTTCCAGTATGACCTCGTCTGCAACGGCTACGAGATCGCTTCGGGCTCGATCCGCAACCAGCATCCCGATCTCATGGTCAAGGCCTTCGAAAAGGTTGGCCTGAGCCAGCAGGATGTCGAGGATCGTTTTGGCGGCCTCTATCGCGCCTTCCAGTATGGCGCTCCGCCGCATGGTGGCATGGCCGCCGGTATCGACCGGATCGTCATGCTGATCTGCGGCGCGCAGAACCTGCGCGAGATCACGCTGTTCCCGATGAACCAGCGCGCCGAGGATCTGCTGATGGCCGCACCCGCGCCCGCCAGCCTCAAGCAATTGCGCGAACTACATATTCGCGTGGTGGAACAGCCCAAGAGCTAGGGCGCGAGGGTGGCGGGGTCGAGCAGGATTTGTTCGACCAACCCGTCGCGCGCGAGCCTGTCGCGCAGGGCGGGTGCCATTTGGTGCATCCGCGCGAAGGCGGCTTGTTCGGCGATGGGGTCGCCATAGGCATCCCAGGCTTCGCGCGCCTGTATCCAGCGATGATCGCCCATACCTCCCACGGTGCCGGTGCCATCGCGGCGGCGCTTCCAGTGCTCGCGCCAGCGAGCCAGCATAATGCAAGGAAAATGAAGCAGGAATGCGCCTTTGGGCGTTTCCGGCGTCATCGGGGGTATGTCTACCCAGTGTATGCCGATACGCTCGACTTCCGAGGCAATGCGGACCGCGACTTTCGATGCAATATGGCCACGCAGCCAGCGCTCGCCCACGCGTAGCGCGGGATCAAGCCGGGCCACCTCGGTCAGAGGGATCGAGACGCGGAACCATGATGCATCGAACGTGTGACGGGCTGCTACATCAGGCGCAATGGCTTCGCGCAGGTCGAAGCGGGCCATATCGCCTTTCACCGTATCAAGGATCTGACAGATAGGGCGACGGTCCGTGTAAATCAGTTCATCGCTGTCAATATGGGCCAGCCAGTCGGCACCATGCTCTCTTGCTAAGCGCAGAGCCATGTTGGCATTGGCTACCTGCCTCCCTTCCAGCGTGTCAGGCCGCGCGGTGCTAAGCGATCTCCAATGCGCCGCGTCACAGGCGATGGCCGCCACATCGGGCATGCATTGCAGTCGGGGGAGCCAGGGATCGTCCGGATCGTCGAAAAATAGTATCTGGCGGGCAAACCCGGTCGCGCGATGAAAGCGTACAAAACGTCCTGCCTCATCGCCGAACGAGCGGACTGTGGAAACAAGCCAGACCTGTGTTTGTGCCATAGAAGTCCTATATATACGCTAAAGGTCGCTTTCGAAGGTGATATCGGCGCGAGCAGGGGCGGGCAAGGGAAAGGGGATTGCGCGGCAACTTGTTGCAATCCCGCTTGCCAGCCGCCGCGCCAGCCATTAGGGCGCAGCTTCAAGATTCACATTTTCGCCGATTTTCGTAAGGGGATTATCATGAGCACCATCGCCGATCAGGTTAAGAAGATCGTCGTCGAGCACCTCGGCGTCGAGGAAGACAAGGTTGTGGCTGAAGCCAGCTTCATCGACGATCTGGGCGCTGACTCGCTCGACATCGTCGAGCTGGTGATGGCCTTCGAGGAAGAATTCGGCGTGGAAATCCCCGACGATGCCGCCGAGAAGATCGCCACCGTGCAGGACGCGATCAGCTTCATCGAGGCGAACAAGGGCTGATGCAGCCTGAAGGAGGCCTGACCGGCTTCCCTCGGCTGTTGCCAGAGTTTACAAGGCAGGCTCGGTTCCTTGGATAAGGGGCTGGGCCTGTTTTTGTCTGACGGCCCCCTTTTTTCCATGGGGTCCGTTTTCCTTATGGGCCATACCGCCCGCATGGATGTTTGGAGTAAGCGCAGATGCGTCGTGTTGTTGTCACCGGCCTTGGCCTTGTCACCCCGCTGGGGGCTGATGTCGAAACCGCCTGGGCGAATATTCTCGCGGGCAAGTCGGGCGCCGGACGCATCACCAAGTTCGACACCGAAGGGCAAAAGTGCCTGATCGCCTGCGAGGTGAAGCCCGCCGATCACGAATATGGTTTCGACCCCAACAAGCGCGTGGATCACAAGATCCAGCGTCAGGTCGATCCGTTCATCGTCTATGGTATCGATGCTGCCGGCCAAGCGCTGGAAGATGCGGGGCTGGTCGATGCGCCCGAGGAAATGCGCTTGCGCATGGGTTGCTCGATCGGCAGCGGTATCGGCGGTCTGCCCGGTATCGAGAGCGAATCACTGGTGCTGGCCGAAAAGGGTCCGGGCCGTGTTTCGCCGCATTTCGTGCATGGCCGCCTGATCAACCTGATCTCGGGTCAGGTCTCGATCAAATATGGCCTGATGGGTCCGAACCACGCCGTCGTCACGGCTTGCTCGACCGGCGCGCATTCGATTGGCGACGCCGCGCGCATGATCCGCGACGATGATGCCGACATCATGCTGGCCGGTGGCGCCGAATCGACCGTCTGCCCGATTGGCATCGCCGGTTTCGCACAGGCCCGCGCGCTCAACTGCAGCTTCAATGATCGCCCCGAGGAAGCCAGCCGCCCCTATGACAAGGACCGCGACGGTTTCGTGATGGGCGAGGGCGCCGGTGTTGTCGTGCTCGAGGAATACGAGCATGCCAAGGCGCGCGGCGCCAAAATCTATGCCGAAGTGGTGGGCTATGGCCTGTCGGGTGATGCCTATCACGTGACCGCGCCCCACCCCGAAGGCTATGGCGCGTTCCGCTCGATGGAAATGGCGCTGAAGAAGGCGGGCATGACCCCTGCCGACATCGACTATGTCAACGCGCATGGCACCTCGACCATGGCCGACACGATCGAACTTGCCTCGGTCAAGCGCCTGTTCGGCGATGCCATCGGCAATGTCTCGATGTCCTCCACCAAGTCGGCCATCGGCCACTTGCTGGGCGGCGCCGGTGCGGTGGAAACCATCTTCTGCATCCTGTCGATCCGCGACCAGATCGTGCCGCCGACCCTCAACCTCCACAACCCCGACGAGGGCACCGAAGGCGTCGATCTGGTTCCGCTGGTGGCCAAGAAGCGCAAGGTGCGCGCCGCGCTCAACAACAGCTTCGGCTTTGGCGGCACCAATGCCAGCGTGGTGGTCAAGGCGCTGGAAGACTGATGATGGCAAGGTTGCGGGGGCGCATGCACACGCAATCGCAACCTTGCTGCGGCATTCAGGGCCGATGATGCGCAAATCGAGACTTTTCATTCTGGCAGCCATCGTGCTGGTTATCACCGCGCCGGTGGTGAGCCTGCTGCATGGCTGGTATGGCAAGGGCCCTTTGCGCGAGGACCGCGCCTTTGTCGTGCCCGACGGAGCGGGGCTGGTGGTGGTGGCCGCCAAGCTGCAGAAGGAAGGCGCGATCTATTCGGCCCGCGCGCTGCGTTTCCATGCGAAGATCATGCGGGCTGGCAGTGGCATCAAGGCGGGCGAGTTCAAGCTGCCTGCCGGTGCCAGTGAGCAGGAAATCCTGAAGATCATTTCCAGCGATGATGTCTTGCGCCGTTTCGTCACTATTCCCGAGGGGCTGCCTGCGGTGATGGTGAAGGAGAAGCTGGAGGCCAATGCCGATCTGACGGGACCGGTCGAGACGCCTGCCGAGGGCAGCGTGCTGC
>DDES01000177.1 GCA_002336765.1 Novosphingobium sp. UBA1948 | reverse complement strand
ATTCTGGAGAAGAACGGCTTCAAGGTGACCAAGGGCGTGGCGGGCATCCCGACCGCCTTTACCGCCACCTGGGGCGAGGATGGCCCTGTGCTGGCGCTGGGCAGCGATATCGACGATCTGCTCGGCCTGTCGCAGACGCCGGGCCTGCCCTATATCAAGCCGATGGTGGACGGCGCGCCGGGCCATGGCGAGGGTCATAACTCGGGCCTGCCGCTGGTGATCGCGGCCGCACTCTCGGCCAAGCAGGTGATGGAAAAGAACCACATCAAGGGCCGCCTGATGATCTGGCCCGGCGTGGCCGAGGAACTGCTGGCCACCAAGGCCTATTATGTGCGCGCCGGACTGTTCAAGGATGTGGATGCCTGCATCTTTACCCATGTCAGCTCGGACTTTGGCACCGCCTATGGCGATCTGGGCCAGAACGGCATGGTGAGTGTGGAATACTCCTTCAAGGGCAAGACCGCGCATGCCGGCGGCATGCCGTGGGAGGGTCGCAGCGCGCTCGACGCGGTCGAGATCATGGATACGGCATGGAACTTCCGCCGCGAGCATCTGCCGCTCACCCAGCGTTCGCATTATGTGATCACCAATGGCGGCGGCCAGCCCAACATCGTGCCCGACAAGGCCAGCGTGTGGTACTATTTCCGCGACCGCACCTTTGGCTCGGTGCGCAATCTCTACAACATCGGCGGCGATATTGCCGAAGCGGCGGCCAAGGCCACCGGCACCACGGTTACGGCCAAGGTGCTGGGCTATGCCGCGCCCAATTTCGGCAACAAGCCACTGGCCGAGGCGGCCTATGCCAATATCAAGGCGGTGGGCATGCCCAAGTGGAGCGCCGACGACCAGGCCTTTGCCAAGGCCGCACAGACCATCAACAAGCGCCCGCTCAAGCCGCTGCCCGACGAAATTGGTCCGCTGGTCCCGCCCGAGCAGCGCCAGAACTCGATGGGCGGCGGTTCGGACGATATCGGCGATATCATGTGGGCTGTGCCCACCATCACCATCCGCTATCCCGCCAACATTCCCAGCATGATCGGCCACAATGTGCTCTCGGCGATGGCGATGACCACGCCCATCGCGCACAAGGGCGTGGAAGCGGGCGCCAAGGCGCTGGCCATGACCATCCTCGATTTCATGACCACGCCCAAGCTGGTGAGCGACGCCAAGACCTATTTCAAGGATGTGCAGCTCAAGACCGACAAGTATGACCCCATTCTGGGCGAGGCACCGGCGATCTGGCTGAACGAGAAAACCATGAAGGAATACCGCCCGCTCATGGAGAAATATTACTACGACGCGTCGAAATATCCGACCTATCTCGACCAGTTGGGGATCAAGTATCCCACGCTGGAAGCGCCCAAGCCCTAGGCCCGCAGGAGGCCGGAGGGGGGAAGATACGGCTGGTGTCTTCCCCCCGTTTCCGGTTCCTTCCCGCGCCGGTTATTCCACCGTCACCGATTTGGCCAGATTGCGCGGCTGGTCCACATCGGTGCCCTTCACACAGGCCACGTGATAGGCCAGCAACTGCACCGGCACGGCATAGACCAGCGGCGCGATCAGCGGGTGGACCTTGGGCATCTGGATCGTGGCCATGCAGCCATCGCCCGCCTCGGCCAGACCATCCTCGTCCGAAATCAGTACAAGTCTGCCGCCACGCGCGCCCACTTCCTGCATATTGCTCACCGTCTTTTCAAACAGCGGGCCGGAAGGGGCGATCACGATCACCGGCACATGTTCGTCGATCAACGCGATCGGGCCGTGCTTCATCTCGCCGCTGGCATAGCCCTCGGCGTGGATATAGCTGATTTCCTTGAGCTTGAGCGCACCTTCCAGTGCCAGCGGATAATCCTGCCCGCGGCCCAGATAGAGCACGTCGCGCGCAGGCGCGATCAGATGCGCCATCGCGGCAATCGCATCGTCATAGGCCAGCGCCGCATTGAGCGCGGCGGGCACCTCGATCAACTGGCTCACCACATGGCGCTCTTCCTCGCGGCTCATGCGCCCGCGCTTCACCGCCAGATGCGCGGCCAGCGCGGCCAGCACCGCCAACTGGCAGGTGAAAGCCTTGGTCGAGGCCACGCCGATCTCGGGCCCCGCGTGGGTGGGCAGCAACAGATCCGCCTCGCGCGCCATGCTGCTGGTCGGCACATTGACCACCACGGCGATGGTCTGCCCATTTTCCTTGCAATGGCGCAGCGCGGCCAGCGTATCGGCGGTCTCGCCGCTCTGGCTGATGAAGATGGCGAGGCCGCCCGGCTCCAGCACGGGATCGCGATAGCGGAACTCGGAGGCGACATCGATGTCCACCGGCAGGCGCGCGAAGGCCTCGAACCAGTATTTGGCCACCAGCCCCGCGTAGAACGAGGTGCCGCAGGCCACGATGGTCACGCGCTTGATAGTCGAAAGGTCAAAGTCGATCTGCGGCAGAGCCACGCTCTCGTCGTCGCGGCGGATATAGCTCTGCAGCGTCTGCGCCACCACGGTGGGTTGCTCGTAGATTTCCTTCTGCATGAAGTGGCGGAAATTACCCTTTTCCACCGCCGCAGCCGAAGCACCCGATGCCACCACGGCGCGCTTTACCGGATTGTTGTGTTTGTCGAAAATCTCGGCGCCGTCGCGGCGCACGATCACCCAATCACCTTCTTCCAGATAGGTAATCTTCTGCGTCAGCGGCGCCAGCGCCAGCGCGTCCGAGCCGAGGAACATCTCGCCCTCGCCATAGCCCAGCACCAGCGGCGAGCCGAGGCGCGCGCCCACCAGCATGTCGGGATGTTCGCGGAAGGCGATGGCCAGCGCGAAAGCACCGCGCAATTGCGGCAGCGAAGCCTTCACCGCCTCGATCGCCGACATGCCGCCCTCGACCTTTTCCGAGATCAGATGCGCCACCACCTCGGTGTCGGTCTGGGATTCGAAATGGCGGCCCTTGGCTTCCAGTTCCTCGCGCAAGGCGCGGAAATTCTCGATGATGCCATTGTGCACCAGCGCCAGCTTTTCGGTGGCATGCGGGTGGGCGTTGGCGGCGGTCGGCGCGCCATGCGTGGCCCACCGGGTATGCGCGATGCCGATATTGCCCTGCGCGGGATTGACCGCCAGTTCCTTCACCAGATGCAGCAATTTGCCCGGCGCGCGGCGGCGGATCAACTCGCCGCCATAGACGGTGCAGACCCCCGCCGAATCATAGCCGCGATATTCCATCCGGCGCAGACCATCCACCAGACGATCCGCCACTTCTTCCTTGCCGACGATACCGATAATGCCGCACATGAGCTTGTCCGCCCCTTATCCAAATAGGCCCGCATGCATCGCGGCATGCGGGAAAAACTGCCGGACCATAGTCCGCCAAGGCTTTCCAGCCGATTAAGCGGTTTTAACCCGCCTTCTCGGCCTTCTTCTTGCGCATGGCATCGTGGAAACGGTCGGCCCAGCCCGGCTTTACCATCTGGTCCGCGCGCACGATGCGCAGCTCGCCATCCGCCACATCGCGGCTCACCGCGCTGCCCGCGCCGACAATCGCATCCGCCCCGATCCGCACCGGCGCGATCAGCGCGCTGTTCGATCCGATAAAGGCGCGGTCGCCGATTACGGTCTTGTATTTGAAGTAGCCGTCATAGTTGCAGGTGATCGTGCCCGCGCCCAGATTGGCCCCTGCCCCCACATCGGCATCGCCGACATAGGTGAGATGGTTGGCCTTGGCCCCCACGCCCAGCACCGATTTCTTGATTTCCACAAAATTGCCGACCTTGGCCTTCTCGCGGATATCGGCGCCGGGGCGCAGGCGGGCATAGGGTCCGATCTCGGCCTTGCTGGCGATCTTCGCGCCCTCGATATGGCTGAAGGCGCGGATGTTGACATGGTCGGCCACCTCGACACCCGGGCCGAAGAACACACTGGCCTCGATCAGCACATCGCGGCCGATCTTCGTGTCCCATGCAAACCACACCGTTTCGGGCGCCACCAGCGTCGCGCCGTCGGCCATCGCCGCCGCGCGGCGACGCTCCTGCCAACGCGCCTCGGCCTGCGCCAGTTCGGCGCGGCTGTTGATGCCCGCCACCTCATGTTCGTCATCGGTAACGACCACAGCACAGATGCGGCCATCCTGATTGGCGATGTTGACGATGTCGGTCAGGTAATATTCGCCCTGCGCATTGTCATTGCCGACGCGCGCCAACAGGCCGAACAGATCCCTGGCCTTCACCGCCATCAGGCCCGAATTGCACAGGCGACAGGCGCGCTCGGCCTCGCTGGCATCCTTGTGCTCGACCATCTTGGCGATCACGCCATCGGCAGCGATCACACGGCCATATTGCAGCGCATCCTCCGGTTCAAAGCCCAGCACCACCACAGCAGGCGCATCGGCGGCGTTAAGACGCGCCAGCATGGAACGCATCGTCTCGGCCCGTACAAAAGGCACATCGCCATAGAGAATCAGCACATCGCCATCAAAGCCCGCCAGCGCGCCTTCGGCCTGCTGCACCGCATGGCCGGTGCCATGCTGCGGATCCTGCACCGCGATGGTGGCCCGTCCACCCAGCGCCTTTTCCAGCTGGTCGCGTCCGTGGCCCGCCACCACCACCTGCTGCTGCGGCGTCAGTTCGGCGGCACTGGCCAGCAAATGTTCCAGCATCGGGCGGCCGGCGATGGGGTGCAGCACCTTGTGGGTGTCGCTTTTCATACGGGTGCCCTTGCCCGCGGCAAGGACGACGATAGCAAGAGGTGTGTCGGTCATCTTTACACCCATGCCAGCAAAACCTTGCAGATTCCATACGAAGGCGCCATCGGCGCAATCCATGCACACATTTCCCTTTGATGTGGTCGGTTTCGACCTTGATGGCACCCTGCTCGACACCAGCGGCGACCTTGGCGTAGCGCTCAACCATGCGCTGGTGCTGGCGGGGCGGCGGCAGATCCCGCTGGGCGAGGTGGCCTCGCTGGTGGGTGGCGGAACGCGGGTGATGCTGGAGCGGGCGCTGATCCACACCGGCGGCCCGCTGGAGCCGCCCGCGATGGACGCAATGGCCGCCGCGCTGGTGGAGCATTACGAAGCGCATATCGCGGTCCACACGCGCCTGTTTGACGGTGGCGCGGCGATGCTCGACGCGCTGGAGGCGCGCGGTGTGCGGCTCGCGCTGGTGACCAACAAGATGGAGCGCCTCGCGGTCAAGCTGTTGGACGAACTGGGTCTGTCGCCCCGCTTTGCCACGATCATCGGCGGCGACACGCTGGGGCCGGGGCGAGCCAAGCCCAAGCCCGACCTGCTGCACCTGATGGTCGAACGCACCGGTGCCAAGGCTCCGGCCTATATTGGCGACACGACCTTCGACACCGGCGCGGCGCGGGCGGCAGGCATCCCGTGCGTTGCGGTCAGCTTCGGCTTTTGCGACCGGCTACCGCATGAACTGGGCGCGAACGCGGTGATTGACCATTATGACGCACTGGTTCCCGCCTTGGAAAGTCTCGCAAAAGCTTGACCGTGTTAAATCCATAATACACTATGCCACCTTCTGAACAAAGGTGACGGGCACGATGTATTCGGAAAGCGAGCTGGCCAGCGCGGTCAAGGCCGGCGTTCTGGGCGAGGATCAACTCACCGCCCTGCGCGCCCATATCGCGGGGCTGCGCGGCGAGGACAGCACGGCGGATGACGAACAGGTGCGCCTTGTCACCGGTTTCAACGATATCTTCGTGACGATTGCCTGCGGGCTGGTGATTTTCGCAGCGTCCATGTTGGGCGTCATCAAGCATGTCACCAAGCAAGCAGATTACACGCATGTCGACTACGCCCACTGGCGCTCGGGCCTGCTCGTGGCGGTCGCCAGTTGGCTAATGGCCGAAATGTTCACCCGCAAACGCCGCATGGCGCTGCCCTCAATCGTGCTGCTGCTGAGTTTTGTGATCGGTCTGGGCTTTTTCGCGGGCGGCTTGGCCGACATCAATATGGCGCGGCATGATGTTTGGCACCCCGCGTCGGAGACATTCTCGCTGCCCGATGGATCAGGCTATAAAGGTTACACGTCACAAGAGCTTTACCCTTGGCAAATCGCTTTCATCGCTGCCGCTTCGGCCATAACGGCGGGCCTTGGCGCCATGGCG
This sequence comes from Novosphingobium sp. UBA1948, assembly GCA_002336765.1. Taxonomy (GTDB): domain Bacteria; phylum Pseudomonadota; class Alphaproteobacteria; order Sphingomonadales; family Sphingomonadaceae; genus Novosphingobium. The sequence goes on along the minus strand of DDES01000177.1, from coordinate 2,506 downwards.
CATTGGCTTCGGTTCCGCGTGGCCATCACCATCGCGGCGGTCACTGCCGCGCTGGTGCTGCTGGTGCTATCCGGCGTTGCCGCCCTCACCAGTTCCGGCCTGACCACCAGCGCCTTCATCGCGCCTGCCGCCATGCTCTGCGGGCTTGGCGTGTTCGCCTTTGCCATGCGCTGGGATCTGGCCGATCCGGCGCGTGTCAGCCAAAAGGCGGATATTGCCTTCTGGCTCCACCTGCTGGCCGCGCCGCTGATCGCGCATCCGCTGTTTTACTGGATGGGCGTTACCGGCGGCGGTGCAATTGGCGCGGGCAAGGTGGCCGGTGTGCTGGCGGTCTATGTGCTGTTCGCGCTGGTGGCGCTGGCGGTGGACCGGCGGGCGCTGCTGGTGTCGGCGCTGGCCTATGTGTTGGGCGCGCTTACCCAATTGTTCCGCGATTATGGCAATGTCGAGGTAACGGTGGCGCTCACCGCGCTGGTGATCGGTTCGGCGCTGCTGGCGCTGTCCGCCTATTGGGGTTCCATTCGTCAGGCGGTCTTGCGGCGGGTGCCGGAGAGGATACGCCATCTGCTCCCCCATGCATCGGTCTAATCCACCAGCTTCACCAGCCGCCGCTCGATCACGCTGAGCACATTGGCCAGTTCGTGGCCGCGCTTGAGCACCTGCCCCGCCTCGCCGTAGAGCGCCCACATGCCCTGTTTGCCGCGCAGTGAGGGTTGTTTCACCAGCCGCATATTGGGCCGCTCGGCGGCGCGTTTGAAGGCGGCGAAGCTGGCGTAATCCTTCTCGAAGCTCATGGCATAGTCGCGCCATTCACCCGCCGCCACCATCCGTCCATAGACATCAAGGATACGCCCCAGCTCCAGCCGGTCAAACGCCACCTGCTCAGGGCCTCGCGTCAGCCGGACAATCGCGGGAGCGGGACTTTCCGGCTCCATCCCGCAGGCTTAGCCCTTGGTTCCGTCGCGGCAGGCACCGGTGAGCGTGGCGATCTGCGCCTTCAATTCGGCCAGTTCCGCCTCCAACACCTCGACCCGCCCGACCATCGGCTCGGCATCGGCGCAAGGCTCCTTGCAGGGGGTGCCATAGGGGATGAAATCCTTGGCCCATGTCTCGGCCGCCACCAGCGTGCTGCGCGCCTTGACACCCACCATCGTCGCGCCCTCGGGCACATCCTCGGTCACCACGGCATTGGCGCCCACGCGCGCGCGGCGGCCCACAACGATCGGACCCAGAATCTGCGCGCCCGAACCGATGATCGAATCATCGCTCAAGGTCGGGTGGCGCTTGCCACCGATGCCATTGGCAGGGTTGGTGCCACCCAGCGTCACACATTGGTAGATCGTGACATTGTCGCCGATCTCCGCCGTCTCGCCAATCACGGTGAAGCCATGGTCGATGAACAGATGACGCCCGATGGTCGCGCCCGGATGGATGTCGATACAGGTGAGAAAGCGCGCCAGATGGTTCACCGCTCGGGCCAGAAAGAACAGCCGCGCGCGGAACAAGACATGCGCGATACGATGGAAACCCACCGCCCACAGGCCAGGATAGAGCAGAACCTCCCAGCGCGAACGCGGCGCGGGATCGCGCGCGACGATGGAATCCAGATAGGTGATCAGCCTTAGAAACATCCCGTTTTATCCCATATCCGCCGCCTGCGGGCAAGCGTTTGACCGGTTACAGCAGTTTGGGTTCTGCCGGCCCGTTGATTTCCTCCAGCGCCTCGCGCCAGATCGCTTGACCCGGCGGCGCCTTGCGTTCCAGACTGAGCCGGTCGATCACCGCCACCAATCGTTCGGCCCCGATATGGGAACGCTCGGCGCGGCTTGCAAGATAGCGCCAGCCATCCTCGCCCATCGGCAGACCGCGCGCCTCGCAATGGGCAGCGATCAGATCCTGCATCATGGCATCATCGGGCACGCCGATCTCCAGCCACAGCGCGGCACCCAGCCGCGAGCGCAGATCGGGCAGGGCAATCTGCCACCCACCCTCGCCTGCCGTAGCGGTCAGCAGCAGCGGGCGCTGCTCCTCCTGCGCGCGGTTCCAGCGGTGGAACAGGGCTGTCTCGTCCATCCGGTCGGCATCATCGACCACTTCGCTCGCGCCCTGCTGCGCGAACCAGCGCGCCAGCAGGCTCTTGCCCGAGCGCGGCGGGCCGACCAGCACCGCGGTGCGGAAAGGCCAGTCTTGCGCCGCGCCCAGCGCTGCAATCGCCGCTTCATTGGCGTTGCCCACCACAATGCGCCCCGCCGCGCTGCGCAGCGGCGCCAGCGGCAAAGCGATCTGCCGCAACGGCGTGGATTTGCCCTCGGCGCGAGTCACGGGCTTAGCGCTTGATACGCAGCGTGCTGCCCGACACGCTGACCTGCCAACCGCGCGAGCGCAGTGCGGCGGCAATGGCATCGGGCGAACCGCTGGCCGTGGCGCGCATCACCGAGGTGCCGCCAATGGCGATCGAGGTGGTGGCGGCATTGTCGACCCCTCCCGCGCCGCGCACCGCGGCCAG
>DDES01000191.1:15376-15583 GCA_002336765.1 Novosphingobium sp. UBA1948 | reverse complement strand
CCGCGCCGGTGCCGCCGCGCGCGCCGAAAACGAGGAGCAACGCCGCGCCGAAATGGGGCGCATTTCGGGCGAGCGCTTCCAATGCCCGCCGGTGCTGCTGACCGAACGCTTCGGCTTCACCGGCGCGGAGGTGGGTGGCGCGGGCGAGGAATCCGCTGCGATGGACCGCCTGTCCGCCGAGCGTGAAAGGCTCGGGCCGGTCAATCT
>DDES01000191.1:0-15311 GCA_002336765.1 Novosphingobium sp. UBA1948 | reverse complement strand
AACCGCGAGGGGCGCGAGCGGTTGCGCGCCGCCTTCGAGGCGGTGGACGGCCATTTCCGACGGCTGTTCACCACGCTGTTTCAGGGCGGTCAGGCGCATTTGGCGCTGGTGGATTCCGACGATCCGCTCGAGGCTGGCCTCGAAATCTTCGCCCAGCCGCCGGGCAAACGCCTGCAATCGCTCACCCTGCTCTCGGGCGGGGAACAGGCGTTGACGGCGGTAGCGCTGATCTTCGCGCTGTTCCTCACCAATCCCTCGCCGATCTGCGTGCTCGACGAGGTGGATGCCCCGCTCGACGATGCCAATATCGAGCGCTTCTGCGATATGCTGGAGGCGATGACCGGCGAGACGGACACGCGATACCTGATCGTCACCCACAATGCGGTGACGATGAGCCGGATGCACCGGCTGTTTGGCGTGACAATGGTGGAAAAAGGCGTATCGCGGTTGGTGAGCGTGGATTTGAGCGCAGCGGAGAAGCTGCTGGCCGAAGTGGTTTAAGCGCCAGCCGCCGCCACCACAAAGCAGGCCAGCGCCATCAGCAGGCCCGCGAAACGGTTCGAGCGGAACCGCGCCAGCGCGCCATCGCCATCATCGGGGCGCAAGCTGGCCGCCTGCCACCCCAGATGCAACGCCACGGGCAGTAGCGCCACCACGGCCAGCGGATCAGGCCGCACCTGCCACACCGCCCCTGCCCAGCACGCTATGGCCATCGCATAAAGCCCGCCAACACCCGCCTTCACATGCCGCCCGAAGGACAGTGCAGACGAACCGATGCCCACCAGCGCATCATCCTCGCGGTCCTGACAGGCGTAGATCGTGTCATAGCCCATGCACCACGCCCAGCATCCGGCATAGAGCAGACCCAAGGCACCCAGCCGGTCAAAGCCGGTGATCTCCACCCAGCCGACCGGCGCCCCCCATGTGAACACCAGCCCCAGCCACGCCTGTGGCCAGCCAGTGATGCGCTTCATAAAGGGATAGGCCGCCACCAGCGCCAGCGACCCCAGCGCCACCAGTTGCGCCTCAGCGCGCAGTTGGAGCAGCACGACCAGCCCGACAAGGCACAAAGCCACCAGCCAGATCCACGCCGCCCGCTTGCTCACCCGCCCGCTGGCGATGGGGCGCGCGGCGGTGCGGGCCACGCGGCGGTCGATGTCCACATCGACGATATCGTTATAGACGCAGCCCGCCCCGCGCATCGTCACGCTGCCCAACAGAAACCATGCCAGCAAGCCCCAGCGCGCTTCTCCGCCCGCCAGCAACACCCCCCATGCGCAGGGCCAGAACAGCAACCACCAGCCAATCGGCCGGTCCAGCCGCGCCAGCGAGGCATAGTCGCGGGCGGCTGGCGGCAACAGACGCATAAAACCGGTGTACTGGCTGTCGGGCGTGATGGCAGGCTGGATCATCGCGCAAGGGCATAGCGGCGCGGCGGCGCTTGGGCTAGAGGGTGCCGCATGACGGATCATCTTCCCGCAACCCCCGCCTGGCCCCCGCGCTCTGCCCCGCGTCTGTTTGTGGGCGATCCGCTGGCGCAGGGCACGCAGATCACTATCGAGGGCGGACAGGCGCATTATCTGGCCCGCGTGATGCGCATCGGCGTGGGTGATGCGGTGGTGCTGTGCGACGACATTACCGGCGAATGGGCGGCGCGCGCCGTGTCGGTGGGCAAGCGCGATCTGGTGCTGGAATGCGAGGCGCTGCTGCGCCCGCGCGAGGATGTGCCGGATTTCACGCTCTGCGCCGCGCTGCTCAAAAAGGACCGGTTCGATCTGGTGCTGGAAAAGGCCTGCGAACTGGGGGTGCGGCGCATCCAGCCGGTGCTGACGCGGCGCTGTGTGGCCGACAAGTTGAACCTTGAACGCGCCCGCGCCACCTTGATCGAGGCCGCCGAGCAATGCGCCCGCACCGCCCTGCCCGCGCTTGCCGAACCCGTGAAGCTCGACGCGCTGTTGCGCGATTGGGATACTGGCCGCGCGCTGTTTTTTNNCCCCCGCCTTTGCCGCGCATCATGGGCCCGCCGCCCTGCTCACCGGCCCCGAGGGCGGCTTTACGCAGGAAGAACGCGCAGCGATCCGCGCCCATGCCGCTGCGCAGGCGATCACGCTCGGCCCCCGCATCCTGCGCGGCGAAACCGCCTGCATCGCGGCCACCGCGCTATGGATGGGCCTGTCCGGCGACTGGACAGCGCCGATCCAGCCCTAGGCAAAGCCCCGGCGAATACCTACATAGGCGTCGCACAAGGGGCGATACCATCGCAAACACCGGAATGTTGCGGATTTAATAGCGCTGGCGCAACGCGCGTCTCGCATTTAGGGAGAGCGCATGAGCACGCGCGAAATGAGCCAGGGCGAAGACCCTCTGATCGAGAGTCTGGCCGATCTTGTCACCCCGATGGCCGAGGGCGAAAAGCCGCGCGCCCGCTGGCGCATCGGCACGGAACACGAAAAATTCGTGTGGCATGGCGCCGACCATCACGCCCCGTCCTACACCGAGCAGGGCGGCATCCGCGATCTGTTGCTCAGCCTCAAGACCTATGGCTGGACCGAGATTTTCGAGGGCGAGAATGTCATCGCCATGAAGGGCAAGGATGGCAATGTCAGCCTTGAACCGGCAGGCCAGTTGGAACTGTCGGGCGCGCCGCTCGAAACACTGCACCAGACCGATTGCGAGACCCGCCGTCATATCGCGCAGGTGAAGGCCGTGTCGGAAGCCACCGACAACCACTTCCTCAGCCTTGGTCTATGGCCTGACAAGACCCGCGAGGAACTGCCCATCATGCCCAAGGGGCGGTATGACATCATGCTGCGCCATATGCCGCGCGNNTGCGCACCTGCACCATCCAGACCAATCTGGATTACAGCAGCGAAGCCGATATGGCCCAGAAATTCCGCGTATCGCTGGCTTTGCAACCGCTGGCCACCGCGCTTTTCGCCAATTCGCCCTTCCTTGAAGGCAAGCCCAACGGCTATCTCTCCTATCGCAGCCATATCTGGTCGGACACCGATCCGGCGCGCACCGGCATGCTGCCCTTCGTGTTCGAGGACGGCTTCGGCTATGAACGCTATGCCGAGTATATGCTCGACGTGCCGATGTATTTCGTGTTCCGTGAAGGGCGCTATATCGACGCGGCAGGCCAGTCTTTCCGTGATTTCCTGAAGGGCGAACTGCCCGCGCTGCCCGGCGAGAAGCCGACCATTGGCGACTGGCACGACCATCTCTCCACCGCCTTCCCCGAGGTGCGCCTGAAAAGCTTCCTCGAAATGCGCGGCGCCGATGGCGGGCCGGTGGAGCGGATCGTCGCCCTGCCCGCCTTCTGGGTGGGCCTGCTCTATGACCAGAACGCGCTGGATGCGGCATGGGATCTGGTCAAGGGCTGGAGTATGGAAGAGCGCGAGACCTTGCGCTCCAGCGTGCCCAAGCTGGCGCTGGACGCCCCGATTGGCGGTGGCAAAAGCCTGCGCGACATTGCGGGCGAGGTGCTGGCTATTGCCGAATCCGGCCTGAAAGCACGCGCTTTCCTCAATGGCGAAGGGCAGGATGAAAGCCGTTATCTGGCCCCGCTGCACGAGATCGTGGCGCGCGGAACAGTGCCGGCGCAAGTCTTGCTGGAGAAATTTCACGGTGAATGGGGCGGCGATATCAGCCGCGTCTATGCTGGGGAAAGCTTCTAAAGCACCGCAGGCAGTAGCCCTAAACACAAGGGCGCAGGATCAAAGCGTTTCGGTTCACCTCCCGCCGGAAGACCTAACGGGATTGCTAAGGGCGTAACGCCCTTAGCCCGCCGGAGGCCTCTTTCCTGCCCTCGAGCATCCGCCCGATCCACCGCGTCACCGGCGCCCCCTGCCCGGCCCATGCCCAATAGGCACGGTATTTGGCGTCCTCGGCCAGCAAATGCCGCTCCTCGGTGCGCGCGCGCCAGTAATAGATCGCACTGACCAGAGCCAAAATACAGGTGTTGCGGATCGCGTCCACGCTTGACCCGCTGGTGGCGATGAAAGGCATGGTCGAAAGCCACCAGAAGGCATTTTTCGAGACATAGGCGGGATGGCGGGTCAAGCGATAGGGCCCGTGGGTGATGATGCCGCGATAGGTGAGGTTCGAAAAGCGGATGCCAAAGGCCACCGTGGCCCAAGCGTAAACCGCCGTCAGCGCCACCAACACCCCGCCCCATATCCACAAGAGCGCGGGATAGGCCGCCAGCCATTCGCTCCATTCCGCCGTGCCCGCGTGATAATCGAGCACGCCACCGCCCCCCATCAACACAAAGGGCGGATAGCAGATCAGCGCCGCCAGCCATCCGTCGAGATGCGGATTGGCGCTGCGGATATGCGAATCGAGCGGCTTCAACGTCAGCAGATAGCCCACCGTTCCGATCTGCACATCGACCATAAACAGCAGGCTGATGAGGAAATTGGCCAGATCGACCGGCCGCGTGGCGATCGCCGACAGGTCAAACCCCACCACATAGGCAAAACCACCCGGCAGGATCGAGAGCATGAAGGCCGTGAAAAAGCCCTTCACCCCCCAACGGCGCAGATGGCGCAGGATTTCTCCATGATCGGCGCCATCATGCCCCAGCACGAAGCCGCCGAAATGCCACGCCCCGTCTTTCGGCTCCACCAGCACGCGATCCAGCCACCAGACATAGGGCACCGACAGCAGCACCAAAGGCAGCGCCGCCGCCGCGATCAGATGGATGGCAAAAGTATAGGCGCCATCCCAATAGAAGCGGAACAAGCAGTAGGCGAAACCGATCAGCCCCCATGTCGCCCACAGACCCACCAGCTTGACCGCGGTGATCCCCGCCACCGCCCGCCACTCACGCGGATTGGCCCAGTCGATGCCGGTCGAGGCGCGGCGGTGCACGTTGTCCACGCCCAGCGACCAGCCCATCATCGCCAGCGAGGTGATGACCAGCGCGGCCACCGCAGCATAAGGCCCGCCCATCGCCATGCGCGGACCACCCAGCCCCAGCCCATCGGCTACCAAGGCCCAGTTGCGGCAGAACAGCACCCACAGGCCCAGCGCCGCCAATCCTACCCAGCCCACGGCGGAGGACACATCACTGGCGGGCCGGTCGGGCGCGGATACAGAAAGGGCGGCATGATCCATCACGCCCGTCCTAAGGCAAGATGGTTAAGGTCGCGCTTATTTCAGCCCGATCACTTCAGCGCCGTCAAGCGCCCCCCGTCATCCAGCAGATAAAGCGTGGCATTGGCCACCACCGGCGCCAGGCTGAAGGGACCGAAGCCATCCTTGTACTTGACCGAAACGCCGTCCATCGCACTCACCGCATGGAGTTCGCCGCGGCTGTTCGACACCCACAGACGGTCGCCCGCCAGCACAGGGCCGGTCCAGAACACGGGGTTCTCTTTCTTCTTGGGATTGCGGAAGCGCTCAAGCTGAGCCACCCAGCGCACACGGCCGCTGTTCTTGGCGATGCACAGCAGCTTGGCCTCGTCAGTCAGGGTGAAAATCCAGTCGCCCGCGATGGCAGGGGTCGAAATGCCCGCCAGATTGAGTTCCCAGATGCGCTGGCCCGTCACCAGTTCATAGGCCGCCATACGCCCACCCTGACCCAGCGCATAAACGCGGCCACGGTCGATGATCGGATCGGCGTCAATGTCGGTCAACACGCCCACCATCGTCGAGAGCGAGGTGCGCGCCAAAGCGTCGGACCACAACTGGCGCCCGTTTTCGTAGCGATAGGCGATCAGCTCGCCGGTCGAATAGCCCGCCACCACCGAGCCCTGACCCGCAGCAGGGGCCGCCACGCCAAACACGCCGGTCGCGCCCAGCGAGGCCGATTCCTGCCACAGGCCGCTGCCATCTTCGATCTTGAGCGCATGCAGCTCGTTGTTCTGCGTCATCACATAGACCGCGCCAAAGGCCACCGTGGGCGATCCGCGCAGGGGACCTGCGGGGCGCACCTTCCACGCCAGCTTGCCGCTCTTGGCGTCGAGAGCCGCGACATCGCCAACGCCGGTGGTGACATAGACACGGCCCGCATCATAGGTCACGCCACCGCCGAACACCGCCTCGCCCGCGCCACCGGTGACGGCGAAGGACTGGCTCCACGTTTCCTTACCGGTCACGGCATCATAGGCGTGCAGCATACCATCGGTGTCGATCACATAGAGCAAGCCGTCGCCGATCACCGGCGAGGCACCCAGACGCCGGCGGTCGGTCGATCCGGCGATCTTGACGCTCCACACCACCTTGGGCTGGGCGGCCAACGCCAGATTACCATAGGATTTCGACGCCGAACCACCCGGCTGGGCCCATTCGGCATTAGGCCGCGCCAGTGGCAGCACCACGGCCATTGTAGAAATGGCGGGATCCGCCTGCGCCGCGGTTTCCACCTTGGAAAGGATCGGCTCGCGCTTGCCGATGGTCGGCGTGGCGGGCTTGGGCTTGGACAGTTTGGGAGCACGCGCGCCGCAAGCGGCCAGCGAGGTGGCAAGCAGCGCCACCATCGTCATCCGCGCGGCAAATTTGGCGCGATTCGAGAAAGTCTGGGTCATGCTAGGCATCCTCTATGGGTTCGCGCGATTATTGAGCCGGAGCCTGAGCAGGCGCGGCGGCAGGGGCCGGTGCCGCTGGGGCGGGTTGGCGGGCGATGTCGTCCACCGCGTCGAAACCGAGCAGACCAGCGATCTGGCGGCTGCGGGCGCGCAGGGATTCCGTCTGCGTCTCGTCCTTGGCGATAGCGCCGAACAGGGGGGCGGCCAGATCCTTCTTGCCCTGCTTCAGATAGGCCATGCCCAGCAACTCGCCCGCGCTGCCAAACCACGGGTTGCCCGGCGCGGCCAGCGGCTTCAATTTCTCCACCACCTCGGCGGGCGGCATGGTGTCAAACGACAGCGCCACCTGACGCAAGGTGGCCAGATCACGGTAAGGCTTGGGGGCCGCGCTGTCGGCGGCCACGGCGGCATAGCGCGTGGCGGCATCCTTGGCCTTACCCTGACGCACCAGCACCCCTGCTTCCAGCAATTTGGCGATGGTGGCCGACGCACCCGCATTGCTGGCCGCGACAGGGTCGAGCGTCTTGTTGGCCAGATCCATCCGGCCCGCCTCAAGCTGGTCGAGCGCGATGGTCAATTGTTCGGCGCGCTCGGCTTTCAAGCCAGTCTGATGGTTGCCCCACCACAGATAGCCGCCCAGCGCGCCCAGCCCCAGCACCAGCCCCGCCCCGATCGGCTTGGCATAGCGCTTGAACGCCTCAAGCATCGTATCCTCGCGCAGGGCATCGTCCACCTCGCGCAGGAAAGCGTCGCTGGTGGCGGTGTCGCGCGAAGCAAGTTGTTCGGCGCGGGTTTGAGGACGGGTGGGACGCAAGGCCAAGAGTCAAATTCCGTATATCGTGGCGCACGCAAGGCGCACCGAAAAGTTCGAACATGCCGTTTAGCAAAGGGCGCGCGCATTACAACGCCCATTGCCCACGCTTTTGTGCATGGTTTGGAGCATTCAAGCTTAAGGGAAGCTGTCCCGCCCCATCGCGGCGCCATAGATCGCGCGATAGCGGGCCACCATCGTCGCCTCGTCGTATTCCGCCAGCGCGCGGGCGCGGTTGGCATCGCCGATGCGGGCGCGCGAATCAGGGTCCCTGGCCAGCCGGTCAAGCGCCTCGCCCAGCGCCACCTCGTCGCCCGCAGGGGTGATGAAGGGCGCGTTTTCCGCCGACAGCATCGCCTTTACATCGCCGACATCGGGGCTGGCCACCGGCAAGCCCGCCGCCATCGCCTCGACCACGCTGATCGGGAACTGCTCACTGTCGGACGACAGCGCAAAAATGTCGAACAGGCCCACCGCCTTGGCCGGATTGGCAACATGGCCGGGCAGATGCACGCGATGGGCAATGTCGAGCCGCAGCGCCTCGTCGAGGATAGCCTGCCGCTCCGGCCCCTCGCCCACGATCACCAGATGCCAGTTGTCATCCGTGACATAGCAGAGCGAGCGCACCAGACGTCGCAGGTTTTTCACCGCACGCAGCCCCGCCAGCGTGCCGATCCAGAACTCGCCCTCGCGCTTGATAACGCGCGGCAGACTGTCGGGCGCGGGCTTGGCCTGATAGGCGCCCGTGTTGATGCCGTTCACCACGCGATGCACGCGTCCGCGCGGCTGGTGCCATGCCTTGATGGCGATCTCTTCCAGCCGCCGTGAGGGCACCACCAGCGCGCTGGTCCGCCCCAATGCGATGCGGCGATACCAGTTGCGGCTGGTCTTGAGCTTGACCGCCTCTTCCTGATTGAAGCCATCCTCGTGATGCACCAGCGGCGGCAGTTTGAGCGACTGGCCAAACAGAGTATGCGCCAGCACCGCATCCATCGCGCCGAAATTATAGGTCAGCACCAGATCGAAGCCCGCCATCGCCTTGGCCAGCCCCGCCAGCCGCGAGGGCGTGGGCCTGCCCTGCAACGAGGGGAAGTCCTTGCCCTTGCGCCACTCAATCCCCGGCATGATCCGCCTGGCGGCATCATAGGCATCGGGCATGGCCGAAACGATCGTATGCGCCGCCTCGAAACCAAAGGCGTTGATCAACTGGACGCAGCGCAATTCCTTGCCGCCCGGATTGAAGCTCGAATGCAGGTGCAGCACCTGCAATTTCTGTTTGACGGTGAATTTCATGGCTGCGCTCAACCCAATTTGGCCAACAGCCGCTCAATCCCCGCCAACGCCTCCGCCTCGTCAAGCAGGGGAGCATGGCCAACGCGGGGCACCTCGACCACCTCGGCCTCGGGAATGCGGTGCGCCATCTCGGCCAGCGTCTCGGGTGACAGCAGATCGGACAGACCGCCGCGCAGCAGCAGCAGGGGCCGCCCCGCCAGCGCCTCGTAGGCCGGCCACATATCCACCACCGGCACCTCGCCCCCCGCCGTGGCGAAAGGTTCGGCGATCTTCATGTCATAATCATAGACGATGCGGCCATTCTGCCCCAGCACCATCACGCGCTTGGCCATCGCCAGCCAGTCTTCCACGCTGAAATCGGGGAAAGCGGCGCCGTGGTCCTCCATCAGATCGCGCGCGGCATGCATCCATGTCGGATAGGACTTGGCCTGCCCCACATAGTCGCGGATACGCGCCAGCCCCGCAGGATCGATCACCGGCCCGACATCGTTGAGCACCACGCCCGCCAGCCGCTTGGCGTCGATCATGGCCAGAATCATCGCCATCAACCCGCCCAGCGAAGTGCCGATAATGATGATCCGGTCGAACCCCAGCCCGTCGAACAGCAGGTTCACGTCCTGCACATAGGTGATCGGGGTATAGGTGGCCGAATTCTTGGAATAATCGCTGTCACCCCGCCCCCGCATCTCGGGACAGATGACGCGCCAGCGCGCGCTCAGATGCTCGGCCAGCGTGGCGAAATCGCGGGCATTGCGCGTAAGCCCGGGCAGACAGACCACCACCGGCCGGTCGCCCCCCGTGCCATCACGGGCGGGATAATCACGGTAATGCAAACGCAGGCCATCGGCACTTTGCCAATGGGCATCGAAATAAAGTGTCATTGCCGCTCGGCAATCCTTGCTATGGCCTTCGGGGGTAAAGGCGGTGTTGGTCAGGCAACAGGGCTTGCGCCCGCGCCCGCTTGCCCCCACTTATTGCCGCATGCGCGCAGAACCGCAAGCAATTGCCTACACCCCCGATCCGCAAATCCTTGCTCTGGCCGACTGGCTGGGTGACCCGGTGCAGGCGGCGGACTTTCCGCAAACGCGCCTGCGCTGGCGCAACGACCGCTGGGCGGCCGCGGTGGGGCTGGCGGGGCTGGACGATGCGGCATGGCTCGACCATTTCGGGCGCTTCGCCCCGCTGGCCGAGAATCTGCCGCAACCGCTGGCCCTGCGCTATCACGGGCACCAGTTCCGGCACTTCAACCCTGACCTTGGCGACGGGCGCGGTTTCCTGTTTGCGCAATTGCGCGACGCGTCGGGCCGCCTGCTCGATCTGGGCACCAAGGGCAGCGGCACCACCCCCTACTCCCGACAAGGCGACGGGCGGCTGACGCTAAAGGGGGCTATGCGCGAGATCCTCGCCACCGAAATGCTCGAGGCGCTGGGCGCCAACACGTCCAAGAGCTTCAGCGTGGTGGAAACCGGCGAGGCGCTGTGGCGCGGCGATGAACCCTCCCCCACCCGCTCGGCGGTGCTGACGCGCCTGTCGCATGGGCATATCCGCATCGGCACGTTCCAGCGCCTGCTGGTGGTGGACGAGGCCGATTCCATGGCGGCACTGGTGGACTATTGCCTGACACAATTCCCGGGTCCGCCCGCGCCCGACGGCGCGCCGATGGGCGATCATCCTGCGATCATCCTGCTGCATCAGGTGGTGGAGCGGCTGGCCGATATGGCCGCTTCCTATGGCGCGGCAGGCTTTGTGCATGGTGTGCTCAACACCGACAATATGAACATCACGGGCGAGAGTTTCGACTATGGCCCTTGGCGCTGGCTGCCCAAATGGGATGCGGGCTTCACCGCCGCCTATTTCGACCATCAGGGCCTCTATGCCTTTGGCCGACAGGCCGAGGCGATCCGCTGGAATTGCGGGCAACTGGCGGTGGCGCTGCGGCTGCTGGTGCCGGACACGCCCCCTTTGCTGGCCGCGCTGGAACGCTTTGACCCGCTTTATCAGGCGGCGCTGGCGCGGCGGGTGCTGTGGCGGCTGGGGCTGGAGCCGAAGGGGGATGAACGCGATGCCCGCCTGCTGGCCGCATCGGGCGCCTTCATGCGCGAGGCCGACCTCTCGCCCGACGCCTTCTTCCACGCCTATCGCGGCGGGCGGGCATCCTTTGGCGCCGTCATGGAAGATTATGCACCGGTGGACGGTGCGCTTGACCACCCCGCATGGCATGAGCCGCCGCCCGACAACCACTACGAAACGGTCGAGCAACTCTGGCTCGCCATCGACCGCGACGATGACTGGGGCCCGCTCAACGCCCATATCGCGCGCATCCGCATGCTGGGGCACGCTCTGGGGACAGCACCCATCCCTCACGGTCATCGCTGAACCCCTGTCCGCGTCATCCCCCTGCCGCGCGGGTTAAGCTGCGGGTAAAGAAAGCGGTGCTAGGCTGCATGCAGACCGGAACATAGAACTCCGGCCCCAGTATCGAGTCGAACCGTGCCCAGTTCTTCACCGACCTCCCCCGATCCCTCGCCTCTCTGCTCGCGCGAACCGGCGACCGGCGCGGTGCTGTGGCAAGGCGAAGCGGGTGATCTCGACGCTGCCGTCACCGCCGCGCGCGCCGCGCTGCCGCACTGGGCAAGCCAGCCACATGCCAAGCGCGCCGATCTGCTGCGTCACTTTGCCGGCGAGATCCGCCGCCAGAGCGAGGCCTTCGCCGACATGATCGCCCGCGAAACGGGCCGTCCCTTGTGGGATGTGCGCGGCGAGGTGGATCAGGCGCTGGCCGGTTGCGATGCGGCCATGCGCGCCTATGGCGAGCGCTGTGTACAGCGCAAATTCGATGGCGGGGTGAATGGCACATTGGCGCTGCGGCACAAGCCGCTGGGTGTGATGGCGGTGATCACGCCTTTCGCCCAGCCCTTGGCAACACCGCTGGCGCGACTGGTGCCCGCGCTGCTGGCGGGCAATACGGTGCTGCTCAAACCTTCGGTCAAGGCGCTGGCCACCACCATGCCGCTGGTCGATTGCGCGGCGCGGGCCGGATTACCTGCGGGCGTGGTGCAATGTCTGGCGGGCGATGGCGCGATGGCGCAGGCCTTGGCGCTGCACGACGGGGTGGATGGCGTGCTGTTTGCCGGATCGGCTGCGGCGGGACAGGCGCTGGCACGCAAGCTGGTGGCGCGCCCCGAAAAGCTGCTGGCGCTCGATCTGGGCGGCAACAACGCTCTGGTGGTGTGGGACACGCCCCAGATCGAGGAGGCCGCGCTGATCGTGGTGCAATCAGCCTTTTCCGCCAGTGGCCAGCGCGCCACCTGCGCACGCCGCCTGATCGTGAAAGACACATTGGCGCAGCCGCTGCTGGCGGCGGTCAAAAGGCTGGCCGACCGCATCATCTGCGGCGCCCCGCATGACGAGCCCACCCCCTTCATGGGGCCGGTCTGCGACAACGAGACAGCCGACGCGCTGGTGGAAAGCTTCATCTGGCTGATGTCGAACGGCGGGCGGGTGGTCAAGCATATGCAGCGCCTGTCGCGCGAACACCCCTTCCTCTCGCCCGCGATCATCGATGTCACCACCATGACCCAGCGGCCCGATGTCGAACTGTTCGGCCCCCTGCTGCAAGTCATCCGCGTGGCCACGTTCGACGAGGCTATCGCACAGGCCAATGCCACACGCTATGGTCTGGTGGCGGGGCTGATCGGCGGCACGCAGGCCGAATATGACCGCTTCTGGGCGCACAGCCGCGCGGGTCTGGTCCACTGGAACCGCCCCACCATCACCGAGATCCCCAATGCGCCCATGGGCGGCGTGGGTCTTTCGGGCAATTTCCGCACGGGTGGCACCTATATGATCGATTCCTGCACCTATCCAGTCGCCTCGCTGGAAAACGAAGTGTTGCGCGCCACGATCGGCACCGGATTCGCCGCGCAAGAACTGGAATAGGTTTCATCGCAATTTTGCGGATGCAATCGCGCGCGCAACCCTGCATGGTGCGCGTGCGAAAGGATTTCTTGATGCCCCATTCCATCCCCAGACGCACCGGCGGCGTGCCGCTGGCTCTGGCTGCGTTCCTGATCTGGGGGCTGTTGCCCGCCTATTTCAAGCTGGTGCACGATGTGCCGCCGCTGGAATTCGTAGGTTGGCGGGTGCTGTTCTCGTTGCCGGTGTGTCTGGTGCTGTTGGTGGCGCTGCGTCAGACGGGCACACTGGTCGCGTCGCTGCGCCAGCCGCGCGTGCTGGCCTATCTCACGGCTTCGGCGCTGCTGATCGGCTGCAACTGGACCGTCTATGTGTTGATCATCCAGCAGGGGCATATCTTTGCCGGCAGTCTGGGCTATTACATCAATCCGCTGATGAATGTGGTGGCGGGCACACTGTTTCTGGGCGAGCGGTTGAGCCGCGCGCAATGGGTGGCGGTGGGAATCGCCACGGCGGGCGTCGCCATTCTGGCGGCTGGCGCCACGGCCACGCTGGGCTGGTCGCTGATGCTGGCTTGCAGCTTTGCCGCCTATGGATTGGTGCGCAAGAAGGCGCCAGTGGCAGCCCTGCCGGGGCTGACGGTGGAAACGCTGGTGCTGGCGCTGCCGGGCGCGGCGATGATTGCGCTGTTCCATGGCCCGTCGGGCGTGGCGCTGGGGCAATCGACCGGGCATGATCTTCTGATCGCCGCCTCGGGTGTGATGACCGCTATCCCGCTGATGTTGTTCGCGATGGCGGCGCAGCGGATGGATTATTCGATCATCGGCTTTTTCCAGTTCATCGCGCCGACCATGGTGTTCCTGCAAGGGCTGCTCCTGTTCCACGAGCCGTTGCAGCCGGTGCAACTGGCAAGCTTTGTGCTGATCTGGCTGGCGCTGGGCGTGTTCAGCTGGGATCTATGGCGGCGTGCTAGGGCGTGAAACGCTGATGCTTGCCGCCGCGTCGAGTCGGTGGCAGCATGACGCCACGCCAAGGGAGAGTTCCGATGAAACGCCTGCTGTTCGTGCCCGCCATCGTGATGGCCGCCACCCCTGCCCTCGCTGATGACAAGAGCGATTTCGCAGCGCTTTATGGCAAGCTGCGCGATGCGCTGGTCGCCAAGGATGCGCCCGCCGCCAAGGCGCTGTTGACCAAGGATTTCGAACTCAACGACCAGCGCGGCACCTCCACCGCCGACGAGATGATCGAGGAAGCTGGCCGTATGGGAGGCCGCATGGGCGGCGGCATGGGCGGACGCCCTCCGATGGGCCCTCCGCCCGCCGGCATGCAGCCGCCCGCTGGCCCCCGTCCCGAGATGCCCAAGCCCGAAATCACCTTCGACAGCGTGGCCGTCACCGGCAACACCGCCAAGGTGGTGATGCGCACCCATGCCGCGGGCAGCCGCAAAGGCCCCGATGGCGCCGACCATTCCTTCGAGATGACCCGCATCACCGACGATGTTTGGCAGCGCAAGGATGGCCAGTGGCTGCTGCGCTCGATCACCCTGCGCGAGATGGTGGCCAAGCGCGATGGCAAGGAGATGTTCCATTATGGCGGCGAATGACACACAGGAAGGCGGCTGCGGCTGTGGCCATACCCGTTATCGGGTGAGCGGCGATCCGATCTTCGTCAACAATTGCCATTGCACCCTGTGCCAGCACCAGACCGGCTCGACCAGCGTGGTCAACGCCTTTTTCGAGGCGGAGCGCGTTACGCTGCTGGCGGGCGCCTTGAGCGAAAGCGTGGTGACAGCGGGCAGCGGCGGGGCGCACACGATCTGCCGCTGCGAGGCTTGCGGCGTGGCGCTGTGGAGCTTTTACCCGCGCCTTGGCCGTCTCGGGCTAGGGCTGCGCGTGGGGACGCTGGACGATAATGGCGCCTTTACCCCCGATGCGGTGATCTTCACCGACGAGGCCATGCCGTGGGTCACCTTTCCCGAGGGTATCCCGCGCTTTGCAAAGACCTATAACCCCAAGGACATCCTGCCGCCCGAGCGCATCGAGCGGCTGATGGCGATGGCCGAGCGGCGCAGGGCTGGTGAAGGGTAAATCCGGCCCGGTCTGCGATAGGCCCGGCCTGCGATAGGATAGAGGGCTGAACGAAAAAGGCGGAGCCTTGCGGCCCCGCCTTTTTCTCTATCCCAAACGGGGAAGGGGCAGGTTTCAGGCCGCCTCTTCCTCCTCCTTGCCCTTGAGCACGCGGACAGGCTCCTTGCGGCCTTCGACCACATCCTTGTCCACCACCACTTCGGCAATGTCGGTTTCAGTCGGCAGGTCGAACATCGTGTCAAGCAGCAGCCCTTCGACAATCGAGCGCAGGCCGCGCGCGCCGGTCTTGCGTTCGATGGCCTTGGTGGCGATCGCCTCCAGCGCATCGTCGGTGAAGGTCAGCTTCACGTCTTCCAGATCGAACAGGCGGGCATATTGCTTGACCAGCGCGTTCTTCGGCTCGCGCAGGATCTGCACCAGCGCGGGAATATCCAAATCGTTGAGCGTGGCGATCACCGGCAGACGACCGATGAATTCGGGGATCAGGCCGAATTTCTGGAGATCTTCCGGCTCGGCCTTTTGCAGCATCTCGCCCACCTTGCGCTTTTCGGGATCGGCGACATGCGCGCCAAACCCGATCGAACGCTTTTGCAGACGGTCCGCGATGATCTTTTCAAGGCCCGCAAAGGCGCCGCCGCAGATGAACAGGATGTTGGTCGTGTCCACCTGCAGGAA
>DDES01000002.1 GCA_002336765.1 Novosphingobium sp. UBA1948 | reverse complement strand
AGCGCAAGGATCGCGTTGACGATGCCCTGCACGCCACCCGCGCTGCCGTTGAAGAGGGCATCGTCCCTGGCGGCGGCACGGCGCTGCTCTATGCCACCAAGGCTCTTGATGGCCTGAAGGGCGCCAATGACGACCAGACCCGCGGCATCGACATCGTGCGCAAGGCGATTGCCGCGCCGATCAAGCAGATCGCCGAAAACGCCGGTTTCGACGGCGTGCTGGTGGCTGGCAAGCTGCTCGACCAGTCGGACGAGACGCTGGGCTTCAACGCCGCGACCGACGTCTATGAAGACCTGCTGACCGCTGGCGTGATCGACCCGACCAAGGTTGTTCGCACGGCTCTGCAGAACGCTTCGTCGGTGGCTGGCCTGCTGATCACCACCGAGGCCGGTATCGTGGAAAAGGCTGATGACAAGCCTGCTATGCCCGCGATGCCGGGTGGTGGCATGGGCGATATGGGCTTCTAAGTCCCGCCCGCCGCAAGGCACAAGCAAGGCCCGCCGGAAGCGATTCCGGCGGGCCTTCGCTTTTTGGCGTAGCGCTTAACCCAAGGTTTACCCTTACCACCGCATGGCTAGGGCGTTTCGTCTAGCAAGGGTTGGCATCGCGTTAACCTTCCGGCTTAACTCGACATCAGGGTAAACGGATTTATATACAGCACATGATGAAAAGCCTCCGTCATCTTGTTCTGACCTCGATCGTGCTCGCCGGTGCCGCTGTGGCATCGCCGGTCGGTGCGCGCGGTGTCGATGATTTCGAACAGCAGTTCGACCGCACTTTCGGCGCCGGTCTTGTGCATCCGCAAGCCGCGCCCGTCGTGCTCTCGCAGCGGGCGGCGATGCCCGCCGGATTCGAGGCGCGGCTGGCCAATCTCGCCAATGCCTCGGCGGGGCGGATCGGCGTGGCTGCGGTCGATCTTTCGACCGGCCACGGCATTTCGGTGATGGGCGACCAGCCCTTCCCGCTGGCCAGCACCGGCAAGGTGGCGATTGTCGCCACTTTTCTCGATGGCGTGGATCAAGGGCGTTTCAGCCTGTCGGACCGCTATCCGTTGATGGTGCCGGTGCCCTCGCGCAAGTTCTCGACCGAGAAGGCGCCGGTGCGTGCGGGCGCGATGCTCAGCGCCGAGCAATTGATCGAACTGGCTATCACCCGCAGCGACAACCACGCTACCGACGCCTTGCTGGCCGCCATCGGCGGGCCGCAGGCGGTAACGCGCTGGCTACGCAAATCGGGGATCACCGGCATCCGGCTCGACCGCGATATTGCCACGATGGTGCGCGATGATGGCGAGATTGATCCGGCCCGCGCCATTGATCTGCGCGATTCGACCACGCCGCAGGCGATGGCTGTGTTGCTGGCGGGCCTTTATCAGGGTCAGTGGCTGAGCGCGTCGAGCCGCGACGTACTGCTGGGTGCGATGAGCCGCTGCCGTACCGGTGTGCGGCGCCTGAAATCCATGCTGCCCGATGAATCGGTGATTGGCCACAAGACCGGCACCTTGTCCAACACATCGAGCGACGTCGGGCTGATCCGCAATGCCGACGGGCACACGATTGCCGTGGCCATCTATGTGACGGGACAGGGTGGCAAGCCCGGTCGCGAGCATCGCATCGCCACTATCGCCCGCGCGATCTATGAAGGCGACCAGCCTGAACCGCGGCAGGATTTCACCGCCGGTAGCTGACCCAAGGTCCAGCTTGCGCGCGGTTGGCGCAGGGCGCAGACCCTTGCCTATGAGCCACGCCCCTGCACTCACTGTCTGGTATGATGGCGCCTGTCCCCTGTGTCTGCGCGAGATCGCCTTGATGCGCAGGCTGGATCGGGCGGGCAGAATCCAATTTGTCGACGCGGCTGATCCCGCCCTATCCTGCCCGCGCGCGCGGAGCGTGATGCTGGAACGGCTCCATGCGCGCGAAGGCGGGGTGATGCTGACCGGCGCGGCGGCCTTCGCCGCGATGTGGCGGGCGATCCCCGTGCTGCGCCCCTTGGGCGAGGCGGCGCGCTTGGCGCCGGTGCTTTGGGTGCTGGAGCGGACCTATCGCCTCTTTCTGCGCCTGCGCCCGCATCTTCAGGCATGGCTGCGATGAGTAAGGCAGCGGCCATTTTCGGCGCCAGCGGTGGCATCGGGCGAGCGCTGGTGGAACGCCTGTCCGCCAGTGGCGCTTATAGCGCCATCCATGCCGGTGGTCGGGTCGCACCCGCCGGATTTGGCCCCGAAGTGTGCCCCTTTGCTTGCGACATCACCGACGAGGCAGGCATCGCGGCCGCGGTGGCGGGGATGGCTCCGCCGCTCGATCTGGTGATTGTGGCCAGCGGCCTTTTGCATGATTCCGCAAGCGGCATCGCGCCTGAAAAGAGCTTTCGCGCGCTGGATGCCGCAGCGATGGCGCGGGTGCTGGCGGTCAACACGATCGGCCCCGCGCTGTTGGCGAAGCATGTGTTGCCTTGCCTGCCGCGCGACCGGCGGGCAGTTTTTGCCGTGCTGTCGGCGCGGGTGGGTTCGATTGGCGACAACCGGCTGGGCGGCTGGCATGCCTATCGCGCCAGCAAGGCCGCGCTTAACATGCTGGTCGCCAACTTTGCCATCGAGATGCGGCGCAGCCATCCGCAGGCGATCATCGCCGCGCTGCATCCGGGCACGGTGGCCACCGACCTGTCGGCTCCCTTCCAGCGCGGGGTAGCGGAGGGCAAACTGTTGACCCCACAGACCAGCGCGGGCCGTCTGCTCGATGTGATCGAGCGCTTGACGCCTGCCGAAAGTGGCGGATTTTTCGCATGGGATGGCGCGCGTATCGCTTGGTGAGGCCGATCAGCCGCCCGCTTCGTCCAGCAACGCAGCGCCTTCCGCGCCTACCCATGCCTTACTGCCGCTGATGCGCCACACTTCGCGGCCCTGAGCGTCGTAATAGATCGAGGCGGGCAGGGTGCTCACCTGCCATTGTGTCGAGCCTTGCGCATCGGGATCGAGCCATGCGCCCAGATGGGTGAGTCCTTTGCCTTTCAGGAAGGGCGCTACCTTGCCCTTGGCCCCTGCGCTATCCTGCGAGAGGGTGAGCACCTGCACCTTGCCCTGCGCCGCCAGTCTGTCGAGTTCGGGCAGTTCGGCCACGCATGGCCCGCACCATGTTGCCCACAGGTTGATCAGCAGCGGCTTGCCGGTCAGCTCGGTGGTGCGGATCGTCTTGCCGGTGGCGTCCTGAAACGACAGGTCGGGCAGGCGCGAACCCTTGTGGCTGCGGTCCACCTCGCCGGCGGGAACTTCGGCTGAAGCGCTCGCCACGCTCGCAGGCGGTTGCTTATCCGCCGCGCTTTGCCTATCGCAACCGGCAAGGCAGGCCATACTCAGGCCGGAAAGAAGGATAGTGCGCGTGAGCGACGGGAACGACAACAAGGCAGGCTCCAACCAGATGTGGGGTGGCCGTTTTGCCGAAGGCCCCAGTGCGATCATGCGCGAGATTAACGCTTCCATTCCCTTCGACAAGGCCCTTTGGCGTCAGGACATCCGCGCCAGCAAGGCCCATGTCGCCATGCTGGGCGCGCAGGGCATTGTCGCGCCGCAGGATGCCGCCACAATTTCGGCTGGTCTGGATCAGGTGGCCGCTGAATATGCGGCCAATGGCGTTCCCGAAAACTGGGATCTTGAAGACATCCATATGACCACCGAAAGCCGTCTGGCCGAGCTGGTCGGGCCGGTGGCGGGGCGGTTGCACACGGCGCGCAGTCGCAACGATCAGGTGGCGACGGATTTTCGCCTGTGGGTGCGTGATGCCGTGGACGAGGCGCTTGCGGGGTTGAATGCGCTGCAAAAGGCGTTGGTGGCCCGCGCTGGCGAGCATGTGAACTCGATCATGCCGGGCTTCACCCATTTGCAGACCGCGCAGCCGGTGACACTGGGCCACCACCTGATGGCCTATTACGAGATGGCCTCCCGCGACGTCTCGCGCTTTGCCGATGCGCGCGCGCGTATGAACCAGTCGCCGCTGGGCGCCGCCGCACTGGCGGGCACGGGTTTCCCCATCGACCGTTTCGCTACGGCCAAGGCGCTTGATTTCGACCGCCCGACCGACAACAGCCTCGATACGGTGTCCGACCGCGATTTCGCGCTGGATTACCTGATGGCCGCGGCCCAATGCGCGCTGCATCTCTCGCGGCTGGCCGAGGAATTCATCATCTGGGCGAGCCAGCCCTTCGGCTTTGTCACCCTGCCTGATTCGCTGTCCACCGGCAGCAGCATCATGCCGCAGAAGAAGAACCCTGACGCCGCCGAACTGGTGCGCGGGCATGCTGGGCGCATCATTGGCAGCCTGACCAGCCTGATGATCACCATGAAGGGCCTGCCGCTGGCCTATTCCAAGGATATGCAGGACGACAAGCCGCCGGTGTTCGAGGCCGCCGGTCTGCTCACCCTGTGCCTTGCCGCGATGACGGGCATGGTGGATAGCACCAAGTTTCGCACCGACCGTATGCGTCAGGCCGCCGAGCTGGGCTATGCCACCGCCACCGATCTGGCCGACTGGCTGGTGCGTCAGGCCAATATTCCCTTCCGCGAGGCGCATCACATCACCGGCGGCGCGGTCAAGCTGGCCGAAAGCAAGGGGATTGCGCTGGACCAGCTTTCGCTGGAGGAGTTGCAGGCGATCGACCCGCGCATTACCGAAGCGGTCTATCCGGCGCTCGACGTTGAGGCGTCGGTGGCCAGCCGCGCCAGCCACGGCGGCACGGCGCCCTCACAAGTTGAACAACGCGTTGCGCAAGCCCGCGCCGCGCTTGGAATGGAGTAACGCCTGATGCGTGCTGTTCTTGCTTCCCTCGCGCTGCTCGCGCTGGCTGCTTGCGGCACGCAAGGCGCGTTGAAACCCAAGCCGAGCAAGGTTCTGCCGGTGGCGCCCTATGGGCGCGCCGACAAGCCTTCCTCTGTCGAACTGCTGGGCACCGGATCGCAGGCGCGCCCGGGCCGGAATGTGGAATTGCACACACGTTCCGAGCCGCGCGGCGACGATCCCTATGACCTGCCCCCGCAAGAATAAGCTGCGCGCAACGCGCCACTGAAGAGATTGTTATGGACCATTTTCACTATGTAGACGGCGTGCTCCATGCCGAGGATACCGCCATTCCCGTCATCGCGCGCGCGGTGGGCACACCGGTATATATCTATTCCGCCGCCACTCTGCGCCGCCATGCGCAGGTGTTTCGCAATGCGCTGGCGATCCTGCCCTCCACGCATATTGCCTTTGCTGTGAAGGCCAATCCCAATCTGGCGGTGCTGCGGCTGCTGGCCAGCGAGGGTTATGGCGCCGATGTCGTCTCGGCGGGCGAGATGGATCGCGCGCTGGCCGCGGGGATCGCTGCGGAAGGCATTGTATTCTCGGGCGTCGGCAAGACGGCGGATGAACTGACCCGCGCGCTCAAGGCGGGCATTGGCCAGTTCAATCTGGAGAGCGAGGAAGAGGGCGTCGAACTGGCCGCCATCGCCGCCGCGCTGGGGCTGACGGCGCGGGCCGCGCTGCGCGTCAATCCCGATGTCGACGCGGGCACCCATGCCAAGATCTCGACCGGCAAGGCCGAAAACAAGTTCGGCGTGGCCTATGATCTCGCCGCCGCCATCTATGCCCGCCTGTCGGCGCTGGAGGGTATCGAGATGCGCGGCCTTGCGGTGCATATCGGCAGCCAGTTGTCGCAGCTCCAGCCGCTGGAGGACGCCTTCACCAAGATGGGCGATCTGATGCGCACGATCCGCGCCCATGGCCAGTCCATCACCCATATGGATCTGGGCGGTGGCATTGGCGTCCCCTATCGTGCGGAAGAGGTCTTCCCCACGCCCGAGGCCTATGCCGCGATGGTGGCGCGCGTTACCGCCGATTGGGGGGTGACGCTGATGTTCGAACCGGGCCGCGTGATCGCGGGCAATGCGGGCGTGCTGGTGACGCAGGTGGTGCGCGTGAAGGAAGGCGTGGCCGCGCCTTTCGTGATCGTGGACGCCGCGATGAACGATCTGGCCCGCCCCGCGCTCTATGGCGCTTGGCATGATTTTCTGGCTGTCGAACCGACCGGCGAACGCTTCACCGCCAATATCGTTGGCCCGATTTGCGAAAGCAGCGACACTTTTGCGATGGGCCGCGAGATCGATGTGGTGAAGGCCGGCGATCTGGCTGTGTTCCGCACCGCGGGCGCCTATGGCGCGACGATGGCCAACACCTACAACAGCCGCGCGCTGGTGCCGGAGGTGATGGTGGATGGTGCGCGTTGGGCCGTGGTGGCCAACCGTATCGATCCGGCCACTATCCTGGCCGCCGAGCAGGTTCCCGACTGGCTGGCGTAAGATGATCGAGGCGCTCCCCCTGTTCCACCGTATCGCCGGTTGCAAGGTGATCGTGCTGGGCGAGGGGGAGGCGGCCGAGGCCAAGCGGCGGCTGGTTGAGCGCGCGGGCGGGATCGTGTGCGGCGAGGAGGCCGATGCGCGCTTGGCCTTTGTGGCGCTGGATGCGCCGGAAGCGGCGGCGCAAAGGCTGCGTGCGCGAGGCCTGCTGGTCAATGTGGTGGACCGCCCAGAGCTTTGCGACTTCACC
This sequence comes from Novosphingobium sp. UBA1948, assembly GCA_002336765.1. GTDB lineage: Bacteria > Pseudomonadota > Alphaproteobacteria > Sphingomonadales > Sphingomonadaceae > Novosphingobium. Next base: position 7,354 of record DDES01000002.1, on the reverse strand, counting down.
ACGCCCGCGCTGGTGGACCGTTCGCCGGTGCTGATCGCGGTGGGCACGGGCGGCGCTTCGGCGGGGCTGGCCAAGCATGTCCGGTTGCGGCTGGAGGCGCTGCTGCCTCAGGGGCTTGGCGCTTTGGCGCGCGGGCTTCAGGCGGCGCGCGGGGCATTGCTTGCGCGTTTCCCTGTGGCGGCAGACCGGCGGCGCGCGCTGGATGATGCGCTGGGCCAGGGCGGAGCGCTGGACCCCTTTGCGGAAGACCCCGCCGAGCGCATCGCGGACTGGCTGGCGGGGGCCGGAGCGCCCGCCGCCTCTGTGGTCGAGATCATGCTGCGCAGCGACGACCCCGAGGACCTGACCCTACGCGAGGCGCGCTTGCTGGGCGCGGCGGATGGTCTGGCCCATGAGGCGCATGTGCCGGAGGCAGTTCTGGCGCGCGCGCGCGCCGATGCCGTGCGGCAGACTATCGAGCGCGGTCAAGCGTTTAGAGATGGTGGCGGGAACTGGGTTGTTTTGCGGCGATAACAGTATTGAAATAATTGAAATTAAAGGATTTTAATTGGCGTTCCGCTGGCGGTCACGTGATTTTACGTATCGAGCGCAACCCGTGCTCTCTCACCGCCAGGAGACCCTTCATGGAACTGCCCAAAATCGACGCTCTCGCCCTGCCCGATCTTCCCGAAGCCACCGGCGTGTTCGGCAGCCAGTTCGGCGATTCGCCCACGGTGCGGGCTGATGACACGATGATCGTGCTGATGGTCTTTCTCTACGATCTCTACGAAAAGTGAGTTTGCAGGGTTAAGGCCCATGCGGCTCGCCCCTGATATCTCGGCGCTGCGGGGTGACGACACTCCGCAGCGCGACGCACAAAAGGTGCTTGGCCATGCGTGGGCGCGTTGGAGCGAGGCGCCTGCCACAACGGCCATCATGGCCGATCTGGAGCGTTTTGCCGATCATGGCGTGGCGCTGGCGCAATGCCCTGCATTGGCCGCGCTGATGGCTGGCCATGGCGCGCGCGCATGGGTGGATGCGCTGATCGCTGCCTTGATCGATGGCCTGCGCGAGGCGGTTTTGGGCCATGTGCCGCTGCGGCATTTTACCAATGGCGTCACATCCAGCCTGCTGCTGGGCCGCGCGGGCGAAACGACGCTGGCGCTGGTGGCTACGGATGGCGCTGGCCTAGCGGCCATGAAGCCGCCAAGCTCGGCCACTTTCGCCCCGCTGGAGAGCCACGAACTGGTACTCGCGGGGCGTGCGCGGGCGGACAGCATCCGCTGCGATCAATCCGGTGCGCAAACCGTGACCCTGCGGCGCGAAAACATGGAACTGGGCGCTGGCACGCGGATCAGCCGCGATGGCGCGACCCAGGTGCTGCATCTCCTGTCGGTTGAAGGCTGTCTGGTGGTGCTACGCCTGCAACGACGCCCGCGTCATGGCGGGGTGGCGCATGAGGTTGATCTGGCCAGCGGCCGGTTGCTGCATCGCGCGGCGGGCGTAATGCGCGAGAGTCGCCATGCCTTGATGATCAACCTGTTGGGCCGGATGGAGCGCAAGGATGCCGTACCTGTGCTCGCCGCGATCGCGCGCGAGGATTGCGCGGCCGATCTGCGTTGGCAAGCCTTGCGGGAGGGGCTGGGGCTGGACAGCGCGCGTGGCTTTGCCGCGCTGGCGCAAGTGACTGAACGGGTGGATGATCCGCTGGCCGCGCCCGCCGCCGCGCTCAAGGCGCAATTGCTGGCCCAATATCCCGCGCTTGCAGAGATCGCCTGATGCCTTGCTATCTCGACATTGCCGACGATGCCGCGATCAGCCTTGCCGAGGCCAGCGAGACTTTGGCCACCAGCGGATTCAAACCGCGCGAGGCCGAGAGCGTCGAGGCCGCCGCGTTGGTGTTGCGGCGCCTCGGCAATAACCGCGATTTTCTGGGCGACATCATTCTCGACGAGTTGAAAGCCCGCAACGACGATACGACCGACGAGAATGCCTATGGTCCGCAAGCGATCATGCTGGGCCGCGCGGGCACCGACTGCCTGCTGCGCGCCAATCTTTGGCCATCGCCCAACGAACCAATGATGCGCGCCAGCGGCAGCGCGGCCTTTGTCTATGGCCTGCCGCATGACCATAATTTCGACTTCCTGACCATCGGCTATTTCGGGCCGGGCTATTGGAGCGACTATTATGAGGCGGACTATGAGGCTATCGCGGGCTATACTGGCGAGCCGGTGGCTCTGAAGCCGATGGGCCGCCACCGGCTAGCCGAGGGGCAGTTGCAATTCTACCGCGCCCATGTCGACATTCACGCGCAGATTCCGGCCGATGCGCTCTCGGTCTCGGTCAACATCCTGCATACGGGCGGGGCACAGGGCTGGCTGGATCAGTACCGGTTTGACACCGACAAGGGGCTTGTCACCGGCCAATTGGCCCATGGCGCCAGCGAGGCTTTCCTGCGCATCGCGGTCGGGCTGGGCGGGGATGAGGCGGCCGATCTGGCCGAATGTTTCGCCGCCAGCCATCCCTCAGACCGGATGAGGCTGCATGCTCTGGACGCGCTGGCCAGCGTGGCGGATGAAGCGGGGCGTGATGCGCTGTGGGCGCGGGCCGAGGCGGGGGGCAGCCGGATGGTGGCAATGGAAGCCAAGGCGCGGCGCAAGGCCTTACGGAGCTGATAGCAGGGATCGCTGCAAGCGTGCGAGCATGGTATGAACGATCAGCTTGTGCGCGGGGCCGACGGGGAGCATGTAGAGCCGCCCGAACCAGTTGTGGACCATGACCGATGACGTGATCGTCAATCGCCGGTTCTTCACCGAGACACAGGTCATCACATCGAGATGCCGGTCGCGTTCCGTGAGCAGCAGGGCTTCGGGAAACACGCCTTCCACCAGAAAGAAATCAAGATGGTCGCCCACCGCCACGTGATCCCGCCGCCGTCCAGTGAAGCCGCCGATCTTTTTCACCCCGAATCTCGCGGAAATGGCATCGCGCAGCCAAAATGCCGTTTTCAGCAAGGGTAAGGGCCGCTCCATCAGCAGGTTCCATGCCGCAAGCGGGGTGAGGGCCAGCGGCAAATCGAGTGATTGTGAATCGTAATAGGCCAGCGTCTCGCGCGGGCCGACCAGATATGTCCCTTCCGGCGTTTCCACGATGGGCGGCGTCGCGCTATCCGGCTGCATCACCACCGCATCCCGCCCGCCAGCGCATCACAGGCCGCCTGCAGGATCACCGCCGCCGCCGCGCTGTCGATGCGGGTCTTGCGCTTGGCGCGGCTCATGTCCTGCTCGATCAGGCCACGCTCGGCGCTGGTGGTGCTCCAGCGTTCGTCCCACAACAGGATCGGCAGATCCAGCACGGCAAGGTTGCGGGCATAGGCTCTGGCCGATTGCGCGCGTGGCCCTTCGCTGCCGTCCATATTGAGCGGCAAGCCGAGGACGATGCCCTTGCAGCCGCGCTCGGCGATCAGGGCGGCGATTTGCTCCTTGTCCACACCGAACTTGCCGCGCGCGATGGTCTTGCCGGGCGAGGCGATGCGCCAGTCGGGATCGGCAAAGGCGGTGCCGATGGTCTGCGTTCCCAGATCCAGCCCGATCAGCCCGCCACCATCGGGCAGCCAGTCGCGCATCTCGAGCGCGGCGGTGGTGATCTGCAGGCTCATCGGGCGGGCTTGGCGTGATAGGCGGCGGTGCGGCGCAGGGCATCGGCGCGCACAGCGGACCAGAACAGCGGGATGTCGTAAACGTGGTAATTGCCACCCGGCATCACCAGCGCCCCCATACGCGGGGCATGGTCAAGCAGCAGGAAGCCATCGGGCGAACAACTGGCGCCCGTCAGCCCCTTCACCACGCTGGCGCCGGTGAGCGTCATATCGGGCACCAGCGTGCCTGCGTTCGCGCTGGCAGGCGCGGTGGCGCCCTGTGTGCCGGTGAGTGGGTTGACGCAGAGGAAGGGCGTTCCGCCGCCTTTCCGGCCATCAAGCCGCGTCAAACGGGCATAGGCCTCGCGCACGGTGGTGGTGTCGGCGGGGGCGGCGAAACTCTGCCAGCTCAGGATACAGCCGGTCTGGTCTGCCGTGGTGCAGGCGGGCAGGCCCAGCGCGGGCAGATCATGGGCAAGGCTGACCGGCCAGCCCACCACATAGGCGGCCACGATCCGTTTCGCCACAGCCTGATGCGCCGGATCCTGCCCTGCCACGCGATCACGCAGCAGGCGAAGCAGGTGGTAGGCGCCCTGCGAATGACCGGCCAGAATGATCGGCCTCGCCGGATCGGCATGGCGGATAAAGGCGTCGAACGCCATCAGCACATCGCGATAGGCCGCCGCCAGCGCGGCCTCGCCTTCCGGCCCGTCGGTCAGAAAGGCACCGAACGTCGCCTGCCGGTAGCGCGGTGCCCAGATTTCGCGCGCGCCGGCAAAGGGCGTGGCCAATCCGCGCAGGAAGGTCTGCGCATAGGCATTGGCCCCGATATCCTCGAGCGGGGTGTTCCAGTGGCTGCGTTCGAAGGAACTGGTCGGATGAATGAAAAACACCGCAGCCTCGAGCGGTGCGGGTGCATCCACACCCGAGGGCTGCCAGCGCGAGGGATCGAGCGCATGGCCCGCCCCTTGCGAATACCAGAAGGCCGTATGGTCATAGGCATCGCCCTGCAACCGGCGCGGCATGGTGAACCGCTTGGCGGGGACCAGCGCGAAGGTGGAGAGCTCCTTGGCCCAATAGCTGGCTACGCCGACTCCGGTGATCACCAGCACCACCGCGACGGCGAGTGCGATGAGGATCTTGCGGCGCATGTCATGCCGGATCCTGCGGCGCAGGCAGGTCATGTTTGCCCGAACGCACCGCCAGCCGTTCGAGCGAGACCTTGAGCATGGCCAGCATCGGATCGGCCAGCACCAGCCCCAGCAGGCCGAACAGGGTACCCATGATCAACTGCATCGCCAGCACCAGCGCAGGGGCCAGATCGGCGCTTTTCTTGGCGACGATGGGCACGATGATATTGCCGTCGATAAACAGCACCACCGCCCACACACCGATGCACCAGAGCCCCATATCCAGTCCGCCCGAAAAGCCGACCAGCACCATGATGATACCCGAAATGGCGGCGCCGATATTGGGCAGAAAGGCCAAGGCCCCCGCGATAAGGCCGAGCAATGCCGCCATCGGCACATTATAGACCCGCAAGGCCACCGCGATGGTCACCCCTTCCACCACCATGCCGATCAGCCGCCCGAACAGCAGGCGGCGCATGGTGAGGCCCATATGGGTGAACAGATCCTCGAAGAACGGACGGCTTTCGCGCGGCAGCATCCATGCAAGGCCGCGTTGATAGGGGCGCGGGTCGATCGCGAAATAGATACCCAGCACCAGGATCAGGAACAGCGTGGTCATCCCGCCGATCACCCCGCCGACATAACCCGATAACTGGCCCACGCCGATGATCGCCTGTTCGGTCAGGCTCTGGATCATGCGGGTGTTGAGCGTGACGATGCGATGCGCTTCGGCCCAATGCAGCAATTTCATCGCCTGCGCCTGCAAAGTGGCGGGCAGAGCGGCGGCCTGATCGGCAATATGGGTGCCCGCATAGGTGACAAACCAAAGCGAAAACACCACCGAGCCGATCAGCACAATCGTCACGCGCCACACCCGCCCGACCGGCAGAACCTTGCCCAGCAGCCTCGCGCCGCCATCGATCAGTGCGCCAAACACCATGCCGCCAAACACGATCAGCAAGGGCTCCGCGAGCACCACGCTCAGGCCCATCAGGCCGGCGATCCCCAGCCAGATCAGCGCCTTTTTGGCCTCCTGCCGCACCATCGGGTCATGGATATCGGTTGGGCCGCTGGCGCGCGCGGCGCGCAGCTTGGCAGGCTTGCGTCTGGGGGGCGCCTTGCCGGACACGCCCGTTTCGGGGGGCGGGGCTTCGGCAGCGGGCGGGGTGGGATCGGGCACGGATTTCCTATTTGCGGGCAGGATCGAGAACGGGCCGCAGCGTCTGCCATGAACGGCCCGAACGCAAGCCCGTAAACCAGCTCAGCGGATTCCAGCCCACGGTGCCGTCAAAGGAATGGGTTATGAATTCGGCGCGCCCGCCCACGTCGGCCAGCGGCACCGGCCCGCCCAGCCCGCGTTCATCGAGCGGCACGCGGCTGTCGGCGCTATGGTCGCGGTTGTCGCCCATCACGAAGACATGGCCTTCGGGCACGCGGATCTCGGCCATGGTGTCAAAGGGCTGCTGCATATGGTCGAGGATGGTGTAACTCGCGCCATTGGGCAGCGTTTCGCGATAGGCGGGGATTTCGCAGATGTCGCGGCCCGAGGGCAGGCGTTGTTTCATGCCGGTAAAGGCAGGCCCTTCGCAGGGGAAGGGATCTTCGTCGCCCTTGATGGCGTCGAGCGGGATCTGCACCGGCGGGATCACCGCCTGCGGAACCTTGTGGCCGTTGAGGATGATCTGCCCGTTCACCAGCGCGATACGATCCCCCGGCAGAGCCACTACACGCTTGATATAGTCCTCGCCCGGCCGACCGCGCGGTACGACGATCACCACATCGCCATACTCGGGCACTTTGGGCGCCACCCGCCATTCGCCGCGCGGCAGCACATGGAAGCTGGCCGAGGCCCAGTTCCAGCCGTAGGGGTATTTCGACACCACCAGATGATCGCCCACATAGAGATTGGGCAGCATCGAGGCGGAGGGAATGTAGAAAGGCTTCGCTACAAGGCTGTGGAACATGACCACCAACAGGAGCATGCCCAGCAAGCCACGTGCTTCGGCCCACCAGTTGATCGGCTCGACCTCCTCGGTCCGGGGGGCGGGCGTGGCGCTGGCCGTAGCGTTGCTGATCTGCGGCTCGGTCATGGTGTCAGGCTATAGCCTCTATAATAACGGTTGCACAGGCCCATGGCAGATCATCGCTGAGCGAGAGATGAACGCGGGCCTGATGCGCGTGCGGGGTCAGGTTGGCAAGCCTTTCTGCCGCGCCTTTCAACAATTTGAGCGAGGGCGCGCCGAGATCATCGAGCACCACCTCGATGTCGGTCATACCAAAACCGCGCCCGATGCCGGTGCCCAGAGCCTTGGCGCAGGCTTCCTTGGCGGCCCAGCGCTTGGCCAGCGTGGCGGCGCGACAAGCGGGGCGGCTGTCGGCCAGCGCGATCTCGGCGGGGGTGAAGCTGCGGGCGAGAAAGCGGTCGCTGTGACGCTCCAGCGCAGCCTCGATGCGCGCGACGTTCACAATGTCGGTGCCAAGGCCCACAATCATCTGTGCTAGCCCCGCGCCGCGTCCATCAGATCGCGCATCCGCCGCACCGCAGGCTCCAGCCCGACAAACACCGCCTCGCCAATCAGATAGTGGCCGATGTTGAGTTCGGCGATCT
>DDES01000013.1 GCA_002336765.1 Novosphingobium sp. UBA1948 | reverse complement strand
CAAGGCGCGCGCCGCCATCCGCCGCGCGGTGCGCATGAAGGAACGTGCCGAGCAGGCGATCATCGGGCGCAAACTGTTCGACGAGATCATCACCCTTTTGCCGACCAAGGTGGGCAAGAAGGCGATTGGCGATGCGGTTAAGCGGCTGGGCCTCAAGAACGAGGAGGAGCTGATGGCCGCCATCGGCACCGCCAAGCTGAGCGATGCGGCGGTGATGGAAGCGCTGGTGCCCGGTTCGGCGAAGAACCTGCCTCCGCCCGAGGATTGGCCCAAGCAGGAGCGCGCCATCTCGATCAAGGGGCTGACGGCGGGCATGGCGTTCCATCTGGCTGATTGCTGCCATCCGGTGCCGGGTGATCGCATCGTTGGCCTGCGCAAGGCGGGCGTGGGGGTGGAGGTGCATTCCATCGCCTGCGACGCCTTGCTGGAGGGGGAGGATCACGACTGGATCGATCTGAACTGGGGCGAACGTTCGACGGGCGCTGTCGGGCGGCTCCGCTGCATGCTCTACAACCGGCCGGGTACGCTGGCCGAGGTGACGGGTATTTTTGCGGGCAACCGCGCCAATATCGTGCAGATCCAGATGATCACCCGCGACGAGCTTTTCGGCACTTACGAGATCGATCTGGAGGTTGACGATCTGGCGCATCTCACGCGCATCGTCTCCAGCTTGCGGGCCAGCGATGCGGTGGCGCAGGCCGACCGTCTCTGATCCTTTCGGGTCTTCCATACGTATGGCAACAAAAGCACGCCATGCCATCATCGACAGCAAGGAAAATTGCGTGCTAGCCAGTTCCCACTTGTGGAAACAGCCCAAGCTGGCCTAGGTCGGGAAGGGAAGGACATGGACGAGGTCAGGCGGCAGGCGCGCTTTGCGGCGGCGATCCACCGTACCGGCCCGACTTGGGGAACGGAGAGGGCAAGCGCCATATTCGGCAGTGCGGGAAAGCCATCCCGCGCGCCAAAGAACCACGGGGAGTTCTCTTCTTGAGCCAGTCTGCCATTTCCACTCCTGCCACTCCATTCGTCAAACCTTCGGGCGAGGAAATGAAGGCCCTGATCGTTGATGCCCTGCGCCACCGCGTGGGCAAGGACGAGCGCGCCGCCAAGCCGCATGACTGGTTTACCGCCGCGGTGCTGGCCGTGCGCGACAAGATCATCGACCGCTGGTTTGAATCGACCCAGCGCACCTATGCCGAGGGTGGCAAGAGGGTCTATTATCTGAGCATGGAGTTCCTGATCGGGCGGCTGATGCGCGATGCGCTGTCCAATTTGGATATCAACCGCGAGATCGAGGCCGCCCTGCGCGAACAGGGCATCGATCTGGCCCAGATCGAGGAACTGGAGCCCGATGCGGCGTTGGGCAATGGCGGTCTGGGGCGTCTGGCGGCCTGCTTCATGGAGAGCTTGGCCAGCCTCGACATTCCCGCCTATGGCTATGGTATCCGCTATGTAAACGGCATGTTCCGCCAGCGGATCGACGATGGCTGGCAGGTCGAATTGCCCGAAACCTGGCTGAGCCACGGCAACCCCTGGGAATTCGACCGCCGCGAAAGCGCCTATCGCGTGGGGTTTGGCGGTGATGTGGTGGAAGGGCCCAAGGGCGGGCTGACATGGCACCCCGCCGAACAGGTGGAGGCCAGCGCGGTCGATACGCCGGTGGTGGGCTGGCGCGGCGCGCGGGTCAACACGCTGCGCTTGTGGACGGCGTCGGCGCTCGATCCGCTACGGCTCGATGCGTTCAATGCGGGCGATCATGCTGGCGCGCTGGCCGATCAGGTCAAGGCCGACAGTCTCGTGCGCGTGCTCTATCCGGCGGACAGCAGCGCGGCGGGTCAGGAATTACGCCTGCGTCAGGAGGTCTTCTTCTCCAGCGCCTCCATTCAGGACATCCTGCGCCGCCATGTGCAATATTTCGGCGATGTGCGCACGCTGGCTGAAAAGGCGGCGATTCAGCTCAACGATACCCACCCCAGCGTGGCCGTGGCCGAGTTGATGCGGCTGTTGATCGACGTTTACGGGCTGGAGTTTGACGAGGCGTGGGAGGTGACCAAGGGCACGGTCGCCTATACCAACCACACACTGCTGCCCGAGGCGCTGGAAAGCTGGCCGCTGCCCCTGTTCGAGCGGCTTTTGCCGCGTCATATGCAGATTGTCTATGCCATCAACAGCCGGGTTTTGCGCGAGGCGCGCCGTGCGGGTCTGTCGGGCGAGCAGATCAGCGCCATCAGCCTGATCGACGAGGGCGGCGAGCGTCGCGTGCGCATGGCCAATCTGGCTTTCGTGGGCGCGCATAGCGTCAATGGCGTGGCAGCGCTGCATACCGAATTGATGAAGAGCACGGTGTTTTCCGACCTCCACCGGCTCTATCCCACCCGCATCAACAACAAGACCAATGGCGTCACCCCGCGCCGCTGGCTGCAACAGTGCAATCCGGGCCTGACCAAGGTGATCCGCGAGGGGATCGGGTCGGATTTCCTCGACGATGCGGATAAGCTGACCGCACTCAACGTGCTGGCGGGCGACAAGCAGTTTGGCGAGCGCATTGCCGAGGTGAAGCGCGCCAACAAGGTGGCGCTGTCCAACCATCTCAAGAGCCTGATGGGCGTGCGGCTCGATCCCGATGCCTTGTTCGATGTGCAGATCAAGCGCATCCACGAATACAAGCGCCAGCTGCTCAACATTCTCGAGACGATCGCGCTCTACAACGAAATCCGCGCGCAACCGACGCGCCAGTTCGTGCCACGCGTGAAGATCTTCGCCGGCAAGGCGGCGGCGAGCTANNTGGGTGCCGCGGGTGAAAATCTTCGGCGGCAAGGCTGCGCCTTCCTATCACAATGCCAAATTGATCATCAAATTGACCAATGACATTGCGCGGCGGGTAAATTCCGATCCATCGGTGGGCGGTCTGCTCAAGGTGGTGTTTGTGCCCAATTACAATGTCAGTTTTGCCGAGCGGATCATCCCCGCCGCCG
>DDES01000215.1 GCA_002336765.1 Novosphingobium sp. UBA1948 | reverse complement strand
AGTCCATCGCATACATCACGCGATCCTCGCCCAGCACTTCAAGGCACAGTTTGATCGCGGGGCCGAAAGGCACGCCGCTGGTCGTGACCAGCACATTGTTGCGCATATAGTGGAACAGGTCGTGCTTCAGCGGCTTGAGGCAGTCATAGCGCTGCGAGCGCACCCCTGCGCCATGCATGAAGTTCAGGCGATAAAGCCAGTAGGGCAGTGCCTCGCCCGCATGGCCGACCATGATGTTGAGGTCGGGATAGCGGTCGAAAATGCCCTGCGTCATCAGGCGGAGCAGATGCAGCCCCGTTTCCACGCCAAAGCCGAAAACCGCGCCATCCAGCCCCGCCTCGAGCATCGGGCCGATCATGCTGTNNGCGCGGAAGATCGGATCGAACTTCGCCGCGTCGAGATATTCGCCATGCGTGTGGCTGTTGACCAGCACGCCGCGAAAGCCGAGCTCCGCCCCGCGCCGGATTTCCGCCGCGCTCCATGCGGGATCCTGCGGGGCGATGGCGGTCATGCCGACATAGCGGTCGGGGTGGGCGGCCACCGCCTCGGCCAGCAGGTCGTTGGCCTCGCGCGCCACCTGCCGCGCATCTTCGACATCGACATAGGCCTGCACGCCCGGACTGGTGAGCGACAGCACCGCCTTGTCGATGCCGCTGGCATCCATATCGGCGATGCGACCGGCGCCCAGATCAAGCAGGCGATCCAGCGTGGCGCGCGCGCGGGCATCGGTGTTGGTGCCGTAAAAGCCCCAGAGCGAGGTGATACCGCGGTCGGCCTTGCCGTCCTTCACCAGTTTCACCAGCAGATCGACCTGCCGCTGTGTGGCAAAGGCTTCCTCGGTGGCGATGCGCAGATAGCCGCGGTCGCCGCCGGTTTTCAGTGCGTGGGTCATCGCGCTTATCCTTCGTGAATGGTCTTGGTGACGAGGCAGGCCTGCAGGCCTTCCGGCCCGTCCTCGTGCCCGTGGCCCGACCATTTCACGCCGCCAAAGGGCGCATCCGAACCGCCGATGGTGGTAGTGTTGATCGCCAGCATGCCGGTTTCCAGCTCGGCGGCCAGACGGCGGTGGCGCTGGTAATCCTGCGTCCACGCATAGGCGGCAAGGCCGAAGGGCAGGCGGTTGGCCTCGGCGATCATCGCTTCCTCGCCCGCATAGCGGTTGACCAGAGCGACGGGGCCGAAAGGCTCCTCGTTCATGATCTCGGCATCCAGCGGCGTGTCGGCCAGCACGGTGGGGGCAAAGAAATAGCCCTGATTGCCAATCCGCTCGCCGCCAGCCATCAGCCGTGCGCCGCGCGCCACCGCATCGGCCACCAGCTTTTCGATGGCCTCGGGGCGGCGGGCATTGGCCATCGGGCCCATCTGCACGCCCTCTTCCCAACCGGGGCCGACTTTCAGCGCCTTGGCACGCTCGGCAAAACCGGCGACGAAGCGGTCGTAAATGCCATCCTCGACGATGAAGCGGGTGGGCGCGACGCAGACCTGACCCGCGTTGCGGAACTTGTGCGGCACCACCGCATCGAGCACGCGATCGAGATCGACATCATTGAACACCAGCACCGGCCCGTGACCGCCCAGCTCCATCGTGGTGCGCTTCAGGTCATCGGCTGCCTGTTTGATCAGCAGCTTGCCCACCACGGTCGATCCGGTGAAGCTGAGCTTGCGGATGACGGGCGAGGCGAGGAGGTAGGACGAGACTTCCGCCGGTTCACCGAACACCGCCTGCGCCACATCGCGCGGCAGGCCCGCATCATAGAGGCATTGCAGCACGCCCAGCGCCGAGGCGGGGGTTTCTTCCGCCGCCTTCAGGATCACCGAACAGCCCGCCGCGATTGGCGCGCCCAGCTTGCGCCCCGGGTTGCCGAGCGGGAAGTTCCACGGCGCGAAGGCCGCCACCGGCCCGACCGGTTCATGCACCACCGTCGAGCGGAAACCGGTGGGGCGCACCAGTTGGCGCCCATAAAGCCGATGCACCTCGCCGGCATAGAAGCGGAACAGGCCGACATTCATCATCACCTCGACGCGCGCCTCGGCCAGCGTCTTGCCTTGTTCCTGCGTGGCGACCCATGCCAGTTCCTCGCGGCGCTCCACCATCAGGCGGGCGGCGCCTTCCAGCACCTCGGCGCGCTGTTGCGCGCTGGCGCGGCGCCACTGTTGGAAGCCGCGCTGGGCGGCCTCAAGCGCGCGGTCGAGATCGGCCTTGTCGGCCAGCGGCAGTTCGGCCAGCGCCTCGCCGGTGGCGGGGTTGCGCACGGTGAATGTCTTGCGGTGGCCGACACCAAGGCTTTCGCCAGCGATCTGCAGGGTGAGCGGGGGGTATTGCGGCATGGGGACCTCTCGAGATGATCTGATAGATGGAACATCGTTCCATGAAATTTGGGGTAAAAAACAGCGCCGGTGGCATGCAGCCACCGGCGCTGGGGTGCGGCTCAGATAGGATAATGGCCGGGCTGGGTTTCGACGGTGATCCACCGTGTTTCGGTGAAGCTGTCGATGCCCTGACGCCCGCCAAAGCGACCATAGCCCGAGGCGCCGACGCCGCCGAAGGGCATCTGGGCCTCGTCATGCACGGTGGGGCCGTTGACGTGGCAGATGCCCGAGCGGATCTGCTTGGCCAGCGTCAGGCCCTTCGCGATATCCTTGGTGAACACAGCCGCCGACAAGCCATATTCGGTGTCATTGGCCAGTTCGATGGCATGGGCCTCGTCGCGCGCGCGGATGATGCCCACCACCGGGCCAAAGCTCTCGTCGCGGAACAGCTTCATGTCTTGCGTCACCTTGTCCACCAGATGGGCAGGCATCACGACATTCTGCGTCACTTCGCCGCCGGTCAGCAGCTCTGCGCCCTTGGCCGTGGCATCGGCCACGAGGCTCAGGCAATGCGCCACCGTCTTGGCATCCACCACCGCGCCCAGCGGGGTCTTGCCCTCGCGCGGGTCGCCCGCTGTCATGGTCTTGACCTTGGCGGCCAGTTTGGCGGCAAACTGGTCGGCCACCGCTTCGACCACGATGATCCGCTCGGTGCTCATGCAGATCTGGCCCTGGTTCATATAGGCACCAAAAGCCGCCGCTTTCACCGCTTCATCCAGATCGGCATCGGCGCAGACCACGAAGGGCGCCTTGCCGCCCAGTTCGAGAAGGCAGGGCTTCAAATGTTGCGCGGCACGCGTTGCAATAATGCGGCCGACGGCGGTGCTGCCAGTGAAGTTGATGCGCTTGACCTCGGGCGCGTCGATCAGCGCGCCGACCACAGCGGGCGCATCTTCGGGCGCGTTGGTCACCACATTGACCACGCCTTCAGGGAAGCCGGCCTCGGTAAAGGCCTCGATGATGAGCGCATGGGTGCGCGGGCATTGTTCCGAAGCTTTCAGGATCACGGCATTGCCGCAGGCCAGCGGCACGGCGATAGCGCGCGTGCCCAGAATGACCGGCGCGTTCCACGGCGCAATGCCCAGAATCACGCCCACCGGCTCTTTCAGCGCCATCGCCATGCAGCCCGGCTTGTCCGACGGGATCACCTCGCCCGCGATCTGGGTGGTGAGGCTCGCCGCTTCGCGCACCATGCCCACGGCCAGCATGACATTGAACATCGCCCAGCCGGCGGTGGCGCCGATTTCGCCCATCATCGCGGCGACGAAATCATCCTTGCGCGCGGCCATCGCGTCGGCGGCCTTTTGCAGGATGGCGCGGCGCGCGTTGGGCCCCATCGCGCCCCATGCGGGCTGAGCCGCCGCCGCCCGCGCCGCAATCGCCGCCATATCGCCAGCCTGCATCGCTTCGGCCGACGAGGCTACCTCGCCCGTGATCGGGTTCTTTCGCGTGAAGTGCATAGTCTTTCCTCTCTTCCCCACCTTGGAAGCGGTTAGCCTGAAGAGGCGCACGCTTTCCGGTTCTCCATACGGAGATTCATGCCAACAGATGTGCCGCATTTTGCGCGGCTTGTCCATAAAAAGAATGAAGTTCTATTGAACAGAACATCGGCAAGAGGCGGCCTGATTTCGGGAGGCTAGAGCGCCGCAAGGGCAGCTTGCGCAATGGCCCGATCCTGTTCCGCCGTGCCGCCGCTGACGCCGATGCCGCCTACCAGCGCACCTTGCGCCATCACCGGCAAACCGCCGCCCAGCAGGGTGAAACGCGGGGCCTTGTTCAGGCCATGCACCAGCGCGGGATCATGTTTGATGAGATCGTACCACTCATGCGTGGCCCTGCCGAAAGAGGCGGCAGTATAGGCTTTGTCCTGCGCGATGTCGCCGCTGATCAGCGAGGCGCCATCCATCCGGCGCAGGCCCATCAGCACACCCGCCTCGTTCACCACCGCGATCACCACAGTCACGCCAAGACGCTGCGCCTCGGTTTCCGCGTGGTGCAGGAGCCGGGTGCTGGCAGCGGAGGTGATCGAGAGTTTGCCGAGCGTGGTGGCGTTGGGCGGGGTGGACATGATCGGGGTTCCGGACAAAAGGAAACGGCCTCGCAGACGGGTTTAGTGTCTGCGAGGCCGGTTTTGCAAATCCTGTCGCGTCGTGCAACAGGCCGCCGCTGCCTGTCGCGCGGGCGATCAGGTCACAACTTCGAGGAAGGCGGGGTTGAGAGCGCGGTCATGGTAATAGACCGCCGCGCCCACTTCGTCCCACGTCCAGGTCAGCGGATCCCAGTCAGGATAGGTCTGGTAACCACCGCTGAAGGTCTCGAAGCGGTTGCCCGAGGGGTCGAAGGCATAGATCGTGGTGCCACGGGTCACGCCATGGCGCGTTGGCCCCATGTCGATCGAGATCTTGTTCATCGACATGATATCGGCGGCGCGCAGCACCTTTTCCCACGTATCGAGCAGGAAGGAGACATGGTGCAGCTTGTTGGGCTCGTGGTGGCGCACAAAGGCAATATCATGCGCCTTGTTCGAGCAGGCCAGCCAGATCGCGAGTTGGGTCTTGCCGTCTTCCATTAGGATCTGCTCGGTGAGATAGAAGCCGAGCACCTTGACGAAATAGTCCTGCACCTTCTCGATGTCCGGCCCGTAGAGCAGGGCATGGTCGAGGCGGATCGGGGCGATGCCGCGCTCGGATTCCGAGTTCCACGGCGGCGGATTGTCGACCATCTGGGGCGAGTTGGCCTTGCCCTTTTCGGCATAGAGTTCGATCGTATGGCCGGAAACGATCTCGACCCGCACGCGCTCGCCGGTTTGCAGCAGATCGCCCGCCGGAACGCGCGACGTCTTGAGGCCATAGGCCTGCGTCTCGGCCTCCAGCCGGTCGAGCGTGGCCACCGAATCCACCTTGAATCCAAAGAAGTCGATGCCCGCGCTGTCCGCCTCGCGCAGCACGATCGAGTGATGGTCGCGCTCGTCCCACGCACGATAATAGACGCGGCCATAGGAATCGCGACCGACCTCGATCAGACCGAGCACCTCGCCATAGAAATGGGTGGCCTCTTTCATATCCAGCACCCGGATGGCCGCGTGGCCCGGGCGCAAAACGCCAGTCATGCCCATATCACTCTCCTGTAGATGGGTTTGTGTGTACGCTGGCAAAGGCCCGGCCCATTTTACCGATGACCTTCACCGAAAGATCGCTGGTGGGGATGATGCGGCAGGCCAGCGCATAGCCCTGCGCCTCCTCGTCGATCCCCACATGGGCGCGGCTCATCACCCGCCGCTCGCAACTGCCGCCCAGCACCTGCACCTTGCACACACCGCAGCCGCCGTTGCGACAGCCGACAGGAATGCCTTTGCGGCCCAGTTTCTCCATCGAGCGCAGCAGATTGTCCGTGTCGGAACAGGCGAGGCTTTCGCCAGTATCGACAAAGTGGACGGTGTGTTTGCCCATGGTGCGCGCCCCCTGCTCAGAACTTTTTGAAGAAGGGCGAGCGCACCTGCTGCGCATCGGCGGCGGAGATGAATTTCTCGACAAAAATGTCGCGCTCGAACAGGCGGCCCTGCATCAGGGTCGAGATGCAGGAGTCGATCATCAGCGGCGGGCCGCACAGATAGGCGGTGTGGCCACGGAAATCGTTGTCGAAATGCTCGCGCGCCGCATCATGGACGAAACCGCGCGCGCCGTTCCAGTCGCTGTCGGCCGGCTCGTCGGAAAGCGCGGGGACATAGGTGAAATTGGGCTGTTGCTCGGCCAGCGCGAGGAATTCCTCGTGGTAATAAAGCTCGGTGCGGTTGCGCGCGCCATAGACCAGTGTGATCGGCAGGCTCTCGCCGCCCGCCAGCAGGTCGAGGATCATCGAGCGCGGGCTCGACAGGCCCGAGCCGCCGGCCATGAAGATGGACGGCGAGTTGGCCGACTTGCGCACGAAGAAGCGACCGTAGGGGCCGGAGATCTTGATGCGGTCGCCCNNTCGAGCGCGGGCTCGACAGGCCCGATCCCCCCGCCAGAAACAGGAATGGCGTCTTGCGCGAGGAGCGCAGGAAGAAGCGTCCATAGGGGCCGGCAACCGTCACACGGTCGCCCACCTGCATATGTTCATGGATATAGGTGGTGGCGGCGCCACCGGGCACGATGCGGATATTGAGCTCGATCTCGTCACCGGTCTGTGGCGGATTGGCCAGCGAGAAGGGACGGGTCAGGCTCTCCTTGCCCGGAATATGCAGATTGACATATTGCCCCGACTGGAAGCGCAGCGCCTTGCCGCCGTCGAGCTTGACGAAGATCGCCTTGATGGTGGGCGTCAGCGCCTCGATACGGCTGATCACGCCGGGGAAATCCTCCACCGGAATGTTGAGCGCATCGGGCTCGGTGTCGATATCGGCCTCGATGGTGATATCGCTTTGCGGAATGGCGCAGCAGGCGAGGGTCTTGTTCTCCTCGCGCTCGAAATCCATCAGCGNNCAGCAGGCCAGACACTTCTGCTCGTCCCGCTCGAAATCCATCAGGGCAAAGCTGGAGGCCTCGCCATGCTCCACCTCGCCATCGAGGATCTGCACCTTGCAGGTGGCGCAGAGCCCGTGGCCGCAGGCATGGGGCAGATAGATGCCGTGGCGCAGACTGGCGTCGAGGATGGTTTGCCCATCCTCGACGGTGATGGTCTGGCCGAGCGGTTCGATGGTCAGCTCATAGCTCATGGATCAGCTGCCCGAGCCCTTGATGCCGTTGAGACCGGGCGTGCGGAAGCGCAGGCTGGTCTTGTGGGTGATGCCATTGTCGGCCAGACTCTTGGTGAAGTCGGGCGTCCACGGTTGACCACTCTTGAGCCATTCCACCTTGGCCCAGTCGATCTGGGCGAAATCGGGATGGGCGCCAAAGCAGCCCGGGAAAATCCCGTTCACCAGATCGCCAAAGGGCATGGCAGGGGGCAGCGCCCACCCGAAGGGGGCGCAGAACATCAGATGCTGGTCCCAACCCACGAAGACCATGATGTTGCCGTGGAACTTGTCCACGCTGTCCATCACGCGGGCCGGATAATCCTTGATTGCCGTAACGGCCATAAAATCCTCCCTTGGCTCAGTTCTGCGTGCTGGTCTGGCGCCAGGCCGTGAAATTGGCCTCGTCTTCCGAACCGACATAGTCGCCGTTGTCGCGGCCGTTTTGCAGGTTGTAGTAGCGCATCACCTCGGCGATCGGATTGAAGTCGGGCGAGGTGGGATCGGCGTCCGGCAGGAAGCAGTTGCCCTGATAGATTTGCGACACGGGCAGCCAAGCCTGCACGTACTTCTCCGGCTCGTCCTCGAAGATGTGCTGGCAGTGGTCCGAACAGAAGTGATACTTCTCGCCCTCGTGCTCGGTCTCGCGATAGCAGATCTGGGTAGGATCGGTCGGCTCGGTGAAGACCATCGGGATCTGGCACACCTGACACAGTTGCGGCAGAGTGGTGTTGAAGAACCGGCGACCTTCGGCGGCTTCCTTGGCCCAGTGCTCGAAGCGGGGACGGTAGTACTTGTCGAAAGTGTTGGGATACTTCGACGAGAGCCAGTCCATATCCTCGTTCGAGGGCAGCCAGCCGTGGAAATTGCTGACACCGGCATACTGGTAGAAGGTCGCCCAGGCCTGGTGCGAGATATGCTCCTTGTCGATCGCGGCCTGCGAGGCGCAATCGGGCACCTTGATGCCGTAGCGGGCCAGATCGTTGAACAACGCGCCGCCGTTTTCCTCGAAGTAGATCTCCCAGGCTTCCTTCCAGCTCATCACCTTCTTGGGCAGCATATAGTCCATCATCATGCCGACCAGCGTCAGCACGCGGATGCCGCGCCACGTCCACTTGTCGATCCACTTCTGGACGATGGG
>DDES01000144.1:41258-42249 GCA_002336765.1 Novosphingobium sp. UBA1948 | reverse complement strand
TGGCCAGATGGCGCGGCGGGATAGGGCACGGGGGGGCAAGGCGCGCGGCTCGGTCAGCGCGCTGCGGCGGGATACAATGTGATGAGCAGGAAGGATCAGTCCGTGGGGCAGCCAGACACGCGCGAGACCTATTACGCGCAGGCGCAAAGCTGGGCGCAGGATCGCGATGCGGCGCGGCGCAAATCGGCGCGTGTGGCATGGATCGTGGCGGGTGTGGCCACCGGCGTTGCCGCGCTGGAAGCGCTGGCGCTGATCGGGTTGATGCCGCTCAAGACGGTCGTGCCCTATACGCTGCTGGTGGACAAGAACACCGGCTTTGTCGAGGTGCTGGACGGCACCCATCCTCAGACGATCAAGCCCGATGCCGCGCTGGTACAGGCGATGCTGGCGCAATATGTGATCGCGCGCGAGGGTTATGATGTGGCCACCGTGGGCGACCAGTACCGCAAGGTGGCGCTATGGTCGGGCGAGGGGGCGCGGGCGGATTATCTGGCGCTGATGCCGGCCAGCAATCCGCAAAGCCCCGTTGCTCTCTACGGTCGCAAGGCACAGATGACGGCTCAGGTGGCCAGCGTGACACCGCTCAACGCTTCGGGCGGGCAGGTGAACCCCCAAGGCGGCGAGGCGCTGGTGCGCTTTACCACGGTAAAGCGCGACATGCAGGGCGGGGGCGATGTCGCGCCCTCTTATTGGGTGGCGCTGGTGAAATACCGTTTTGTGGGCAATCCGGCGAAGATGGAGGACCGGCTGGTCAATCCGCTGGGTTTCCAGGTGATCTCCTATCGCCGCGATCAGGAAGCGCCGCCAGTGGCTGATCCCGGGCAGATCATCACCCAGCCGGCACCTGTTTCCTCCTCGCCCGCGCAGGCCGCCATTCGTCCGCGATCAGCGGTGCCCATCGAGGATAATCCGCCTGCTGCGGCAATCGCTCCCGCTCCGGCGCGGCAAACGCCCTTGCAGCGGCTTGCCCCGTGGCGCACGCCCCAGCCTC
>DDES01000144.1:0-41229 GCA_002336765.1 Novosphingobium sp. UBA1948 | reverse complement strand
GCCGGGCGGGGGCGAGCCATGATCCGGCGCGCCATTCTGGCTTTGCTTGCTGCCGGTCTTGCCCTTCCGGCGCAGGCCGAGGTCAGCCCGCGCCCGGGGCTGGGCGATCCGCGTATCCAGACAGTGGCGTTCGATCCGGCCGAGGTGGTCGCGCTGCGCGTGGCCAATGGCTATGCCTTGACCGTGCAATTCGCGCCCGACGAGCGGATCGAGACGGTGACGCTGGGCGATAGTGCGGGCTGGATGGTGCAGACCAACAAAAGGGCCGACAATCTGGTGGTCAAGCCCATCGGCGGGGGCAACACCAATCTCACCGTCATCACCGACAGCCGCACCTATAATTTCGCGCTTTACGCCACCTATGGCGGGGCGATGCAGCCCTATTTGCTGAGCTTCACCTATCCCGCCCCGCCGCAGGCGGCGCCGGTCTCCGCAGCGCCCGTCGGGCAATACACGCTGTCGGGCACCAAGGCGTTGTGGCCGGTGGAAATGTCCGATGATGGCGCCTTTACCCGCATTCGCTGGGAGGCGGGCGTGGCGCAGCCTGCGGTCTATGCTACCGACATCTGGGGCAAGCGCGCGCTGCTCAATGGCGTGGTGCGCGATGGCGCCTATATGGTGGAGGGCGTCTTCAAGCGGCTGGTGTTCGTGCGCGGCGACGACACGGCGCTGGCCAAAAGGCTGAAGCCCGCGCGCGTGGTGGAGGCGCGGCCATGAGCACCGATCCCCGCGCCGATCCCCGCACAGATCTGGAGCGAATCCAGCCCGAGGTGGCGCGTCCGCGCGATGCCCTGCCCTTGCCGGTGATGCTGGTCATTCTGGCGGTGCTGGCGGTCGGGCTGTTTGTGTTTCTCGACGCGCATCGCCGTTCGCTGTCCAAGCCAGTGGTGGATGGGAAGCAGGCGATGTTGCCATCCGTACCTCCGCTGGCCGTGCCGCCCGCTCCGCCGCTGCCCGAACCGCTGGTGCTGCGCGAGGTGGTGAAGGTGCCGGTGCCGCAGCCGGCGCCCTATGTGCCGCTGATGGTCCGCAATCCCGCGCCTGCCCCCGCGCTGGTGGGGGAGGAGCCGGTGCGCCCCGCTCCGCCCAAACCTGCGGGCAATCGCGAGGCGGCGCTGGTGATCGATCTGACCAATGGCAATGGCGCGACCGGCAATCGCAGCGGCGGCGCGGGCGAGGGGGGCAGTGTTGCCGCCAATGACGATGCCGCGCGCGCCACGCTGATCCGCAGCCGCGCCACGGTGATCCCGCAAGGGGCGATTGTCGCCGCCGTGTTGGAAACCCCGCTCAATTCCGACCGGCCCGGCCTGGCGCGGGCCATCGTGGCGCAGGATGTGCGCGGCTTTGATGGCAGCCGTGTGTTGATCCCGCGTGGCAGCCGTCTGATCGGCGATTTCCGCGCCGACAATGGCGCGGGCAAGCGGCGCGTGCTGGTGACGTGGAACCGGCTGATCCGGCCCGATGGCGTGGCGATCCGCATCGCTTCTCCGGCCACCGATGCGCTGGGGGGGGCGGGGATTGCCGGTTCGGTCAACACCCATTTTGCCGAGCGTTTTGCCAGCGCGGTGCTGCAATCGGCGCTGACCATTGGCGTGAATGTGGCCAGTTCTGAGCTGGGGCGCAGCGGCAATGGCGTCTATGTCGGTATTCCGGGTCAGTTCTCGTCGCTGGGCGCGCAGATCATTCCCAATGCCAACCGCCCCGCCACAGTGAAGGTGAAAGAAGGCGCCGAGATTGCCGTGCTGGTGGCGCGCGATCTCGATTTTGCCGGTACGCCTGCGGTGCGATGACGGGGGAGCATTACCTCGAGGCGTGGCTGGCGCCCTTGCTGCCCGCGCTGGCGCGTGACGATGTGAGCGATCTGTTCATCAACCGCGCTGGCGAGGTCTGGCTGGAGCGGCTGGGCGGCGGGTTGGAACGGCTCGATGTGCCCGAACTGGACGAGGGACGGCTGTGGCTGATCGCGCGCCAGATCGCCAGCCTGAGCCATCAGGGCATCAGCCGCGAACATCCCTTGCTGGCGGCAACCCTGCCCGATGGCGCGCGGGTGCAGGTGGTGGCCCCGCCCGCCACGCGCGGGCCGATGGCGCTGGCGATACGCAAGCATCTGGTGCCCGAACTGGGATTGGCGGATTATCTGGCGGCGGGCGCCTTGGACGCCACGCAGGTGAGCGCGGGATGGAGCGAGCGGGCGCCGATTGTGCCTCCGCCAGCGGGTGATGCGGCGGGGCTGGCGGCATTCCTTGCACGCATGGTGCGCGAAAGGCGAAATATCATCGTTTCGGGCGGCACCTCCACCGGCAAGACCACGTTTCTCAATGCCCTGATCCGCGAGATCGGACAGGAGGAGCGCCTGATCCTGATCGAGGATACCGCCGAACTCGTGGTGGAGCATGCCAATACGGTCGGCCTGCTGGCTGTGAAGGGGCAGACCGGCGAGGCGCGGGTGAGTACCGACGATCTGTTGCAGGCCAGCCTGCGGATGCGGCCCGACCGGATCATTCTGGGCGAATTGCGGGGGAGCGAGGCCTACACCTTCCTGCGCGCGGTCAACACCGGCCATCCCGGATCGCTCACCACCATCCATGCCGAAAGTCCGCAGGGCGCGATCGAGCAATTGGCGCTGATCATCCTGCAATCGGGTGTGGCGCTGCGGCACGAGGATATTCTACGCTATGTGACGGGCGTGGTGGATGTGATCGTGCAATTGGAGCGCGTGGGCGGGCAAAGGCGCGTGGCGCGGATCATGACTACACGAAGCGGAGCATAAGGGCTGGCAGGGCGATGTGGGGGCTTGTCAGAACTAAGTAAAAACACTTAATTCGCCATGTGCCCGATTTCCTCACCCAAGATGTTTCGCCCCGCCCCATGCTGTCATCCGACGCGCGGGTCGGGCTGTTTCTGGCGGGCGTGCAGAAGGGCGGGACCACCAGCCTGCATGCCTGTCTGGCGCAACATCCCGAACTGGCCCCGCCACCGCGCAAGGAGCCGCATCATTTCGACCGCGAGGATCTCGACTGGGAGCAGGCGGATCATGCTGCCTATGAGGCGCAATATGGCGAGCCGCAGGTTGGCCGCCTGCGCTATGATGCCACGCCGATCTACGTTTTCTGGCCCCAATCGCTGGAGCGGATCAGAGCCTATAATCGGCAGGCGCGGCTCATCTTCCTGTTTCGCGATCCGTTCGAGCGGGCGTGGTCGCATTGGTGTATGGAATGGGCGCGGGGGGCGGAGGAACTGCCTTTTGCCGAGGCGATCCGGCAGGGGCGCCAACGCATGCCGCTTGATCGTCGCAGCGATCCGGCCTGGCGCGTCTATTCCTATATCGAGCGCGGCCATTATGGCTTGCAGCTGGCACGGGCGCTGGGGCTGTTTCCGCGTCGGCAGATGCTGTTTCTGCGGTCGGAGGATTTTGCCGCCGATCAGGCGGGCGTTCTGGCGCGGATTGCCGAGTTTGCCGGGATCGCGCCTTTTCCGACGCTGGCCCTGCAACGCGAGAACAGGCGGCCCCTTGTGGATTATCCTTCCAGCCCCACCGCTGCCGATCGCGCCTTGGTGCGCAGCGAGCTGGCGGGGGACATGCGCCTGTTCGCCAGCTTGAGCGGCCTCGACATCGGGCATTGGCTTCAGGATTGAAGCGATCAGCCGAGGGGGCTTGCGCCGGCGCCTTGTGCGACGCAACAAGGGTGTATGAGCACCACCATTTTTGAAACCATGTCGGCCTTGTGCCGCGAGACGGGCGCGATCAATCTGGGGCAGGGCTTTCCCGAGATGGAGGAGCCGTTCGAACTGATCGCAGCGGCACAGCGGGCGCTGGCGGAGCGGTCCAACCAGTATCCGCCGATGCGCGGGCTGGCGGAATTGCGCGCGGGCGTGGCGGACCTGTATGGCGTGGGCGCAGACGAGGTTATCGTTACCTCGGGCGCTACGGAGGCCTTGGCGTCCAGCATCCTCGCGCTGGTGCAGCCCGGTGACGAGGTGATTTGTATCCAGCCGCTCTATGATGCCTATCTGCCGCTGGTGGAGCGGGCGGGGGGCGTGGTGCGGCTGGTGAGCCTCAGGCCGCCGCACTGGACGCTGGATGTGGCCGAACTGGCTGCCGCGATCACGGCGCGGGCGCGGCTGATCATCCTCAACACGCCCAACAATCCCACCGGCACCATGCTGGATCGCGCCACGCTGGAGGCCATTGGCGCGCTGGCGCAGGCGCATGATCTGGTGGTGTTGTCCGATGAGGTGTGGGAGGCCACGTTGCTGGATGGATCGACGCCGATATCGGTGCTGTCGGTGCCATCGCTACGCCAGCGATCGGTGAAGATCGGGTCGGCGGGCAAGATCTTTTCGCTCACCGGCTGGAAGATCGGCTGGGCTGTGGCGGTGCCCGCGCTGGCCGAGCGCATTGCCGCGCGCCATCAGTTCATCACCTTCACCACGCCCACCCCGCTGCAATGGGCCGTAGCCGAGGGGCTGGCGCTGGGTGGAACATGGCGTGATGCGCACCGCGCGCGCTATGTTGCCAGCAAGGCGCGACTGGTGCGGGGGCTTGAGGCGGCGGGTTTTGCCGTGCTGCCTGCGGCGGGAACGTGGTTTGTGACCGTGGATCTGGCCGCATCGGGCCTGCCGCCGCGTGATGTGGAGGTCGCGCAGAGGTTGGTGCGTGAGGCGGGGGTGGGCACGATTCCCGTTTCCGCTTTTTACGCGCAGGAGCCGCAGGAAGGGTTCCTGCGCCTGTGCCATGCCAAGCCGGACGCGGTGCTGGATGAGGCTGTGCGGCGGCTGGCTGTTTTTAGGGAGAGGGTTTAAGCGAAAGTGCCTCCGGCAGCCAAGAGGCGTGAGCCTTGGAAACCCCTTACGTCTTCCGGCAAGAGCTTTACACAAGCCTGTCTGGTTTGAGGCGTCGCGAAGCGACCTTAAAGGCCTGCGACGCGGCGTTGTAGCGCCCGGGGGGCGATCCAAGCGCTACAATGACATTATGGGGATCGTTAAGGGCGATGGCCCTTAACCCGCCGGAGGCATATTCTCCTTCACCCCCTCAAACCAACATCGACCCGGTTTCAATAAACCGCTGATGCCAGCTCAACGCCTCGGTCAGCAAGGATGGCGATTGCAGGCCATAGGAGCCTTTCAGCGCGCGCTCGTAGTAGTCGGCCAGCATCGGGCGATAGTCGGGATGCGCGCATTTCTCGATGATGAGCAAGGCGCGCTGCTTCGGGCTAAGGCCGCGCAGGTCGGCGAGGCCTTGTTCGGTTACGATCACCTGAACGTCCTGCGCGATATGGTCAACGTGGCTGGCCTGCGGCACAATGGCGCTGATCTTGCCGCCCTTGGCGGTGCTGGGCGTCATAAAGATCGAGACATAGGCGTTGCGCGCGAAATCGCCGCTGCCGCCGATGCCGTTCTGGATGCGGCTGCCCATCACATGGGTCGAGTTGACGTTGCCATAGATATCGGCCTCGATCAGCCCGTTCATGGCGATGCAGCCGAGGCGGCGGATCAGCTCGGGATGGTTGCTGATTTCCTGCGGGCGCAGGATCATTTTCTCGCGATAGACCGACATATTGGCGTTCATCCGCTCGGCCGCTTCGGGGCTGAGCGAGAAGGATGTGGCCGAGGCCATGCGCAGCTTGCCGCAGTCGAGCAGGTCGATCATGCCGTCCTGAATAACCTCGGTGTAAGAGGTCATGTTCTCGAAGGGGCTGTCCACCAGACCCGAGAGCACGGCATTGGCGATATTGCCCACGCCCGATTGCAGCGGCAGCAGGTTTTCCGGCATACGGCCCATTTTTACCTCATGGGCGAAGAAATCGAGCAGATGGCCCGCGATCTTCACTGCCGTCTCGCCCGGCTTATCGAAGGGCAGGTTGCGGTCGGGCGTGTCGGTTTCCACGATGGCCACGATCTTGTCGGGATCGCATTGCAGCGTGGGCTGGCCGATACGGTCATCAGGGCGCGTGAGCGGGATCGGCATGCGGTGCGGGGGCAGGCGGGTGCCGTAATAGATGTCGTGCATGCCTTCCAGTTCGGGGGCCTGCCAGCGGTTGACCTCGAGGATCACCTTGTCGGCGCGATCGAGCCAGGTCTTGTTGTTGCCCACAGAGGAGGAGGGGACAAGGCTGCCATCGGCGTGGATCGCGGTCACTTCCACCAGCGCGACATCCAGCGGGCCGAGAAAACCCTGCCACGCCATGGGTGCCACCTGGCTGAGGTGCATGTCGAAATAGTCCATCTGGCCGCTGTTGATCTTTTCGCGGGCGATGGGGTCCGAATTGTAGGGCAGGCGGAATTCGATGCCATTGGCCTTGGCCAGCGCGGCGTCCAGTTCGGGGCCAGTGGAGGCGCCGGTCCACACCCGCACGCGGAAGGGATCGCCCGCCTGATGTGCGGCCTCGATACGTTCGGCCAGCGCGAGCGGCACTTCCTTGGGATAGCCCGATCCGGTGAAGCCGCTCATGCCGACAGTGTCGCCCGGCTGGATCAGCTCGGCTGCCTGTTGGGCACTGGTGATTTTGGAGCGGAGGCCTTGGTGGGCAATGCGGGACGACGACAGGGAGGACATGGTCATAGTCGCAAGGTTTCCTGCGTTGGGAAGATTCCTGTGTGAAAACAGGCGGGAGGGAGGAGAGGCGCGCAGCCATGCGCTCTCGCATACGTCAAGGCAAGTGAGTCGGGCCAGGGATCGTGGCAAGTAAGACCAATGTCGCGGTTAAGCATGTCTTAGCCATGGCGGTGTGGGATCTGCGAAAAACTACGGATCGATAAATAAAGATATCGAAAACAATTGGCCATTTCTATGTAAAAATCATGATGGGCGGAAAATCTCACTTAATCATACTAATCTATGAGCTGTGTCCAGAAAAGATCAATGTGGTCGCTGAAAAGCAAAGGATTGCAACGTGCGCTTGTTTCGAATTGGCAACGCAGCCCGCGCGGAGACGCCGGAGGCCGATACACCCGTGCTCTCGCTGGAGGAGGCGCGGAGGGAAGAATTGCTGGATCGCATCCGTGCGTTTTTCCTCGAGAACAAGCTGGAAGTGACGGCCGACAATATGCTCGCCGCGCATGCTGCCTTCTCTGGCCTGTCGCCCCGTCTGGCCCGCAAGTTCGAGCTGATGCGCAGCGAAGGTCGGACCGTCACGCAGGAATGGCTCAACGAGATCATCGCCGATGATCGTGGTGAGGGTGAGGATAGCGAAAGCGCCAATGATCTGATGAAGCGCCTCAACAAGGGGCTGGATCGTTTCAGCGCGGCCACCTCGTCGGCGCGCAGCATGACCGGCAATTATCAGGCCGCACTGGAAGAACACGCCGACACGCTGTCGCGCTCGGACCAGACCGGCCAGATGATCGCCAGCCTTGCCGATCTTACGCGCACCATGATCGAGCGCACGCGTGTGATGGAAGAAGGCATGCGCAAGAGCGAGGAAGAAGCCGCCGCGCTGCGCAAGAGCCTCGAGCGGGCCGAACGCGATGCCCAGATGGATCACCTCACCGGCCTGCCCAACCGCCGCGCCTTTGAAACCGTGCTCGACCGCGAATATCGGGAGGCGCAGGCCGCTATCGATCCGCTGGCCGTGGCCTTCTGCGATATCGACCATTTCAAGCGCGTCAACGATACCCATGGCCACGAGACGGGCGACCGCGTGATCCAGGCCATCGGTCAGGTGTTGCAGCGTATTTCCAGCGAGCGTTGCCATGTGGCGCGGCACGGTGGCGAGGAATTCGTCATGCTGTTCCGCAATATGTCCACCCGCGAGGCGCACAAGATGCTGGACGATGCGCGCGAGCAACTGGCCGCGCGCCACTTTGTGAACCGCAAGACCGATGAGCCGATCGGTGGCATCACCTTCTCGGGCGGGGTGGCGGATGTCTTCGCCTATTCCGACCCGCGTGCGGCGCTCGAAGCGGCCGACGAGGCGCTTTACCGTGCCAAAAGCAGTGGTCGCAACCAGATCTGCCTGGCAACCTGATCCTGACCCGTGATCCATCGCAGCACAGCCTTGGCTGATCGTATCACCCGCCGCAGGGACCCGACGGACGGTGTCTGCGCGCAGGGTGCTGCTGCGCATGGTTCAGAAGTGGTGCGGCCGGTGTTCCTGCTGGCGATAACGGTGCTGGGTGTGTTGGCGCTGATCATCGCGGTGATGGTCTACCAGTTTGATATGGTCTCGTATCAAATGCAGACGCAGACCGCACAGCAGGGCTATCACAACCGCCTGTCGGAAACGGCCGCTCTGGTGCAGGGCAAAGTTGCCAATGACCAAGGTCTGCGCCATCTGGCCCTCCGGTTTGATCCCGATTGGGCCGAAAGCGATATGGCCCGTCCGCTTTACGATCGAAACGGGTTTACGTGGGCGGCTGTGCTGGACGGTGCCAATCGTCCCGTTTTTGTCGCTGAGAATGGCGTGGCTACGTCCGTGCGGGCCTTACCGTCGACGCTGGCGCGCGCCGTGGCCGACATGCTGCCCGCGATCAGGGCCGCAGAGCAGGGGCGGAACGCCCGATCCGGCGCGATCGGCAGCCACACGCCCGAACCGGTGCAGCAAACCAGCATTGCATGGCACGGCGGGCAGCTTCACATCGTGACAGCGACGCTGGTGCAGGGTGAGGCCGGTCTTACTCTGCCATCTGGAACACGCGCGCCGGTGGTCATCAGCGCGCTACCGTTCGACGGACGACTGCTGGCCCGTTTCGGCGCGCGCCATCTGGTCAGCGATTTGCAGGTGCGCCCGTTTGTGGACCGGCAGGCACAGGTAACCGTGCTGCCGCTTTATGACGTACAGGGGCGCCAGCAGGCGGCACTGACATGGCAAACCAGCCGGCCTGGCACCGAATTGTTCGCACGCATGAAATGGCCGCTGGTCTCGATGCTGGGCATCCTGATGATGCTGGGGTGGAGTCTCGCGCGCCAGTCCTCACGCTATGCGCGCGGGTTGATCCAGTCCGAAGCGCGTGCGCGCCATCTGGCTTTTCACGACGCCTTGACCGAGTTGCCCAATCGCGTGCTGATGCTCGAAAGGCTCAACCAGTTGCGCGCGATAGCGCGACGTTCGCAACTCGACGTGGCGGTGCATTGCCTCGATCTTGACCGGTTCAAGGAGGTGAATGACACGCTGGGCCATCCGGCGGGTGACGCCCTGATCCGTGCGACTGCGGCGCGGCTGCAAAGCCTGTTGCGCGAGACCGACACCGTGGCGCGGCTGGGTGGCGACGAGTTTGTGATCCTTCAGCCCCATACGATCGCGGCCGGTGCCTCGCATCTGGCGCAGCGCATTATCGACGCCTTTGCCGAGCCATTCGTGATCGAGGGGCAGCATGTGCGGATTGGCTGTTCGATCGGCATCACGCTGATTTGCGATGCGGCAACGCCCGCCACCGAAGTGCTGCGCCAGGCCGATCTCGCGCTCTATGCGAGCAAGGAGGCGGGACGCAACCGCTTCACGTTCTTTGAAACAGAGATGGACAATGCCTTCAAGCTGCGCCGCGCGCTGGAGGCCGATCTGCGCGAGGCGCTGGCGCAGGATGCGTTGCATATGGTCTATCAGCCGCAGGTGGACATGGCGGGGCGGATTGTCGGGGTGGAGGCGCTGGTGCGCTGGAACCATCCCACGCGCGGCGCCATCGCGCCCACCGTCTTTGTGGCGCTGGCCGAGGAGGCGGGGCTGATCGCGTCGCTGGGCGAATATACCGTGCGCCGCGTGTTCGAGGACACGCGCGATATGGCCGGTCTGCTTGTGGCGATCAACGTCTCGGCGCTGCAACTGCGCTCTCCCGATTTTATGGCCAGCGTGACGCGACTGGTGGCCGAGTTCGGCATTGATCCCGCGCATTACGAGTTCGAGATCACCGAAACGGTGCTGTTGGGCGACGATGCGGCAACGCGCGACACGATTGCTGTTCTCAAGCAGGAAGGCTTTGCCATCGCGCTCGATGATTTCGGCACGGGCTATTCCAGCCTGTCCTCGCTCCAGCGCTTTGCGGTGGATCGGATCAAGATCGACCGTTCCTTCGTCCGCAATATCGACGGCGGCGATGCCGATGCGCTGACGCTGATCGACGCCATCATCCGTCTGGCCCATGCGCTGGATCTGGAGGTGATTGCCGAGGGGGTGGAAACCGTTGCGGAGCGCGACCACCTGATCGCTGGCGGATGCGAGCGGTTCCAGGGCTATCTGTTTGCCAAGCCGTTGTTGTTGTCCGATCTGAAAGCCCTGCTGGCGGCGGGGATATGTCCGGGCGAAGGTGCCGGCGCCGTGGATGAATCCTTTACCGAGGACAGGGCCGCATGACGGGCGGCCAGCCCGCGCTGTGGCGGCGCGTGGTCGCGCTCTATCGCCTCAACACGCAGGACCCCGATCTGCTGCGCGCGCAGTTCAGCGCTTTTGTCAGCCAGTTGCCACTGCTCTATTTCACGTTGGCCTGCAATGCCGCAGCGGTGGCGATTTCCTTCCGCAGCTTTGGCAACTGGATGCTGACAGCCCTGATCCCAGCCATTCTTTGCAGCTTTGCCGCCGTGCGCGGCCTGTGGTGGTGGCGGCGGCGCAAACAGGTTTTCACCATCAAGCAAATCCGCACCTATATCGGCAACACCTCGCGTCTGGCGGTGCTGATGGCGCTCGGCTTCATGTTGTGGGGGCTGGTGCTCTATCCGCTGGGTGACACCTATGCGCGCGGCCACCTCACCTTTTTTCTGGCACTCACCACCATCAGTTGCGTGTGCTGCCTGATGCCGTTGCCCTCGGCGGCGCTGTCGGTGGCGACGGTTGGTCTGTTGCCCTTCGTCGGCTATTTTCTGGTGACGGACGCGGGCCACATGCGGGTGGAGGCGGTGGTGTTCGGGCTGGTGGGCACGGCGATGGTCATGCTGGTCTATCGCCAGCATCTGGGCTTTGTGGCGCTCATCCAGTCGCGGCGCGATTTGCACCAGCGCCAGATGGAAACCCAGAAACTGTCCGACGAGAACCGGCGCATTGCCTTTACCGATGCGCTGTCTGGCCTGCCCAACCGGCGCGCCTTGCTGGCGCGGCTCGACGAGGTGCATGGTCAGGGCGAGGCTGTGCCGGATCATCTGGCGATGGTGTTTGTCGATCTCGACGGGTTCAAGAGCATCAACGACCTGCACGGTCATGAATTCGGTGATGCGCTGATCCGCAAGGTGGGCTCACGGCTGCGGGCGGTCTGTCCGCCCGATGTCATGCTGGTGCGCATGGGCGGCGACGAGTTTGCCGTGCTGGTCGAAGGCCATGATGCGCAGGCCAGGGCCGAGCACATGGTGGCGCAGATTATCGAAACGCTGAATATGCCGGTGCAGATCGGGCGCCAGCATTGCCAGATCGGTGCCAGCATCGGCATCGCGGCCGACGCCGATGGCACAATCACGTCCTATGAATTGTTGCGCCGCGCCGATACCGCGATGTATCGCGTCAAGTCTCAGGCCAAGGGCGGGGTGCAGATCTATGACCCCAGCTTTGATGCGGAAAGGTTACGCCGCCGCGGGATCGAGCAGGATTTGCGGCTGGGGCTGGAGCGCGGCGAGTTCGATGTTGTCTATCAACCCATCGTGGATGCGCAGGATGGCCGGATTGTCGCGGTAGAGGCGCTGCTGCGCTGGCCAAGACGGCCTGATGGCGTGTTGGGCCCCGATCAATTCATCGACATTGCCGAAGGCTGCGGCCTGATCCACGACATTGGCCTGTTCGTGCTGCGCCGCGCCTGCGCCGATATGCTCGATCGCCATGATCTGGCGCTGAGCGTCAATATCTCGCCCGCGCAGTTCCGTCATCCCGCTTTCGTGGAGGATGTGGGTGCGGCCCTGTCGGAAAGCGGTTTTCCTTGCGACCGGCTGCAACTGGAGATCACCGAGGGCTATCTGATCGATCATCCCGAACGTGCCCATGCCGCCATTGATGCCTTTCGCGCGATGGGCGTGCACGTTGCGCTCGACGATTTCGGCACCGGCTTTGCCAGCATCGGCTATTTGCAGACCTATGGCTTCACCTGCGTCAAGATCGACCGTTCGCTGGTGGCGGAACTGGGGGTCGATCCGCGTGCTTCCCTGCTGATTTCGGGCATGGTGTTCATGGGCAAGGGGCTGGATCTGCGCGTGGTGGCCGAAGGAGTGGAAACCGAGCAGCAGGCCGCGCTGTTGCGACTGGCCGGTTGCCATGCGCTACAGGGCTATCATTTCGGTCGCCCCGTGCCATTGGCCGATCTCAAGTCCGATCCGGGCATTCAAGCATCCGGTCGGGCCGCGAAATAGAGAAAGGGCGGCCTTGCGGGCCGCCCTTCGGGTTTGCCTCGATCAATCGGGCTTATTGGTAGGAAACGGTCAGCGTGTAGGAGCCAGTATAGGCCCCCGCCGCCTGATTGTTGGCCACGGTCAGCGTGCCGCCCACGCGCACGGTGGCGCTGCCCGCGGCCAACGTGGCCGTTGCGGGCACCGACAGCGAGAAAGGCATGGTTGCCCCGCCGCTGGCGGCCACGGTGTTGCCGCTCGATGCGCTGATGGCAAAGGTACGCGTGCCATCGCCGGTGACGGTGAAAGAATCGGTGGCCACGCTATGGCCGTTGACCGTACCGACATCGCCCGTCACCGAACCCGTGCCGTTCTGGGCAACAACGACTGTGCCGCCGGTGCCCGCCGTGAACCTGCCGAATTGCAGCGCGGCGCCGGTGTTATGCGTCACTTTGAGAACGGTAACGATGTTGGCATTGGCCGTGCCAGTGACCGTAGCGGTGCTGCCCGTGGCGGCTTGTGCGCCACCCGCGCTGGCCAGCAGAAGCAGAGAGGCGATGGCAAGCTTTTTCATGACTTACACCCTTGGTTTCAAGTTTGCTTGCGGACCTTTGCAGTGCCGGACTGGGCTTTGCTCGGGGCCGTTTATGGTTAACAACTGGAAACCGTAATTAGGGTTTTATGCCTAACAACTGGTTAAGGTAAGAATAGGGAAAGCATAAAGACGCCACCGGCGGGCAAGCAGCAGCGCGGGGACGGACCAGATCGTGATCGAAGAAGTGGTGCCTGGGGACGGAGCGTTAAAATTGAGACGATACGGCATGTTAGGCGTGTCCAACCACCTTTAACCACCCACGCATTCCCGCCATATCCCGCAAAAGATTGTCCAACCAACGAGGGCTAGGCCGCAACCGCGAACCATGCCCGAGGGGCGACTGCCGACTGCACCGAAATCCAGCGCCATGAAACATCGGCCACCGGCAGGACATAGCCCAAGCGGTTATCGAGGATCAGGTCGCGATCGTTGGCATGGGCAATCAGGACAACGTGGCGGCCATCCTCGGGTAGCCACGCCACGGCCAGAGCGAGACGGTCGGCAGGAAACCCGCGCCTGATCAAGGCGGCCCGCTTGGCCAGCGCGATGTCCTCGCAATCACCCTCGGTTGTGGCCACCTGCCATAGGTCTACAGGCCCATCGGGACGCTGCATGACGCGGCGGTTAACCTCGGCATTGACTGTATCGAGCAGGCCCGTCTGATAGGCTGTGAGCATCCCATCGGAGGCCGGAGGCGTAGTGCATAGGTCGGGCTGCGCTCGGCACATCGCTACAAAGCCATCTGGCGCATCCATAGCTGCCCCGCCAACCAAACGGACTGGGCCACGAACCGGCAGGCACATGAGGATCAGGATCGCCACGGCACAGGCCGCGACGATCCCGACGGCAATGACGGCAAACCGCCGCGTCACTTCTTGGCCTGTTTGGCCTGCCACGCCTCATATTCAGCACGTGTAGCCGCCTCATCCCAATCGTCGCCAGTCTCGTTGAGAACCTGAAACACGATTCCATCCCCTGCCTCGATGTGGGCAATGTTCGGATCATAATGCATGTCGATCACCTCATCAGTTGGCGTAAAATGCCGAGGCCAGGCGGAACGCCCCTTGAGCGGCAGGGCCGTTCACATAGCGCACGCGCAGGCTGACGTTGGCGGCAAAGGCGGGGATAGGCACCTTGAGGCGCTGCGTGGTGCCTGCACCCACCGCAACGCTGTCCAGTACCTGCCATGTCGTGCCGCCATCGCAGGTCCAATCGATGTAGAGCGTGCCTGCTACATCGGCATAAGCGAAGGCGCCGAAATAGCACATCGGACCATAGCTGCTGGTGGCGCGCGCCGTGCCCAGCACGTTGTTGTTCGCTGCCAGCGCGGTGGTGCTGTCCAGCCAGCCACTCGAGTTGTTGGTGTTGCCGATGAAAGCGTTGCCCGTGTTGAGCAGAGCATTGACCAACAGCGGCTCAACGAACCGCTTTTGTGTCAGTGCCACGGTCAGCGGGCCAGTGCCATAAGCCGAGACGCGCGCGCGCACCCACTTTGCCGAACAGATGAACTCTACCATCGTGGCCGAATTGACGTAATTGGTGCTCGGACTGGCATAGGTCGAATCCCGCACGAGCAGGTTTTTCCACGTGCCGTCATTGCCATTCGTGCTGTCGTTCGACTGCTCGAAGTTGACGGTGCAGCTTGAGAAAGCGCCAATAATTTGGAACGATCCGCCAGCAAAACCCGCTGTTGGCATCGCTACAGCTACGCCGGTGGCTGTGACGGTCTCGACAGTGGTCAGGCCATCGACCACGCCATCTACACCCACCTGCAAGGGATTGGTAGCAGTCACGGGATCGGCAGTGATACCACCGTCCTGCGAGGCATAGAGCGCTTGGGCGGGCACAATGCCCGCCGGTGCCGAAATCGGAAGCGACATGGTATTCTCCTTAGTTGGTGGGTTGCGATGCGCGGGCGATGCCGGCGTCGATCATGGCTTGGGTGTCGGCACGCATTTGGGCACCTCGGGACGCTGCGTTGACGATGAGATCGTCGTCGGACTTGGCACGGCAAACCAAGTCGGCAGGGGCAGGGGATCCGTCATCGATCGGGGCAGGGTGATCGGCTCGGGGCAGATCGGCGCCTCCGGTGCCACGCGCAGGTGCGGGCCGCACGCGGTGAGCATCAGCGACAGACAGAGCGCGGCGATAATAGGCAGGGGCTTGCGCATCGGACACCTTTGCAATGGCCGCGCTGATCGCGGCGGGTTTGTGGTTGACGGCGATCTGGTCGGCGGTGGCGGTGGCGCTGGCCTGCTTGATGGCGCTGACAACACGGGCCAGCGCGGCCTCGGCCATATTTGCCCTGTGACGCTCCCATAGTGCGTAGGCGGTAAGGACGGCACATAGGGCCATCAGCAGATGCGTTGCGCTCTCGCTGGCCCATTTCCAGCCAGCGGAGGCCCATCCGCGCAGGGTGGTCCAGATGGCGATGGCGGTCAGCATGGCTGCATCCGCGCCCATTCTTCCGCAGGAACAATGAAGACGGCCGTTTGGCCTTCGATGGTATGCGTGCAATCCAGCGGCTTGGGCTGCATCGGCCCTTTGGATGGAGCCATGTTGCAATAGTTGTTGCACCGATCATCACCAGGCGTGCATCGGCCAGGCTTCCCCTTGTCGGCGGCAAACCCGCAAACAAAGACGCCTCCCTTGATGGCCGGAGCCTCACGAACAGTAATTTCAACATCGCCGCTCGGCAGTTTGTTGATCGAGACATAGCCCGGATAGGATCCCGACGCGGCGGTGTAGGCGAACAAATTGTTGCGATCAGACATTATGCATTATCCTCGGAAATTACGCCTTTCAGGCATCCATCACGCAAACGGCGTGCTCCCTCGCGCGGCGTGCGGTGAGGCCCGCCACCACTCGGCCACCGGCGCGGTTAAAGCGCGTCATGGCGTCGCAGGCCTCGCGGATGCGGCCAGCATCCACCAGCCGCCGCGCGGTCGATCCGCACCACGCGCCCGTGCCGACATTGTAGGCCAGACTGATCGCGGCGAACCGCACGTTATCGCGCCCCTTATGGTCGATCGACAGGCCGACCGAACAGGCCATCACGCGCTTGGCATGTTCGGCCAGCTCGGCCTCGAGCATGGCGGTGCATTGCGCCTCGGTATAGGTCTGGCCCATGCGCACCCCGCGCGTGATCCCGTCGCAGGCCGTGGGCACCCCCACGATATCGAGATAGGCCTTGAGGTATTGCGGCCCGCTGATATGCCGGATCGTGGCGGTGCCGGATTGAGGCGATACGGTCACCGCCACCTTGCGGCCCGATTCCTCGCGAGGCACGTTCACCAGCAGCAGCAGCGCCGTCGCCGCGCCGACCACACCGGCCAGCCCCTTCTTGGTCTTGGGATCAGCCATCGACCTGCCCCCCTTGCTTTACGATCCGCGCCAGCGTGGGCGCCGCGAACACGACGATGCCCGCCAGCGCGGATGCGGCGGGGCGCCATTGCTCGGGCACATAGGCCACAAGGCCGGTCAGGATTTGCGGCTGCGCCACCAGCGCGCCCGCCACGATACCGGCCAGCGCCGCCAAGCGGACAGACCACCAGCGCCACGCTTGGCGCGCTTCTTCAACGAGTTTCATTTTGCCGGTCCTCCGAAATATTTGTCGGCCGCGCGGCCCATCAGGCGCTCGACCGTGTAGGGGCCGAGGTAGCTGGCCATGATGGCGGCGGTGATCGTGGGCTGCATGGCCAGCTTGGCCCAGACGCAGGCGCCATAGGCCGCCCAGCCCATCGCCAGCGCGATCGGCAGATCACAGGCCAGAACGATCCATGCAAAGCTGCTGCGCCCGCTCTGAATCTGGCGCGCGCGAAACAGCAGGCGGCCGAGTATGCCCGCGCCGCCTGTCAGAATGTAGGCATCGGGAATTGATGAAGGCAGATCGGCCATGAACTCTCCGGGCACAAAAAAACCGCCAGAAGCGGCGGCGATGGTGTCAAACAGGATGGAAAGGTCAGGCGGCGCTGGCACTTTCCTCGACAGATACCAGCAGGGGCAGCAGATCATTTTCGAGGATCAACGCGAGGCGATCGAGGCGACCGGCAGTGTCGAGGTCAACCGTGCTGCGGGTGCTGCGCAGAGCATCGACCAACGTGCGCGTTTCCTCGGCCGAGGGCGACGCCGCGATCACCGCAGCTAGCGAGGCGCGGCGCGCCGCCAGCACCGCGGCGGCCTGACGCTGCAGCAATTCGGACAGCGCCTGCGCATCGGCTTCGGAGAAAACGGGTGTCGGGTCAGTCATGGCTATCTCCATTGGGAGCATCCGGCCACTGGATTGCGGCAGGATCGGTTTGGGTGGTGATGTCGCGCAGGGCTTGGCGGTAAGGCTGCCAGCGGATGCGGGTGGCATCGGGCACATCGGCCAGCTGCGTCCAATCGCAGGCCATCAAGCGCAAATCTCGCTCGCTGCGGATCGTCGGCCACAGATCGACTGTAGCGCGTTGTTCGGCCCGATAGTCCCAACGGCGTTGCGCATCGAGTTTGCATCCGCCACAGCGGCCGGTGTCATCCAGAGCGAAATCGTGAACTTCATGGCCGCAACAGCGACATTGGGCAAAGCGATCAGACATAAGGCCTCAATAGGTGAGCGTGAGCTGGCATTGCTGGCCAGACGGGGTTGCGCTGCGGGTAGAGCTGGGCGTGCCAGCACTGGCCCAGGTCACACTGTTGATTTTGGTCGCGAGCTGGCCGCTGCCGCCTCCCGCCGCCGACACACCGAAATCCGTCACGCCGGTCGGTGCCGTGAGCGTGATAGTGTTGCTGCCGGTGTGGACATGCGTGCCAGCGTAGGCGACGGAATCCGTGCCGCTGTCGCTGAAGGTGCCAATGGCCACCCACGATCCGCCTATCTTGGCGTAATAGGTCAGGTCGATCTGCCAATCGTGATAGTACAGCCCGCCGCCGTCGGTGTACGTGTCGCCGGTCTGCCGCCAGCTCGCATTGATCGTGTAGCTGTTGGTAGCGCTGTCCGCGATCGCGCCCTTGTTGATGACGCGGGTCGGGTTGCCCGTACCGCCCGCCGCATCGGTGCTGAGCGTGGTGCTGCTGGGCGTTGCGGGCGTGACGATCTTCAGGCGCACCGTGGCGCCGCCTGCGGTTTGGCTCTCCAGCTTCAGATCATAGGTCTCGCCCGAACCCAGCGCGGCAAGGCCGGTGGTGGAGAATGTGGGCACTGGCAGATAGCCCGCGTTGGGATAGGTGATGCTGTCACCATCGGCCACGGTCATGATGTAGGGCGCGACCGCCAGCTTAAGCGCGAGGCCGTTGGCATAGCGGATCTGGCCGCCCACGATAATGTCGCCGTCAAATGCCGCGTTGCCGTTGCTGATCGAGAGCGCCCGCTTCTTGCTGGTGCCCACACTGTTGGTGACAATAATCTCCTGAGCTTCCAGCCCGACCGACGATCCGTAGGTGTTACCGCCATCAGACGAGGCCATCAGACGCACGGCTGCGGTCGCCGCGCCTGCACTGGTGGAGAGCGCGAGGTAGCTTTGCAGCTTGCCCTTGGCGTCGGAAATAGCCCCCGCCTGATAGAGGACAGTCGCCTCCTGACTGTAGGGTGTAGCCTTGTCGCCTCGCTCGAACTTGATCCCCCGGAAGCCAACGAGCGTTACGTTGGTGCCATAGCAGACAGGGCGGACACGCACGTAGTAAGCCCCGGCCGGTGAGGTAGCCGTAATCTTCGTGGCAGCACGGTTGGCGGCGGAGTTACCAAACCAGGGAGACCATAGCGCTGGCCCCGAGGTGCGCGGCGTGATCTCGTTGGCCAGCGCATTTGCATCGGCCAGAGTGGCAAACCAGAGCAGCTCGATCCATACTCGGCGCTCGGTACCGGATGACTGCTCTACATCCGCGTCCATTGCGCAAGTGTAGGCCGCATTAGGCCCGATCAAGATCGGCTCACTGGTAATCCAATAGGTGCCCGTGGCATTGGGGTTTGCCCGAAACCAAGTACCCCACTCGTCAGGCCCTTGAGCGGAAAAGGCGCCCGATCCGACGTACCATCCCGTCATGCCGAGTTCGGCAGAACCGTTTTTCAACAGGTTGGGCGATCCAGCCGCCAAGCGCTGCTCGAAACTGGCTGCCTGCGATTGTAGCGTGGCGATGGAGAGCGCCTGCGAGGACACGCTGCTCGACAGACCGCCAACCGAGGTATTGAGGCTGGTGATCTGCGAGGCCATCGCGGTGTTTGAGCTGGTGAGAGCGGCGATATCGCTACGCACACTGGCCAGTGAGGCTGCGGCACTACCTACCGAGTACGGATTATAGGTTGTCTGGCCTAGGCGGGCCTCACCCGCATAAGGACGCCAGAACCATGCCCAGCTATCTGTCTGCCCTGCGAAGGTGTCGTGCTTTCGGCATTCGACAACAGCACGGGTTGCACCCGTGGGCGCCTGCACCACCTTGGGCGTTCCGATCTGGGTATAGTTGGCAGTGTTCGTTCCACCGGTCGCTACCGATACTGCGCCCCCTGTGCCATCCCAACCCACCCAATCCCCTGCGTCATTGAGGAAGATCAGCACCATCTCGACGTTGCAGCGATGCGCGGCAGCCATGCAGTGGGCCTGATAGTATTTTCCCGCCTGCACTGCGAACGAGACCGTGTTGAACCAGACAAAGCTGGCTTGGTCCCCTGTTGAACCATACTGCAGGATCGAAGCAACATTCTCGGCAACCGGATGCCAGTCAGCGCTGGGGCTGTTTACCGACAAACCGTAGCTCATAGGCGTAGCAGTGGCTGAGTAGCCTCCGCTGTTCCACCCATCGGTCCGTCCACCGGCAAAGTCGGGGTTGGGCACAAGGTTGCCAGCACCACTCGACATCGAAGCGACGGTCGATTGCAGCGTCGCGATGTTGGTAGCCGCTGCGCTGGCCTGCCCCTGCAACGTGGTGATGTTGCCCTGTGCGGTAGCGATAGCCACGGCTTGGCTCGAGGTAGTCGAGAGCAATGCCGTGATGTTAGACCCCTGCGTCGTCTGCGTGGACTGGATCGCGGGGATCGTGGTGGTGACGGCTGTCGAGACTGCCGCCGCCGTGGTGCTGCCCACCGGCGTACCGGTCGGGGCGCCCACCGTGGCATTATCCGCGGGGCGACCGGTGCCCGTCACTCCGGCCCATGCCAGCGCCGATGCGCCAGAGGTGACCGGCCCGAACACGGCGCGCGGGCTGATCACGCCGCGCACGCGATAGCGGACGCCGACCTGATATTGCGTGCCCGATGTGACCGATGTGATCTGCTTTTTGGTGAGCGCAGGGGATTCCGTACTGGCGCCTGTCCATCCTTCATCAGCCGCCATTCCCGCCGTGTAGGCGCGATAGTCGATGATGACAGCATCGGCATTCGGATCCGCCACGGCGCCATTCAGCACAAGCGCGGGCGACGATCCGGATACGTTGGACAAGGCCGTGCCCGTGAGCGTCCAATCGCCAGTGGGTGCGGAAAGCGCGCTATCATAGGTCAGGCTGGCCGTGGGCGGGGCAATTCCGGTCTGGCCGAGCGCGAAGGCATGTTTTGAGTCCGTCTCGCTGCGCAGGGTATAAGTGACAATGCCGGTATCAGCCGCGATAGAACGGCCCGTGATGATCGCCTTGACGCTCCAGCCATCCTCCGGCGAGAATGTGACGCAATCGCCCAGCTTGTAATTCAGCCATGCGGGGCCGAGCGGAACTGTGCCCGGGCCAGCCTCGCGCGCATCGCAAATGTCATAGGCAGCCAGCGCGGACACCTGATTGACGTTCTGCACCAGAGGATAGGAGACTTCGCGCGTGCGCTCCTCGCCATCCACCGCGATATAGGCATCGATGCTGACAGCTGCAGCCGAGACAAGTTCCCAGTCATGCGCCTCGCTACGATATTGCGGGATAATCCCGTTGATGCGCGAGCGGCGGGGCTGCGTGCCGGTAAAGCTGCACTTGCCGACGATATCGGCATGGGTGATCGTTGCCAGACTGACCCGCGGCGCGCGGTTGACGCACGAGATGATGCCCTTGGGCTGGATCGGCTGCGCGCCGCCCGCCTGCAACATCGCCTTCAGGCTGTTCCACGGGGTATCGGGTCGGGTGTAAACCTGCCCGCCGATCTTCCAGCCACGCGCATCATCCAGATTGGCACCCTCGACAAAGGCCGCGACATCGATGCTGGACAATGCCGCGCCGATACCGGCCACGCGCATGCCATTCTGCCACCGGCCCAGCGCCCATGTCAGGGCATGCAGATGCGGGTTTTCCGAATAGACATAGGTGCTTTCATTGAGCGCGCGACATGATCCGCTGCCGCCCGGATAGGTGCTGTCTAGGCGTGGGTCATAGACCTTGACGCCTTCGACAATCCATGCGGGCGAAGGCAGCGAGGTCAGCGTGTTTTCATCACCAGCATCATACCGGAATGTGTTCATCACGGCGGCAAGGCCGGACAGCTTATGCGCCGAAGTCCACACCGAATAGCCTTCGGAAAGGCCAAGCGCCGTGGGTTCGGGGCAGGCGCCAAGCTGGCGGTGTTCCCACACCCAACCGGCATAATCCAGCCCGTTGGCATTGGCGGTGCTGATGATGCCGCCATGATAGCCCAGCACAGTGCCCGCGGCATAGATGCCTGCAGCCGCCGCCGCCGTCAGCGCGCCACCGCCACCGCCTTGACCGGTGCCATCCCACACCACCGCCGTTTTGTTCATGAACGACTGCACAATGCGGTTGATCGGCCCGATCGACAGCACGGTCACCGCGCCCTGATGCGAGTTTTTCACACCCTTCATCATGCGGGCGACGACATTGCCAGCAACCAGCGTGCGGCCCATCACATAGGGCATGCCGGCATAGGGATCGGACTTCCATTTGGTCTGCGATCCGCCCATGCTGGGTTTGACCGACAGCGCCGATGACAGCATGGCAAGATCGAGCGCGGCGGTGACCCCCAACACCGCCGATAGCGCAAAGCCCGACAGACCCAAGCCCGCCGATCCCAGCGTGAGCGAAACACCGGCGGACACCGCCGCACCCAGCCCGCCGCCAGCGACCATCGCACCGCCGACAACGGCCAAGCCCGTGCCGATCAGGACTGCCGCCGTGATCACAATGGCCGCTACCTTCAGCACCTTCATTGCGCATCCCCCACCGGATTGCAGCGCCATGCTGCCACCATCTCGAGCGGTTGCATCACCACAGCGCCCTGTTTCACATCGGGATGCCACCCAAGGACGCGGCCATTCCCGAGCGCCACCGTCAGCGTGACAAGGCGGTCGCTCATGCCGCCTTCGGGATCGGCGGGCATCTGGATGATATCGCCCGCCAGACATGCGGCAGGGGTGATGCGTTCAAGCCCGAGGCTATCCAGCACCGATGGCATATCGACCATGCCCAGCTTATCCATGGCGGCAAGGGCGCTTTTCACCGTGCGATAGGATCGCGCGGGCGGCAGCTTGATCTGGTAGCCGAGGCGGCGCAGATGGCTGGCAGCCATGCGCGCGCAGTCGTTTTCCCCAAGGCGGAAAGGGCGCGATTGCCATTCATCAAGGGTAGCCTGCGCGGCGTTGGCGCGCGTGATCAGGGCATGTTCGGTCATGTGCGGTTGTACGTCTCGGCATAGCCCGGCACGTTCGAGCGAACATACATGCCGGAGTTATCGACATTCTGGCCCCATGCGAGGATGGTCTCGACAGAGGTCACGAAATCCAGCCCCTTTTCATTGGGCCAGACCTTTTGATGGAAGGATGAGGACAGGCGGCGCCCTTCCTCGACCTGAAACAGGCGTTCGGTGACGCCCGTCACCCGATATTCAAGGCGCCGGTCATTCTCGCCCCAGTTGACCGTAGGGACATCAAGCTCGCCACTGAATACCGCATAGGGATCGGCAACGGGTTGGCCCGTGGCGAGATTGACCGCGCCGATGGTGATAGAGACGGGCGAACCTTGCGCATCGGGCGACACAAGCGCGGCCAGCGAGGCATCGCTGGCAGGGATCAGACCGAGCGTGATTAGTGGCGCCCGATCTTCCGTTCCATCGGCCAACCCCTTGATTGTGTCGATCACGCCATAGACCGGATCGCGGCCTCGGAAGGTTTTGCCGCCGATGATCAGTTCGCCCGACCCATCGAGCAGGCACAGATCATAGGAAGGCAGGTTGATTTCCACCGCGCCGAACAGCAGCACCCTGCGCTCGGCAAGGGCTGCCGAGAGGGTAGGCGATAGCTCTGACATAGGATCAGGCGTCTTCCGTGATGGTGATGGTGCCGAAATCGTGGTGCGGCGATGTCAGGCGGGTGAAGGCGACTTCATTGCCAGACAGGCTGCCCTCGATCATCGGGGCCGCAAATTCGCAGGCATCGCCGTCGGCAG
The DNA here is from genome assembly GCA_002336765.1 of Novosphingobium sp. UBA1948. Classification (GTDB taxonomy): domain Bacteria; phylum Pseudomonadota; class Alphaproteobacteria; order Sphingomonadales; family Sphingomonadaceae; genus Novosphingobium. The sequence goes on along the minus strand of DDES01000144.1, from coordinate 18,064 downwards.
GGATCTTGCGCAGCATGGGGAACAGCGGAATCGTAGCCTTACCATTGGCGGGGATGGTGACATCCGTGGTGGCGAAATAGAGATAGCGCCGCCCGCCTGTGACCAGCGAGAAATATTGACCCTCGCGCACGGTGTAGGCCACGGTGAAAGCGCGCATGGCAAGGCTGAAGCCCGATTGTCCAGCACCATCCACAACGGGATTGCCGGGGGTGCCGATGGTCATGCCATCCTGCCGGAACGCCGTGAGCGCGCCGAATACCTTGGCGCGGCGCAATCGGGCCGCAAAAATGCGCCCGTCAGGTTCGGCGGGCATCGTGGGCACGGTAATATCGATGGCATGGCGGGTGCCAAGGCGCATCAGATGTTGCACATCGCCGCCCATGATGGGCTTGAGCGCGCCGCCGAAATCGATCAGGCGGGGCTTGTCGATCTTGACGCCACGCAGCGACGGGAGGGTGATCGGGTCGGTCATGTAGGGATCCGCTGGCTGTTCTGTTCGGCGATATATTGGGCAGACATTTCCGGCGCGGCGGCGAGCGCGGCAGTAGCGCTGGCGGTGGCCAGACGCTGGAGATTGACATAAAGGTCATTCGCCAGAACCGATCCGCCAGCGTTGACGGTGAAGTGCTGATGCACAGGCGCGGCCCCGCCTACACCGCGCAGCGAAGGGATACGGGGCGACACCAGACCGCCGCCTGCATAGCCGCGCAACGTGCCCTTGTTCATCGCATCGAGCAGCGGCCAATAGGCAGAGACGGCGCGAGCGTTCATGATCGCCTCGCCATTGGAAACCATAATCGGATTCTTGCCGCCAACCAGCGCAAGGATGCTGTCGCTGGTTCCGGTGCCAGGGCCAGAGATGCGCCCACCACCGGCAAAACCCGGAACCTTCCCGCCATTCTTCAGGCCGAACAGCGCGCCGAGCGGCCCGCCACCGATCGCGCTCAAAATCATGCGCTGGATCATGATGCGCGCCAGATCGGCAATGATGCTGGCCGCCATTTTCTTGAAGGCGCCCGCCGCGCTTTCGGTGCCCGAGATCAGGCCGACAAGCCCATCTTCCAGCGATCCTAGGCCATGCACGGCAACGCCCTGAAGCGATTCCTGCATATCAGCCGAGGCAGCCTTCAGGCGTGTGCGATAGGCATCAAGCGGCCCAGCCGTTTGCTGCATAATCTGTGCAACACGGGCGCTATGCTGATCATCGATGGCATTGAGCTGATCCTGTGCACCGCGCCGGTCAGCCGCCGATGACAGCGGATTGTCCAGCACGGTGTTAGCGGCGGCGCGCGCACGGGCCTCCTGAAGGGCCAGGATTTTCAGTTCCGCTTCACGGCGCGCGGCAACAGTTGTGGCCATGCTGGCCTCGATCTGGGCCATTGCAAGCTGGCGATCATAGCTGGCAGCAGATGCCCGCCCTTCATCCTCCAGAGACTGGGAATAGCGCGACAGACCTACATTGATCGTCTTTTGCGCCTCGGCCTGATCGGCCAGCAGCGTGAGGCGAAGCGCTTCCTCGCTGGTGATCTTGCCGGCCGAAAGGTCGTTCGCAATTTTGCGACGGGTTGCATCAGCCTCGGCCGCAATATCCTCACGCAAGAGCGAATCGCGGTCTTCCTCGCTAGTGGCCGTTTTGCCCATTGCATCGAGCAGCTTGTGCCGCGCGGCGCGCTCGGCCTCGGCAAAGGCAGTGTCTTCGCCCAGCGCCTTGACGCGGGCGGCCTCGGCCTGTTTGGCCAGCGTGGCCGATGAAGGACCGGACTTTTGCGACGCCGCATTGGCGCGATCGAACGCTGATTGCTGGCTGATATATTCAGACGGGTTGAGCAGGCCCAGCTTGAATTTGTTCGCGAGGCTAGCCGAATTCGTATCATACCGTTGGCGGGCGGCCTCCTTCGGGTCTGCCAGCGCAGCGGCCTGAAGCTTCAGGTTGGGAATTTGGGCCAGACGCTCGGTGGTCTGTGCATCAAGATAGCCTGTTTCCGCATCCTTGACGCGCTGGCGCGCCGCGACACGGGTGCTGATGGTGTGCGAGTTGAGTTCGGGATCATTGCGCGCCGCATCGAGATTGGCCTTGGCCGTAGCCACACCCTGTCCAGCCTCCGCCACCTTGATCTTGTTGATCTTTTGGCGGGTGGAGAGTTCCTTCTCCAGTTCGGTGTTCATCTTGCGCTGCTTGGCGATCGCGCCTTCGAGCGTATTGCCGAACATCCGCTGGGCCGCGTCGGATTCCCGCGTGGCCTGCGCCTGATCCTTCAGCTTCTTCACCGCCTCGGCAAGGCGATCACGGAAAAGCTCCGAATTGGCGATGAGAGGCAACAGCACCGTTACCGCCGCCGTCAGGCCCATGCCCCACGGCCCGCCAAGGAAGGACAGGAATTTGCCGCCGCCGCCCTCCATCATCTGGAAAGCCTGCACCACCTGTGATCCTTGCTGCGCAAAGATCATCATGGGAGGCATGCCGGACGCGAAGCCGGTGGCAATATCGTTCACCTGAAACGATAGCACCTTCAGCGCATTGCTGTTCTGGGCGGACGTGGTGGCAACAGCCTGATGCCCGCGCGCGGCACCCATCAGCTCGATCTGCAAGCGATCGAGCGCGCCAGCTTCGGCCGACAATTGCGTAAGGCGCGCACCGGTTTCGTTTTTGGCCTGTTGCAGCGCGGCCAGATACTGCATTTCGACCGCCGTCATCTCGCGGTCTGTGCCGATGCGGCGAAGCGTTGCCGCCTCAACCTCATTCAGCGCCGCCAGCTTCAGCTTTTGCGCATCGGCAGCGGCGCGAGCGGCCTCCGCGCCCAGATCTCCACCTTGGCCAGACATCGACTTGGCCAAACTGCCCGCCAGTTTGTCGATTTCCCGCGCCATATCGCGCGAGGAGTTGCGCACCTTTGCCACGGCATCATCGGCCGATGCAGCCCAAGGCCCGAATTTGGCGCCAGCCTTGCCCAGTGCGGTTTCCAGCTTATCCGCCACCCCTTCGGCAGCGGTGCCCACATTGCCGAGAAGTGCAGCAGCCTGCGCCGCATCTGCCTTCAGCAGTTCGGTCGCGACCCGTGCTTCAACAACAAGCGGCTTGGCCATCGGAAGGCTCCAACAAAAAAGGGCGCCTCCGAAGAGACGCCCGATATAACTTTAAGCGGTTGAACGATGTTAGGGCGCGAAGGCCACAACATCCTTGCGGGCATAATCTGCTTGATGCTGCTCGAACGTCTCGCGGTCGACCAATTGCAAGTCCGCCCGTCCAGTCATGAAGCCCGGCTTGATCTGGCAGCGCACATATTGGGTTTCACCAGCTGCGACGATCACCTGTGCGCTGCTCGTCTTGTTGGTCAGGATGTACTGGCCAGCGGGCACTTGCCATTCCGCATATTTCCCGCGCCCAAGCTCTACGATTTCACGCTCATGCCAACGGATAGGACAGGCGAGAGCGTAGCCCATAATCGAGCTAGGACGAAAGATGATGATTTTCCCAGTAGGAGCCGAAACCGGCGCCAGAGCGGCCGGAGTAGATGCGGCAGGCGGCGTTGCAGCAACAGTTTCCTGCGCGCTGGCAGCCATCGGCATTGCAGCGAACGCCGCAACAGCAATCACCAAAGATTTCATTGTACATTCCCTCAAAGGACTGATGAGTATGGCAGATGTCAGATAGAGGCCGTGTCCTCAATCCGAGTACCTACCTAACCCTTCGCACAATGAAACCGCTCGAAGCCTTCGAATGCGGCCCAGAATTCATGCGGGGTGGCGGCCCAGAAATCGGCCGGACGCCACCCCATAACGCCGGTGGCCAGCGAAATCAGGCGGCGCCGTTCGGGTCTGTCGTCGTCGTCCCCGTCATCATCGGAGCCGCCTTGGGCTTTCCCGCCGCAGTGTATCCCCCCGTGGTGGCCAAGGCCAGCATGGCGGCAACCGTGACAAGCGCGGCCTGAAAACCGCCATCGGAATCGAGGATCAGTTCACCGATGCGCGAGGATTTTGCGAGGGCGGCATTCTTGTCTTCCGTGGCGCGGCCCCACGCGCGGATGCATTCGGTGGCGATCTGGACGGTTTCGCCCAGCGTCAGCTTCAGGTCGGACCCTTCCTGCGCCAGTTGCATCAGCCCTTTGCCCGTGGCGGTTTCAAAGGCGGTGATGGCCTCCCAGGTCGGGCGCAGAACCATCTCGATGCCATCGAGCGTGAGCGCCAGTTCGCCGCGCTCTTCATTCGCGGGCACATGGCCCTTGGCTTTGACCTTGCGGGTCATGCAGCGCCTCCCTTGGCCGGTTTTGCTGGCGCAACCGGCGCGCTATCCTCGGCCAGCAGGTCACGCAGCGCGTTGATCGCCGCGAACCGATCCCGCGCCATATCAGCGGCGACCAGCTTGCCAAATTCGGACAGTGCCGGCTTGTCCTTGTCGACAAACACCAGCAGCGCCAGCGCGATGATGGCCGGAGCTGAAGCCTCGCCCAGTGCCGCGAGCAGTTCGGCGGGGGAAAGGCCGGTGGCATCGAGCAATTGCGCGGATGCATCGGGCGGGGTGGCAAGGCTGATATCCTTGCCACCAATGTTGATCGTGCCCATCAGGCGCTCCTATCAGGCCAGCGTATCAGTGGTGGGCGCCGCCGCCAGCGTGAGCTGGGCCGTGGCCGCGATCACGGTGTTCATGTCTTCCTGCTCATCGAGACTGGCGATGTTCATCAGCGACTGAAACACCACATCGGGCGCACCACCGGACGAACCGCCCTTGCGGATCTGGAAATTCGTGGTGGCGCCGGTCGCGAACTGCGATGCGAAACGGGTGTAGCCGGTGGCATCGGGCAGATCGGGGTTCATTTCCACATCGATCGTCACCTTCTTGGTGCCGGAGAAGCCGGTTTCATAGCCGCCGCTGTCCTTGCTGGTAGAATCGATCTGGTTGGCAGAGCGCGAAACCTTGAGCTTCACCTGACCCTTGATTTCATTGTAGGTGCCCGCCGTGGAGCTTTCGATCCACAGGCGGTAATCCGAGCCGAGTTTCTTGGCCATAGTCCATACTCCGTTGAGTTAGTTTGAGGAAAGGGCAATGGCCCTGAAAAAGCTGGTGCCGACATAGGATGCGCCGCCTTCATCGAGGGCGACATTGTCAGCCTCGAATGTGATAGCGAACACCCATCCCGGCACGATGATGCGGGCGCGATGGAGAAGATTGAACACCTGATCCATCAGCGCGATACACGGGGCGCGCTCTTCCGCGGCAACCTCGGAAAGGACCGACAGGCGCAAGCTCCAATCCGTGCTGTCCTTGGCATCCAGCGGCTCGCCATCCAGATCAGCCAGCGTGACCGTGCTGCCGGAATAGTTATCGGGCACATCCTGATAGACGGCGGCGCCGGTGATGTGATCAGCGAGCAGCGTGTAGACGGCAGCCTCGAATGCGGCATGGGGGCGGGCCATCAGGAACGATCCACCACGGACGAAACAGCATCATCATAGGATGCCGACAATTTAGCGCGCAGGCCCGTGCGCAGGTCGGAATAGCGCCCGGTTACAAACTTCTTTCCAGCCATCGCCTTCACCCGCATGACATAGGTATCGCGCACATTGCCGCTGGCCATGATCCGTCCCTTGCCGGTAGCCAGCTTCTTCGCAAAACCGCCCCGTGTGCGCTGGACGGTGACCAATTGGGCGCGGCGGCCGAGATCCTGGATGCGGCCATAGAAAAGCGCATCGCGGCCAGCCTTCACATCGAGCAGGCCCACCACAAGCCGAAGCGCAGTGGCATAGACCTTGTACTTGATCGCGGCGCGCAGCCGCCCCGTGCGCTGGGGCGCTGCCGCCTGCATGGCAGCGGCGAGATCCTTGCCGGTTTCCTCCAGCGGCTTGACCATTTCACGGCGGACAGCATCAGGCAGAGCCTTGAGCGCCTGCTGCATCTCGCCAAGGCCGGAAAACTTGCTGCGGGCCATTACATCAATACTCCGGCTTCGCAGGTCATCACCAGATCGCGTCGGTCCGGCGAGATGGTGGCTGTGATGATCGCCATCGGCGTAGTGCCCCACATCAGCCGGAAATCAGGCGTGACGCCGCTGCGCGCGTTGATGGTGACGCGATAGAATTGCACGTTACGCATAACGAGGTTCTGAAGCGCCTCGTTGCCCCGCAAGGGGATGATCTCGGCATAAACGCCGGTGGCCACATCGACCCATTCGGCGCCGCCATCGGGTTTGCGTCGGCCACCCTTGCCATTGTCCACAAGGTTCTTTTGCTGGATCGTGACCAGCTCGCGGCGCTTGGAAGCGGGCGTAACCATCAGACGTTCACATCGCGGCGGCGGCGAAGGATCTGCATCGCACCGGCAGGGATATCGGCGCCGGTGCGATCCTCGTAGCGGGCGGCAACAATCATCAGGATCGCCAGCTTGAGATCATCAATGATCGCGGGATCCATCACCGTCTTGAATGTGATCGAGATGGCGGCGGGGCGGGAATAATGCGACGGCCATGCATGCAGCGGATCACGCAAGATGCGCTGCGGGTGGCTGGTCATGTCGAGCATGTAGGTGGCCGGAGACAACAGCGTTTCGACGCCGAGTCCGTCCAGATATTTCACCGATGTGATTTCGGAAACCGGACCACGCGGCAGATCAATGCAATCTGCCCAGCAATCCAGCGTGAGCAGCCATGTAACCGTGCCAAAGGCAAGGCCAGTGATGCGCTCGACATCGGCGCGGGCACCAGCCAGCAGCATGGTGAACACGCCATCCTGCGCCGTATTGCTGGCTTCCACGGTGCACCATGCCTTGGCATCGGCCAGCGATACGGGATTGGCGCTGACAATGGCCGTTTGCAAAATGCCCATGCGATCTACCTGACTGTTTCGGAAGGTGGCGGGCCGATGGTTNNCCCGCCAGTGGCCAAATCAGGCCTGCGCCGCCGTGGGCGCAAGCATGGCCTCGCCCTTGATGACATAGGCGCCAATCGGCGTGCCGGTGCCATGCGTGCCGCTGAAATCGGCCTGCAGCTTCAGGTAACGCTTGTTACCCTTGTAGCCAAAGCGACCGATTGCCGCCGCCTGGGCCGAGGTGAGCGCCTTGATGATGCCGTTCGAAATGCCGGAAACGCCCAGCATGTCGGCATCGGTGACAGGGGTGTAGGTCACGTTGTCATCCGAATGGGTGAGAACGAACTCGATCTTGTTGGTGCCGGTGAAAGTGATACCGCCCGCGCCAAGCGCGAGGACGATTTCGGCAGCGTTGAAGCCGATCAGATCGACGGCGACTGGAGTGGTATCAGCCGCATAGGTGGCATTGGCAATGAGCGTGTCGATGAACACGCCAGTGTGAATATCCTGCATGGGAAAACCTCGTGATCAGGTGAAAGGAGGCTGCCCCGGCTACCTCGCCGCAGCCGGGGCAGTGGGCGCGCGTGTGTCCCGCACGTACGCCCCAGGGAAGATCAGGCGAACTTCAGCAGCTTGATCGCTTCGAAGTTGACCACGCCACCGCCCACGCGCTTGGTGGTGTAGANNACGTAGGGCTTGTTGGTGAAGGGATCGCGCAGGATACGGGTGCCCAAACGATCCACGATGAGGTAGCCACGCTGGAAATTGCCGAAGGCCACCGCAAGGGCGTTGGCCGCGACAGCCGGCATATTGTCATCGGTGACCACCGGCTTGCCCAGGATGGTGCCGGGCATATCGGCGGTGGGCGGCGACCAGATGTAATTGTTGGTCGTATCCTTGAACTTGCGCACCAGCCCAAGGGTCGGATCGCTCATCACAAAGCTGGCGCCGTTGCGATAGCCCGCCTTCAGGGCATAGTAGAGGTCCATCAGGTTGTCCGCACCGGCGGCGGCGAAAGCGCCCGACGCGCCGGTGGCCACGAAACCCAGCTTGCCCCAAGCATAGTTGTTGTTGGCAACGGTGGTTTCCGAGAGGAAGCCCTTGGGCTTTTTCACGCCATCGCCGCTGATGAAGGCAGCGCCTTCCTTTTCGGCGAAGGTGATCGACACTTCATCGGCCAGCCATTGCTCGACGTTGAAGGCCGCATCATCCAGCGAGCGCTGCGTCGCGGAGGGCTGGGCATAGATCTCGCCTGCATTGATGGCCACCCGAGACAGACTGGGGGTTCCGGTGGTGCTGCGCGCGTCTTCCTCGCCAACCCAGCCAGCAACCGCGCCGCCCTGCGACACAAGCACATCGTATTCGTTGGCCGAGATGGTCACCACGCGGCTGATGCTGCGCATGCCGGAAACCACCGACAGAACGCGGCTGATGGTCGTGTCCATTTCCTCGGGCACGAGGAAACCGCCGTCCGGATTGCTCTGCGTGGTCAGTGCAGCGCGCACTTCCAGTTCGCGCAGGCCATTTTCGGCATCGCCCGAGCCGCCGCGACGGAACCAGCGGTTGAAAGCGGCGCTGTGTTCGCGCGCTTCGGCCGAGATGGCATTGCCGCCAGCGCCGCCGCCCGATGCGCGCAGGGCCGCGATGGTTTCCTGCTGCGCGTTGATGGCGGCCTCGAGCTGGCTGATCGAGGCATCGATGCGGCCAACTTCTTCCTGACGCACAACATCGGCCATGCCGGATTCGTATTTGGCGCGCATCTCGGTGACGGCGGTGTTGATCTGGGCAACGAGCGTCGAGACGTCCGTGCCATCGGCGCGCACGCGAGCGGGGCCGCGGAAGCGGCCTTGCGAAATCATGTTCATGGATTTTAGCCTTTCAGCTTTTGATGGTGGTGAGCAGGCCCGCCAGGGCCGTGGTGATGTCGCCTGCATCGCGCGTGGCGGGGGAGGGGGCGCTTGCATCACGCTGGGGCGCCAAGGCGGCGATCAGCTGTTGCCGATCGGCGCGGGTATAACCGGATTTTGCGAGAGCGGCCTCGGCCTGACGCCGGGCCAGAATGGCGCGATCAGCACCAATCGACGCCTTGGCGGCGGGCTGCGGCTCATCGATCATCGCATCTGCAAAGCCCTTGTCGATCGCGTCGGATGCGCCAAGCCATGTTTCGGCATCCATCAGATCGGCAATCGCTGCCTTTTTGAGGCCGGTTCGGGCGTGATAGATATCGGCCAGAGCCGTATCAAAGGCATCGAATTGATCGGCGGCGGCGCGCAGATCGTTCTTGTTGCCCGATACCCATGACCAGCAATTGTGGATCATCAGGAAGGAGCCGACGCCCATGTTGATCGTGTCGCCCGCCATCGCGATGATGCTGGCCGCGCTGGCGGCCAGACCGAAGACATTGACCGTGATCGCGGCAGGGTGAGCCGCCAGCAGATTGTAGATTGCGATCCCTTCGAACATATCGCCGCCGGGCGAATTGATGTTCACGGTAACGGGGTTGTTGCCGATGCTGCGCAGCGCCGCGCCGATGCGCTTGGCCGTAACCCCTTCGCCCGTCCACCAGTCCGCACCGATCTGTTCATAGATGGTGATCGTGTTGGCATCATCGGCATTGGCAGCCAGCGGAAGCTCTGCCCAGCGGGCCAGTGCATCGCTTGGCGTATCGTAGTGGAAATTCTGCGGGCGCTGCAATGCGGCCGCTTGAGGCAGTTCACGGAGCGACATTCTTGCCATCCTTTGCGGTGCCCGCCGTGTTGGGCGGATCATAATAGACATCGCCACCGGGGCGGGGGTTTTGGTCTTCCATCGCCCGCACATCATTCGGGCTTTGGACACCCCATTGCAGGCCTTTGACGTAGCCTTCCCAGCGGGCCTTGAAGTCGGCACGCACCAGCGCATTGCGGTTGAAGCGGGCATAGAGATCGGGATTGGCATCCCAGTCGATCAGCTGGACGCCGATCGCTTCTTCCCACGCCACAAAGCTGTCTTCGAGGCTGAAGGTCAGGAAGTTCTGGTTTTGCGCCTCGATGCTGCTGCCCAGCTGGGTGTTGCCCGCCGTGATCCCGATGAGATGCGGCTGCACCCCGAAGAACATGCAGATATCGGTGCGGCTGAATTCGCGACCGGACAGCCATTCCGCATCCTGCGAGGTCAGCGCCATGCGCTCGAACTCGAGGCCATCTTCAAGAACGATCACCTGCCCATCGCGCGCGCCGCCCTGCCGATACTCATCCAGCTGGCTGCGAAGACGCTCAACCTGTTCGGTGGTCAGCGTGCGCCCTTGGGGCAGGCGGAAGGCGCCAGAGACATTGGCACCATTGCGGAACACCGTGGCACCGTGCTGTTCCATTGCCAGCGTAAGGCCGATGGCCTCGCGGGCGAAGGACAGGACGGAGAGGCCATTGATACCATCAAGGGTCAGCCCCATCAGGTGGAAGATTTCCTCCTGTGGATAGACCGTTTGTTGACCGCCCGGTGCGGTATAGGTGAAGGCCAGCTCTCCACCGGGCAACTGATCCTTCTTCACGCGATCAGGATGCAGGGGGATCAGGGCCAGCAATTTTCCACCAACACCGCGCACCTTGACCGCGTAGGCCTGTCCGCGCAGCTGAAGGTGGCCCTCCAGCATCCGCTTGAACGTCTGTGGCGTCTGCCATTTGTTGGGGCGCCGCGCGATCAGGCGCCACACGGGATGGTCTGATGCATCCATGCGGGTGCGTTCATCCACACGCCGCTTGATGCTGATCGGCGTGTTGGCCACGGCACCAGTGCGGATCCGCAAACAGGCGAACACGGTAGCCGCCTTGAGAGCGGTTGATTCCGTCACCGGCTGACCAGAGGATGACATGTTGCCCATGCGCAGCGCTCGATCCAGCTCCTGCGAATTGGTGATCATGGTCATCGTCGTGCCGCCCGACAGGCGCGGCCCGTTGAAGTAATCCGGCGCGGACGCCTCCGTCGGCGCGCCGGCGGGAGCCGCGCGAAAGATTTTTGACAGCCAGTTCATGGGTTAGATCACGATCAGCCCGCGGGAGGCATAGGGCGAGGGCGGCACGGCCACCGGCGAACGCTCCATCAGCTTCACCGCATTGAACGCGGCGATGAGCGGGTCAATTTTGCCCCGTCCCGCCGTCTGCTTGCTGATGTACACCGCGTTTCCTTTGCTTTCCGCCTGGGCATTGCCCACGCACCAACCCAGCATGTCCTGACCGGCATGTTTCAGCACGCCGTCGTGAAGTTTGAATTCGGCAGTCCATACCGCGCTGGACAATGACCAGCCCTGCCGGATCGCCTCGATCTGGCCCGCGCGACCGCTGGCGGCATCGCCAGCATCGAAGCCGCGGCTTTCCAGTTCATCCACCAGTGCGCCGATCTGGGCAGGATCGAGGCCGACCGCGCCACTTTCCGGCAACAAGCCCGATTTTCTAAGGCTTTCGAGCAGGTCGGCCACCGCCACAACGATCTCGCCAGCGGTATCGACAAGCTCGATATCTCCGGCCTTCTCGAAATCGACCAGGCGCGATGCGATATCCTTGCGCAGATCGAGCACGGATTTGACCGCCCATGCCTTGACCCATAGCAGCCACTTGCCGGTGTCTCGCTCGCGGCCCAGCACCGCCAATCCGAAAAGATCGTCCAGCCCACCACCATCGATCCCAACCGTGACCACTTCGCAACGGGCCAGCAGGGTTTCCAGCGTGAGCGTGTCATCCACATTGTCGAGCCAGTGATCGGCACCGCGCCACCGGCGATCATGCATGCCCAGACCAATCTGGATATTCAGGTGCTGGGATACCCAGCGGATCAGTTCCTCATTCCCTTTGGCCTCGGCCTCGGCAAAGCCTTGCTCCATCAGGTCAAGCCGGACAGAGCGCCCAAGGTTTGGAAGTACCTGATGCCAGCAGGCCGGGTCGCGCCACGGCTGATCGCGATCAGTCTGGAACTCTTCCGGGAACTCATACAGGAAGGGCAGAGTCGTTGCCGCCACGCCCTTGACACGCCCGTCGCGAATATCGCGCGCCAGTTGCAGTTCAGCCTTGAACACGCCAGCTGGCGGCTCATCCGATTGCGTGGTGATGATGACCATAAAGCCATCGGGCCGTGAAACCAGCCCGCCCCACAGCTGCCCCAGCACGCGCTGGGCATAGTGCCGTTTACCTAGAACGTGGATTTCATCCACCAGCATACCCTTGGGCTTGACGCCGGTGGCCACACCTTCATCGAAGGTCTGAATTTTCAGGGTTGAGTCTGTCTTCAGATCCTCGATCAGTTTCATATGCGCCCGAATATGGAAGCGATCGCGCAGAACCGGATCGGCCTGTACCATGCCAACTGCCTGATCAAAGGCACCCTGGGCGATCTCCTGCGACGGGCCGTAGAGGAAATAGGGCTGTCGCGGTGCATCATCCATCAGCAGCGCTGTGATCATGATCCCTGCGCTGCCCGTGGTCTTCGAGTTTTTCTTCGGCACCAGAATGAATGGCTTGCGCACCATGCGCCGACCATCCGGCATCAGCGACCCGAAAAGCGCCGCCACGATATCCCGCTGCCAGTCACCAGCCGCATCGCGTAGCAGGGGCTGGCCCGCAACGTCCGGCAGGCGCAGCTTGTTGAAGATCATCACCGCCCGCTTGGCCAGATCGGCGTTGAGCGGCAAGCTGGGCAACAGGGACCGCCCAGCCACAAGCCGCTCTTTCCAGTCAGGACAGGCGAACGACCATTCCATTTCGGGGGCAGGGGGTGTCAATTCGGTAGCCCACCAATGGAGCGCGACGAATCGAGCAAGTCGCTCCATTCGGGATCGCCAGCACCAGCGTACAGAGCAGCGTCAATCCGCGACTCCTTCTTGCCCTTCGCAGGCTCCTTAGGTGCGGCGGCAGGCCGATCTGCAAAACTGCCAGTGCGCAGGCGTTCGGCTTCGAGCATGCGATCCAGATGCTTGATGGCACCTACATTCCCACGCTCGCCTTCAGTCGCTAGCTTGGCCATCATGCCGGAGCGCAGCTCCAGGGCCGCGATCTTCTTCTTGGAAAGCTCGCGGGAAAAAACCTTGCGCAAGGTCTTTTGGTCGCAGCCCATCACTTCGGAAATCGTTGCAATGCTATAGCCAGATGCAAGCAAAATAATGATTTTATTAGATTTTTCGCGCGTCCACTCATATGCGGGGCGCCCTTGGCCGCGAACGGGCGCCGGAACCCAGCCAAATAGGCCAGGACTTGCGTCCGAATTTTCGTCAGCCAAGGAAAAAATCTCCGAATGAGAATGGTGGCGGTGATCGGGCACCCCACCCGTTTGAGTTTTACCTACCCCCCCTATCCGACCATCCCGAGCCGCTTGCGCTTCTCTTGCTCGGTCTTTTCGCCGTGGTGGCTCCTGCAAAGCCATTGCGTGTTGCGCGGATCGAACGGCGCGCCGCCATCCCTGATCTCAACGATATGGTCGAGGATCAGCGACACCTTGGAGCCGCACACCTTGCAGGCATAGTCGGCATCGCGCCGCCGCGCGGCCCGCAGCGCCTTCCATTCCGGCGACTGATAGACCGACCCCGCAACCTTCGGCTTGGCCACCAACCGCGAAGGCGCCGACACCAGCCGTGCCGGTGCGCTCACCAGCCTGGACTTGCGCGCCGCCATACAGGCTTGCTCCGACAGAAAGAGAGAAGGGGAGCGCCGCCCTCGCAGCACTCCCCGATGATGCCTTACCCTAACCCCGATTCGGTGTGGAAACGAACACCCAATATTTTGCTGTGGAATGCACACACCCCTTGACCAACACACAGCGCAGACTTTCACGAGTCGACCGTCAATCGATACGCGCCGCTGCATCCACCAGCGCCGCCGCCTCCCACCGCGCCACCGTATCGAGGATGCGGCGGTACTGCACCCGCAACCCATCGGCCGTGCCCAGCTTGGCCTTGCCGGGCAGCTTACGCCACACGCCCAGCACCGTCTGCCATAGCCCGTCCTCACCCATCGCCCGCCGTTTGACCAGCAGCACAATGGCCAGCAAAGCCCTGCTATCCACCGTCAGCCGCATCACCAGCGCATCGGGCGCGATGAACACCCGATCACGCAGGGCGATCTCGCGGCGCGTCAGCGGGCGCCGTGGTGCCTCTTGCTCGGCATAGTCGGTCACCGGATCGCGGATGATCGCCGGCCACCAGCTGCGCTGGCCTGACAGCAGAAAGCCACGCTCGCGGTCAGGCGACCGCATCAGGCATTCCCACGCCTCGCACAGCATATCCTCCGCCGCTTCAATCTCTGGGTCTTTTCTTGCCATCACCCGACACTCCTACAGTTGAAACAGATATTCACATCCTTGCGCGCACAGGCGCACGCACAGTACAAAATGGGCTAGACAGCTGTCGGACTATGGGTGGCGCCCGCAATTCCAATGCTTTCAAACTGTCGGGACAACTGTCGGCAGACTATCTCGCCAACCATCGGACAGGCAGAATTGCGCCCGGAGAGCGCCGGAAACCTGCGGCCGCCGAACGCTTCCCCGATGGTATTGGCGACAGTTTCCCCGACAGTTATACCGATGGCCATCCGGCACGGCACAATCACGCGCCCGCACTCGGCCCGAAGGGATCGTAGGCGTCTAAATCTGCGTCAGCACCAGCTGGCAACCAAGCCTCAACCGCCTCATCCCGCGCGGTCGCTCCAACAGCGTCGCCGCAGATTATCTCATCTTCGCCCCGCAAGCGGATGCCGATGCGTACCTTTTTCTTGGTCACATGGTCATCCCCTGAATAGATTTGCGCATCGGTCAGCGCCCGCCCAAAGCCGGTCTGGCTCAAGATGCGATCCTCCTTGTCCCCGCGATCGAGGCAGAATTGCTTGAATGCCTGATACAGCGGCGTCGCATATTCGCGCGCCTCGGGGTCGCTGATGTCGCACCGCTGCTTGATAAACTCGCCAATTGCGCTCGACACTTCCCAAAAGCTGGCCGTCGCCGCTGCAGCAGCCGCGGGCTTTGGCACCTTACGCTCGTTGAGCCAGTCGATCGCGCCCTCGATCATCCAGTTCAGGATCCCCGACAACTCACCCAACAGGCGCCCCTTGACCACATCAACCGGCTCATCCGGAACACCAGGCGTCACTCCAAATTGGACCACCCACGGATAAAGCTTGAAACGGCGTTGGAAACCGCGATCATCACTGGGAGGCTTGGGCAAGTGGTTGCACTCCGCCACCAGCTGCCAATGGGGCACAAAACTAAGCTCTGTCGTAGCATGAGCACCGCGAGCGATCATTTCGCTGCCGGTGGCCTGTTTGATGCGCTGACCATCCCATGTGCTGCCTTTTTTCGGCTCATCCATCACCACAAGGCGAATATCGCCCGCCAAGCGCACGATATCGCTTTGATGCGCGGCGCTGGCCTGTGATGGCCCTTCCAGAAAGGTTTTAGGATCAGCTCGCCGCGCATACATACCATGCAACTTGCAGATGATGTCATTGGTGACCGATTTGCCGTCCTGCCCCTTGCCTTGGAAGATGTAGAACGCCTGATCCGAAATAAGCTGGGTCAGCCCCATGCCATAAATGCGCTGCAATGCTACGCGCTGGTCGGGATCTTTATGCATAATCTCCAAGCGCTCAACCCATGCCGGCGCACTCACCCCATCCTCAAACGACACATGGGCGATTTGCATGAACCGGTCACTCGCCCGATGCCCCGCATCAAAGCGATAAGCCCACCGCTTCGGCTCTTTTTCGTAGAACCTGATCACACCATTGGCACAGTGATAGGCCATCGGGTCAGCGTCGAAATCACGCGACCATGCCTGCGTAACAAATGCTCCACTATCGCCGTCCCTTAGTGCTTTGTATTGGCTCAACATTGCTCCGGTTTTCGCCGCATCGCCGGATTTTTCGGCCCATGTCCAAAGCTTTTGACTGCGTTCTTCAGCCATTTCTTTGGTAAAATTTCGGCCGAAAACCTCCGCCAATTCGTCTGCAGCCGCGAATCGAACTGCCGCGGCCTCGTCCGCTATCGCGATCGCCGCTTTATGGGCAAAAGCTAGCGCTCGTGCCGGGCCTTCATCGGCCGACCAGCGCACACCATCAAAAGCAACCCACACACCTTTGCCACCGCTGGCGTCGGCCAGCCACAGCAACTGCACTTCGTCTTCCGCCCCTCCCTCGCGCGCTGCCTCAAACACGCGCCGCGCGTTTCCGAGATCGTTCATGGGCAACTTGGCCCGCTCGAGCGGCGATAGGCGTTTCATATCCGCATCGCCCCCGCATCGATCAAAGCCATTGTGGTAGCTTTACGCTTACCGCCTGCGCCGATCTGGCGCGGCCGCACATCAATGAGCGATGGCAACATCGCCTCGTTCATCGGGCCGCGAATACCGAGTGTTCGCCGATACAGCACACGCGCCATCTCGGCTTCTTCGCGCGCCTCCGGCCCTTTGGCGATATCGCTTTCAATGTCGCGGATGACCGCGCCCAGCTGCGTCTTGTTGAAACCGATCACCTCGGCCCACTTCATCAATTCGCCCAGTTCCTCGGTAATTGCCCGCCGCTCTTCACGCATCTTGAGCGCCCGCCTGACAATCTGTATGAGGTGCCTAGCACTATCGCTTTCTGCGTCCGGAAAAGCATAGTCTCCATCGTCGGACCGCCGTACCGTGTGCAGTGCCTCATCAGGTGCCACTTGCGGTACCGATGACAGTTCACGTTCATAGCGTGCGCGCCACACGGCTAGATATTCAGCCATCGTGTCACCATCGCGGATTTGTGCAGCCAGTTCCGACAGTTCCGCCCAGATAGATGCCGATTGCTCTGGCGCCGCATCGCCAAGCCCTTGAGCCATCTCATCAAACACAAACCGATGCATAGGCGTGGCGTCTTGCAACACTGCCTCTATCGCCGCCGTACCCCCAGCCCGCACCAATTCATCGGGATCTTGGCCATCAGCCAACAGTGCCACCGCCAGTTCGCGCCCTGGGCCGATCATTGGCAATGCGGTCAAACATGCCCGCATTGCCGCTTTGCGACCCGCCGCATCTCCATCCAGCAGAAGGATAGGCCGGTGATGCAGCCGCCAACACCGCTCCAATTGCGCCTCGGTGATAGCTGTCCCCATCGGTGCCACCGCTTCAGATATTCCCGCCGAATGCAGGGCCACCACATCGAAATAACCCTCGACAACTAGCAAGCGGTTCGCCGCCTGTGGCCGAGATGCCCGCGCCGCACGGTGCAGATTGAACAGCGTACGCCCTTTATCGAACAATTCTGAATCGGGACTGTTCACAAACTTGGGCTTAGACCCATTACGGCCGGGCCAAACGCGCCCACCAAATCCGATAATCCGCCCCCGCGCATCATGAATAGGAATGGTGATGCGGTCCCACAACAGCTCACGCAGCCCTAAGCTGCCACCGCCGACCTCTTCGCGCGGCACCAGCAAACCCGCCGCCTGACCAACTCGCTCGCCGATCCCCCGCCCACGCAATGATCCATCGCCACCCCGAGCATACCCGATGCCAAAGTCTTGAATTTCACCGGGACCGATACCGCGCCGCGCCAAATATTCCATCACGGCCCCAGCTTGTTCAAGCTGCGCCACATAGACCGCCTGCGCTTGATCCAGCGCCTCACGCACAGTTTCGACAGACCGGGCTTTCTCGACTGCCTGCGGACTCGGCGCTGGCATATCCAGCCCAGCCTCCGCCGCCAGCTCCTTCACCGCATCGATAAACGTCATGCCGGTGGAATCGATCATCCACCGGATCACATCACCATGCGCGCCACACCCGAAACAGTGATAGAAGCCCTTTTCATCGTTAATCGTGAAGCTCGGCGTCTTCTCACCATGAAACGGGCAGCAGGCCTTGTACTCGCGGCCCGCCTTCGTGACCTTCAGGCTTCGGCCGATTACACCGGACAGCGTGACCCGCGCGCGGATCGAATCAAGAAATGAAGCGGGCAGTGCCATTAATCAGCCTCCCGCTCCGGCCCGAGCAACGCGCGCGCCTTGGCGAGTGCCTTGCGCGCCGCTGCCATGTTCCGACCGCCTGCGGGGCTGGCATGATGCACCGCCGCACGGCCCAGCTCGCGCAGCTGCTCGCCAATCTGAAGGACTTTCCAGTCCGGCATTTCACCCACCGGTCCAATCTCATCCATCACGCTCATCGCAACGTCCCCCTCGGGTTCGGGCAAAATCTTGGTGGCGCTGGCCGAATGGTGGCGCACCATATCGGCCATGATCTGGCCTACCTCGCGCCGCTCGGCGCGCGTGGCGCGCAGGCGCGCCT
>DDES01000134.1:6117-16057 GCA_002336765.1 Novosphingobium sp. UBA1948 | reverse complement strand
GTGTTCAACGTGCTGCTTCAGGTGCTCGACGATGGCCGTTTGACCGACGGGCAGGGGCGTCAGGTGGATTTCACCAACACGCTGATCATCCTGACCAGCAACCTTGGTAGCCAGTATCTCGCCAATATGCCTGATGGCGCCGATGTGGAAAGCGTCGAGCCGCAGGTGATGGAAGTGGTGCGCGGGCATTTCCGGCCCGAGTTCCTCAACCGACTGGACGAGATCATCCTGTTCCATCGCCTTGGCGCGGAGCATATGGCGCCGATCGTGGAAATCCAGGTGGGCCGCGTGCAAAAGCTGCTCAAGGATCGCAAGATCACGCTCAACCTCTCCGATGCGGCCAAGCGCTGGCTCGGCCGGGTGGGTTATGATCCGGTCTATGGCGCGCGGCCGCTCAAGCGGGCGGTGCAGCGCTATCTGCAGGATCCGTTGGCTGAAAAGCTCCTGTCGGGCGGTGTGCCCGATGGCAGCACAGTCACCATCGACGAAGGCGACGGCGCGTTGAGCATCGGCGTGGCGTGAAACAAAGAGCGGGGGGCGGGGCTTGGCGGTCCCGCCCTTTCGCCATATTGACCCGCCGCGCGCAGGGTGCTTAATTGACCGCTTAAATCGGTTGAAAGGCACTCTCATGGCAGGCGGCAACGACAAAGCGGCAGACACGCCCGCCGCGCGCGAGCAATTGCTCGCCACCGCCAGCCGCCTGATGCGCGAGGGGGATACGGTCGATATTTCCCTGTCCGAACTGGCACAGGCCTCGGGGCTCAACTCGGCGCTGGTGAAATATTACTTCGGCAACAAGGCTGGCCTGCTGACCGCGCTGCTCGAACGCGATTTCGCCTCGATTATCCGCGCCGTCGAAACGCTGCTCGGCAAGGAGGCCGATCCCGAAACCAAGCTGCGGCTGCACATGTCCGCCGTGGTCAACACCTTCTTCAAGACCCCCTATATCCACCGTCTGCTGATGAAACTGGTGCGCGAAAGCGCGCCCGAGGAAGGCCAGCGGCTGGCCGACGCCTATCTGAAGCCGCTGATGGACGCCTATGAGGTGCTGATCGGCGAAGGCGTGGCCGCGGGCGTGTTCCGCCCCGTGGACCCGCAGTTCTTCTACTTCACCGTCATCGGCGCCGCCGACCGCTTCTTCACCGCGCGCTATGTCTTGCGCTATTGCACCGACACCGACGTGCTCGACGAAGCCCTGCGCGACCAGTACCGCGCGCATCTCAACGATTTCGTGGTGGCGGGGATTCTGGTTTAGGTTTTTGGTGGCTTTGGGTTCTGGATGCCTCCGGCGGAGTATTTTATGCCTCCGGCGGGCAAAGGGCCACGGAGCATTTCTCTTGAGAAATGCGACCTCCAAGGCATTCCTTTGCAATCCCCGTAATGTCGGCGTTGTGTGGCCGATTCGGCCTTGCGTAAGGACGCGGAGTGGCTGGTTTTGATTGCCGCTTCGCGGCGGGCGGGTGGTTGGAAATGTGGAGGAGCGGACATCAGCCCAGCGGTGGCTATGGCCGAAACTGGTGGAAAACTGCCATTGCTGTGATAGGTTGTAGGTATGCTGCACACCCGCGACCTTGCTGGCACTGTTGAAGTCGACGGCCTTCGATATGATTGGACCATCCAGAGAGAGCCGCAATGGTGCACTGCGGATGGCTGGCGAGGCATGACAATCTCACTTCATCTGCATGATGCCCAACGTGAAGCAGTTTTGGAGTTTCCAATGCCACCGGCGCGTCGGTCAAAGCTGCAACCACAACTGCGCCGCCCTCAAATAAACCGACGGATCATAGAAAACGGTGTGCGTGCAGCCTTGGCTGCAGGTTGGGAACCGGCCTCTCGTGGAAAACCAATGGTTTTTGAGGTTGACGCCAACGGCTGCTAGTGGGTCGCTTGCCGCCTTACAGGCAACGTCCACTTTTCCTTCCCGCGAAGCGGAAGAACAGACATCCACCTCGCATCATCCAGCAAGAATAAATCCGTAACGCAACGCAGACAGTATCGGGATCGCAAAGGGCGATGGCCCTTTGCCCGCCGGAGGCCCTTTCCCTCTGTAAACCCACAACTTATCCACAGACATGTCAACAGGCAGTGCACAAGGATATGCACCGCCCGTCAACAGTCTACCAACAGCTTGTCAGATCAGCTTTCCAGCTGGCGCAGCAGGCTGCGCACGTCGCCGTCGATGTCGGCGTCGCGGGTGCGCAGGTCTTCGATCAGGCGCACAGCGTGGATCACTGTCGAGTGGTCGCGCCCGCCGAACTTGCGGCCGATTTCGGGGTAGCTGCGCGGGGTCAGGACCTTGGCGAGATACATGGCGACCTGACGCGGGCGCACCACGGCGCGGGCGCGGCGCTTGCTGGCCATTTCGGTGCGATCAACGCGGTAGAACTGGCAGACGGTGCGCTGGATCTCGTCGATGGTGATGCGCTTGCGGTTGGCCGAGAGGATGTCGGTGAGTTGTTCCTCGGCCAGTTGCAGGCTGACGGCCTGACCGGTCAGCTGGGCATAGGCGATCAGCTTGTTGAGGCCGCCGACCAGTTCGCGCACGTTGCGGTTGATGGTACGGGCGAGGAATTCGATCACATCGGCAGGCACATCCACCGAGGTGAAGCGCGCGAGGCGGTGTTCGAGCACGGCGCGGCGCAGCTCGATGTCGGCGGGCTGGATATCGGCCACCAGACCCATCGACAGGCGCGAGAGCAGGCGCTGCTCGACGCCATCGAGCGCCTGCGGGGCGCGGTCGGCGGCGAACACGAGGCGCTTGCCTTCGGCCAGCAGCGCGTCGATCGTGTAGAGCAGTTCTTCTTGCGCGCTCGCCTTGCCGATGATGAACTGGATATCGTCCACCAGCAGCAGATCGAAGCCGCGCAGGCGGGCCTTGAACTCGATCATCTGGTTCTGGCGCAGCGCCTGCACGAATTCGACCATGAAGCGCTCGGCGCTGCAATAGAAGATACGCGCGCGCGGATGGGCGGCGAGGAAGGCGTGGCCGATGGCATGCATCAGATGCGTCTTGCCCTGACCTGTCGCAGCCTTGAGATAGAGCGGCGAGAATTGCGGCGCCTCGACCGCAGCCATGCGCTGTGCGGCGTTGAAGGCCAGCACATTGCTGGTGCCGGTGACAAAGCTGGTAAAGGTGAGCGAGGGATCAAGCCCGATCGAGGCGAGGCCCAGCGCGTCCACCGTCGAACCAGCCTCGGAGGGCAGACCCACCGCGCGGCCGCCATTGGCATCGGGTTGCGGGGCGGCAGCGGCAGTGCGGGCGAGGCGCAGGTCGGGCATGGCGCGGCGGCCGGGCTGGGCGCTGATGCGCACATGGCGAACATCGCGCGCGATCTTCCAGGCCAGCGTCAGGCGGTCGGCAAAACGGTCCGCCACCCAGTTCGCCGAAAAATCGGTGGGCAGGAACAGGTCGAGCGTGCCCGTGTCCTTGTTGAAGGCGCCAAGCTGGATCGGGCGAATCCACTGGTTGAACAATTGCTGGCCAAGATCCTTTTTCAGGCCCTGGCAGATGTCAGCCCAGTCGGCCTGAAGGTCGAGTACATCCTGATCCTCGGCGGGCGCGGCGCCGGCCTTGCCTTTGGCATGCGGCGCCTCGGCCCGCTTGCCTCCCCAAATGGTTCCCGTCACCCAACTGCCCCCAATCCGAAAACCTGCCTCGAAACCTTGCTCATCATCGCCGCCGCCGCTCCAAAGATCCCGCCAGAGCGGGGCGCAAAAGCCCTGACCTGCCGCGCCATAAGGGAGAGCAGGGGACAAGGGTGTTATCGCTTTGATGATGGCCTGACCGCGCGGTAACGCTGTCCGACGAATGTGTTCTAGGGACGGATGAGGGGGGGGCGCAAGCGGGATTTCTGCAATTATTCTGAAATAATCCACTTGACTCTGCAAGGGGGGCTAAAATCCGCGTTTTCGGGATATCCACATGAATTTTCGGAATATTTTTCATTTCATTTTTGCGAATCGCGGAAATCGCTACCTTTTGTCCAAAGGTGCCCAATCAGAGTTTATACGCATAGAAAAAGCCGGAGGCAGAGGCCCCCGGCTTTTTAACCGTATTCGCACTTAAGGTTGTATCCTGCAACCGATTGGCAATCACCCCACCCACTCTGTGAAGGCGGGTGATTCGCGAATCAGAGGCCGGCGACAGCCTTCACCAGGCGCGACAGCTTGCGGCCGGCGGTGTTCTTGTGCAGCACGCCACGGGCAACGCCACGGGCCAGCTCGGGCTGGGCAGCCTTCAGGGCTTCGGCCGCAGCGGCCTTGTCGCCACCGGCGATGGCGGATTCGACCTTCTTCACGAAGGTACGGATGCGGCTGATGCGGGCACCGTTGATTTCGGCGCGGCGCTCGTTGCGACGGATGCGCTTGCGGGCTTGCGGCGTATTGGCCATGTTTGTCCTCGTAACGGGCCGATACGGCCGTGAATTGCTGTCGAAAATGGGCGCGCGGGCCGGTTGCGACCCGCGGGAAGCGGCGCCCTTAACCCCCCTCAAGCGAATCGTCAAGGGATTCGCTGCGCCCGGATCTATCTCTGGCAGGCCGGACACCAGAAACTGGACCGCCCGCCTTGCGCTACACGCGCCACCGGAGCGGCACAGGCGGGGCAGGCTTCGCCCTCGCGGCCATAGACGCGCCAGTTGGCGGCGAAATAGCCCAGTTCACCATTGGGCTGGGCATAGTCGCGGATCGTGCTGCCGCCTGCTGCGATGCTCTCTTCAAGCACTTCGACAATCGCGGGCACCAGTGCGTCGATCTCGCGGCGCTTTACCTTGCCTCCGCTGCGCAGGGGGCTGATCCCCGCGCGATAGAGCGCCTCGCAGACATAGATATTTCCAAGCCCCGCCACGACCCCCTGATCGAGCAGCAGCAGCTTGACCGGCCCAGCGCGATCCTTGAGCCGCGCCGCCAGATAGGCGGGGGTGAGATCCGGCCCCAAAGGTTCCGGCCCCAGCGCGGCAAAGGCAGGCCATGCTTCCAGCGTCGCCTCCGGCACCAGATCGACCGAGCCAAACCGCCGTGCATCGTTCAGGGCCAGAAGATGTCTGCCGTCGGTTTCCAGCAACAGATGATCGTGCTTCTCGATTCGCTCCGGATCGATCCGCCACCGCCCCGACATGCCCAGATGGAACACCATCACGGCGTCGCGATCGGTATGCACTAGGCCATATTTGGCGCGGCGGCTGAGCCTCTCCACCCGCGCTCCCGTCAAAGTCTGGACCAGATCGGCGGGGAAGGGGCGGCGCAATCCTTCGCGACGGGTTTCGACGCGCGCGATCCGCTGCCCTTCCAGATAGGTAGCAAGGCCGCGCAGCGTGGTTTCGACTTCGGGGAGTTCTGGCATGGCGCGAGATTAAGCACTTTGCGGGGGATGAGGCAATTTGCCTGTTAATCCACCTTTCCGCGCAGGCCAAAGCAGCCTAAAGCGCCTCTCCATGACTCACAGCGAAGCTATGCAGCCCGAAACCGTCTCCTTTGGCTATGAGGAAGTCGCGCCCGAAGAGAAGGCCGCCAAGGTCGGCGCGGTCTTTTCCAGCGTGGCGAAGAAATATGACATCATGAACGATGCCATGTCGGCGGGCATGCATCGGCTGTGGAAGGACCAGTTCGTGCGGATGGTGAAGCCCCAGCCGCACGAGCAGATCCTCGACATGGCGGGCGGCACAGGCGATATCGCCTTTCGCATGGCGGCCAAGGGCGCGCATGTCACCGTGTCCGACATCAATCAGGATATGCTGGATGTGGGTCTCGAGCGGGCGCCCAAGAAGATGGGCGCGATCGGCACTGATCGCCTGTCGTGGAGCCGCCAGAATGCCGAGGAGCTGAGCTTTCCGAGCAAGCAGTTCGACGCCTACACCATCGCTTTCGGCATCCGCAACGTCACCCATATCGACAAGGCGCTGGCCGAGGCCTATCGCGTGCTGCGCTATGGTGGGCGGTTCTACTGCCTTGAATTCTCGACCACCACATGGCCCGGTTTCAAGGAAGTCTATGACGCCTATTCGCACAAGCTGGTGCCGCAGATCGGCCAAATGATCGCGGGAGATGCCGACAGCTATCGCTATCTGATCGAATCCATCCGCCGTTTTCCGCCCATGCCGGAATTCGAGCAGATGATCCGCGATGCCGGCTTCATCAACACCCGGGTCACGCCCATTCTTGGCGGGCTGGTGGCAATCCATTCGGGGTGGAAAGCGTAAGTTGACACGCCCCGCAACCCATATCTGGCGGCTCCTGACATGGGGCCGTACCTTGGCGCGGCATGGCGCGCTGCGCATCATCGAGGGAGGCGTGGCGACGCCGGCGCCGGTCGCGCGCCTGTGCCGTATCGCGCGCTTCGGCACCTCCACGCCCGCTGTGCCCGATTATGCGGGCGCCTTCCGCGCGATTGGCCCTGCCGCCATCAAGCTGGGGCAGACGCTGGCCACCCGCCCCGATCTGGTGGGCGAGGAAGCCGCGCGCAATCTGCTGACGCTTCAGGATCGCCTGCCGCCGGTGCCTTTCGCGGCGATCAAGGCCGAGGTGGAGGCTGCCTTCGGCCGCCCGCTGACCGATCTTTACGCCGAGTTTGACGAGGAACCGGTGGGCGCCGCCTCCATCGCGCAGGTGCATCGCGCGGTGACGCTGGATGGCCGTCAGGTGGCGGTGAAGGTATTGCGCCCCGGCATCCGCGAAAAATTTGCCCGCGACATCCAGACCTATGAATGGGCCGCTGCCCATCTCGAGGCTTTGGGAGGCGATGAGGCCAAGCGCCTGCGTCCGCCGCTGGTGATCGCCAATTTCAAGCGCTGGACCCTGCGCGAGCTGGACCTGCGCCGCGAGGCCGCCAGCGCGTCGGAACTGTCCGACCTGATGGGCGGCACTAAAGGCTATCGCATTCCCGCCATCGATTGGGATCGCACCTGCGGCCGCGTGATGACGCTGGAATGGATCGAGGGTATCAAGATCAGCGATACGCAGGCGCTGATCGACGCCGGTATTGACCTTCCCGAACTGGCCAAGCGCCTCGTCATCGCTTTCCTGACGCAGGCGGTGCGCCACGGCTATTTCCATGCCGACATGCATCAGGGCAACCTGTTCATCGAACCGGACGGCACGATCGTCGCCATCGACTTCGGCATCATGGGTCGCATCGACCGGCGCGCACGCATTTGGCTGGGCGAGATCCTGCATGGCCTGACCACCGGCAATTACCAGCGCGTGGCCGAAATCCATTTCGAGGCGCAATATGTGCCTTCCTACCACTCGATGGCGGAATTCGCGACTGCGCTGCGCGCCGTGGGCGAACCGATGCGCGGGCGTCCGGTGAAGGACCAGTCGGTGGGGCAGATGCTCGACGGATTGTTCGCCATCACCCGCGATTTCGACATGGCGGTGCAGCCGCATCTGCTGCTGCTGCAAAAGACGATGGTGATGGTTGAAGGGCTGGCCACCCAGCTCTATCCCGACATCAACATGTGGGACGTTTCCGGCCCGTTCGTCACCGAATGGATGCGCGACGAGCTTGGCCCAGAGGCCGCCATCGCCAATGGCATCCACCGCGCGATCCGGCGCCTTGTGCTTTTGCCCGATCTGCTGGACCGTGTGGAGGAGAAATTCCCCGCCAAGGGTGGTGCCCCCGAAGCTCCGCCTTTGCCCGAGGTCGAGCTGATGTTCGATCATGGTAAACGGAATGCTAACCCTTGGCTCCGATATAGTGCAGCCTTCCTTGGCGGAGGCGGACTGGTATGGGCGGCGTTGCATTGGGGTTGGATAGCGTAAGGCCCGCGCCTTACGACCGCTTTGCCACATGGCGGCGTGGTCCGGCGCTGGCGGCGCTGCTGGCGCTGGTCGTGCTGCTGATCGCTTCGGCGCTGGTGCCGCTGACGGTGGGGCGCGGCGAAGAGGCCAAGCCGCCCAGCGTGGTGATCGCCCATAATGCCAAGTCAGAGCGCCCGCGCGACGAGGATCTCAAACTCTACGACCGCGCCATTGAGCGCATCCACCACGGCGAGAATTACTACGACTTCATCGTGAGCGAACACCGCCGCGCCGATTATCCGGTGCGCCCCGGCGTGGCCGTGCGCCTGCCGACGCTGGCCTATCTCGACGCCGCGCTGGGCGTGGATGGCGACAAGCCCGCGCCGCTGGCGATGGCGGCAGCCGTGGCGCTGATGCTGGGGGTGATCGCGGCATGGTGGGGGCGGCTGGGCGATCTGGGTGTTGATCCCTCGCTGCGGCGGATGGGCACGGCGCTGGTGTTCTTTGGCGCCTCGCTGGGGCTGAACCGCTATTACTTCGTGCTGCATGAACTGTGGGCGGGGATGCTGGTAGCGCTGGCTTTCGGGCTACATCGGCCCGAGCGGCAGAAATATTGGGGTGCCGTGCTGTTGGCTGGCCTCGCATTGGCGATCCGCGAGCATGTGTTGCCCTTCGTGTTGCTGATGGGCGCAATGGCTCTGTGGCGGCGCGCTTGGCAAGAGGCGGCGGCATGGGCGCTGCTCGTGCTGCTGTTTGCAGCCTATATGGCGATCCACCTCCACCTCATCGCCGCGCAAACCCTGCCCAGCGATCCCACCGGCCCGAGCTGGCTCGCCCTGCGCGGCCTTGGCGGCTTTCTGTCGAACACGGTGCTCTCCTCCAACCTGCGCTTCCTGCCGCATACTGTGGCGGGGCCGCTCACGATCCTGATGCTCTTCGGCTGGGCCGGATGGCGTTCCAGCGCGGGGTTGACGGCCACGTTGCTCTATGGCGGCTATGCGCTGGCCTTCGCCATCGCGGGGCGCAACGATAATTTCTACTGGGGCGCGGTGATTACGCCCGCCATGGCGCTGGGGCTGGCCTTTGTGCCGATGGCGGGGCGGTCTTTGGTGCGGGCGGCGTTGGGGAAGGTTTAAGGTTGGCCTCCGGCGGGCAAAGGGTCATCACCCTTTAATGCGCGGCGCGCGGTTTCTGCGATCTTGCGCAACCTTGCAGCGCCGCAGGCAATATAGCCTCCGGCGGTGCGACCTCACGCATGGCTGAGATCTTGGCGCGGCATAGACAGTATGGGGATTGTTAAGGGCGATGGCCCTTAACCCGCCGGAGGCATATTTCTTCCCATTCTCCTTTATCCGCGATAGACCGCCACCCATGCGTGACAAACACATCCTGCTCATCATCGGCGGCGGCATNNAACTGATCCGGCTGATCCGCAAGGCGGGGGGCGAGGTGACTTGCGTGCTGACCGAGGGTGGCAAGCATTTTGTGACGGAGATGACGCTGGCGGCGCTGTCGGGGCGCGATGTGCACACCAGCCTGTGGGATGTGGGCAGCGAGGTGGGCATGGGCCATATCCAGCTTTCGCGCAGCGCGGATCTGGTGGTGGTGTGCCCCGCAACGGCGGATCTGATGGCCAAGATGGCGGGCGGGATTGCCGACAGTCTGGCTACCACGCTTTTGCTGGCGACGGACAAACCGGTGCTGGCGGTGCCGGCGATGAATGTGCGCATGTGGGACCATGCTGCAACACAGGCCAATGTGGCCACGCTGCGCGCGCGCGGCATTGATGTTATGGAGCCGGATGCGGGCGAGATGGCCTGTGGCGAGTTTGGCCCGGGCCGCTTGCCCGAGCCGGAGGCGATTGCGGCGCGCATTGCGCAGGCGCTGGGCGGGGCGGGGCCGCTGACGGGCAGNNCCGTGCGCTATATCGCCAACCGGTCAAGCGGGCGGCAGGGCTTTGCCATCGCGGCGGAGGCGGCCAAGGCTGGTGCGCGGGTGACGCTGGTGGCGGGGCCGGTCGATTTGCCCACGCCTGCGGGCGTTTGCCGTGTGGATGTGGAAACCGCGTTGCAGATGCAGGCGGCGGTGGAGGCTGCCCAAAATTCGTCGACGCCCGCCGATGTGGCGGTGATGGTGGCGGCGGTGGCCGACTGGCGTGTGGAGGACGTGGGCGCGCAAAAGATCAAGAAGGATGGCTCGGGCG
>DDES01000134.1:0-6054 GCA_002336765.1 Novosphingobium sp. UBA1948 | reverse complement strand
CGCAGGCCAAGCTGGCGCGCAAGGGGGCGGACTGGATTGTGGGCAATGATGTGTCAGGTGATGTGATGGGCGGCCTTCGCAACACAGTGCATATCGTGAGCGCGCAGGGTGTCGAGAGCCTGCCCGATCTGCCAAAGGGTGATGTCGCCAAAGCTCTGGTGGAAAGGATTATCCGTGCATTCGACTGACAGCATCCCCGTTCGCGTGAAACGTCTGCCCCACGGCGAGGGCCTGCCCTTGCCTGCCTATGCAACCAGCGGCGCGGCAGGGATGGATGTGGTGTCGGCCGAGGATGTGGTAATCGCGCCGCAAGCGCGCTATGCCGTGGCCACCGGCCTTGCGCTGGCCATTCCGCATGGATTTGAAATTCAGGTGCGCCCGCGCTCGGGGCTGGCGCTGAAACATGGCATCACCGTGCCCAACACGCCCGGCACCATCGACAGCGACTATCGCGGCGAGCTGAAGGTGATCCTCATCAACCACGGCGCAGAGCCTTTCAGCATCGCGCGCGGTGACCGCGTGGCGCAACTGGTGTTGGCGCCAGTGGTGCAGGGCGCATGGCTGGAAGTGGATCAACTCGACGAAACCGCGCGCGGCGAGGGCGGGTTTGGCTCGACCGGCGGCGTGGTGGCGTTGGGGAATTAAGGCTTTGCGGCGCCTTCGGGCGTGAAATCCAGTTTTGCCACGGTCTCGCCAGCCTTCTGCAGCACAAAGATGGTGCAGGCGATTTTGCGCCATGAATCGTCACGCGATGGCGTGACATGGATTATGCCATCCTCGCCGCGCGTGAAATCCACACTCCCGGCGTGGCAGCCTTTGACCACACGCGCCTTCAGTTGTTCCACCGGAACCACCGGCCGTGATGTTGACGCAGTGGCGGCAAGGATGATGGCAAGCAGCATAGAGACTCTCCCTTGCCGTTCAGCCTATTCGCACGCTAAGCTTTTGCAAATAGGCATGTTATCAGGTTTTTGACGGATGCGCTTTGTCATGCTCTTGACGGGAATGCTGGCCTCGGCTGCGCAGGCACAGGATGTGTCTGGCGGCGCCCGAGCGGTGGATGGCGATACGCTGGCGATGAGTGGCTATCGCATCCGTCTGATGGGCATCGACGCTCCGGAAAAGCAGCAGATGTGCGAACGCAAGGGTGTGGCCTGGGCTTGCGGAGCAGAGGCCTCGGCGCGGTTGGCCGAATTGGTCGCGGGGCAGGAAGTGCGTTGCGAGGGGCAGGGGCAGGATCACTATGGCCGCCTTGTGGCGATCTGCCGCACTGGAGGGCTGGATGTGGGCCGCGCGATGGTGGAGGCGGGGCTGGCAGTGGTGCGGCCCAATGGCGCGGAATCCTATGGCACGCTGGAGGCGCAGGTGCGCAAAGCGGGCTGGGGTCTGTGGGCGGGGCGGTTTGACCGGCCTGCCGACTGGCGTGCCGCCAACAAGGCGGAGGAGCCGATGCCGCCGCCCGCGCGCAAGCTGACGGCCAAGCCGCAAGTCTTGCGCGAACAGGTCTATCGCGGGGCTTTGGGCTGCACCATCAAGGGCAACCACAGTTGGAGCGGGGAGTGGATCTACCATCTGCCCGGCACCAAGCATTATGCCGAAACCCGCCCCGAGGCGTGGTTCTGCACCGAGCGCGAGGCGCTGGCCGCCGGATACCGCCGCGCCCGCAATGACTAGCGGGGCGGCGGATCAGGCTTACTTCTTCACCTTTTCCGGCGCGACGGTGATGCGTACGGTTTCGCCTGAATTGCCGGGGAAACCGGTGAAGAAGGCCTCCACCAGATTGGGCACGAGATAGGTAAGCCGGTTCGAGGCGGAAGCCGCCTCGGCCTTGCCCTCGAACACGCGGCGCTGTTCGGTCTTGCTGTCGATCTTCAGGCTGATGCCGCTGGTATAGACGGTGTAGCTTTCCACCCCGCGGTCGAACCACGGATCATACCAACCATAGCCCCACGGACCGCGCGGGCTATAATAACCGCCGCGATAGAAACCACGGGGGCCGCCATACCATGGACCCCAGAACGGATCGCGGATGCCGGTGGACTGCACATGCACGCGGCCCTTGTCCACGCCATAGGCGAAGCGGACGACGAGGCTGGCAGCTTCGGGACTGGCGGCCTCGGTATAGCCTTTCTTGACCATTTCGCCCGCGACAAGCCGCGCATATTGGCCAAATTCGATGCCGCCCGC
Organism: Novosphingobium sp. UBA1948; assembly: GCA_002336765.1. GTDB lineage: Bacteria > Pseudomonadota > Alphaproteobacteria > Sphingomonadales > Sphingomonadaceae > Novosphingobium. The sequence continues at coordinate 3,867 of DDES01000134.1, read as the reverse complement.
CAGCGAGGGATCATCCGCCACAATAGCGAAAGTCTGGCCCTGCGGCGCGGGGAGTTGCGACTGGAAGCGGGTGACCTTGGTATCCAGCCCTTCGGCGCAGGCCGACAGGCCCAGCACCAGCAGGCCAGCCATCGTGGCCTTCATGCCCCTTGCGATCCACGATTTTGCGACACCGTTCATTCTTGTCCTCCATAGGGCACGCAGGCCGATAGTCCCACCATCTGGTCGCACCTCCGGTATGGTGCGGCAGGATTGCGCTGGCAAGGCTGAATGGAGGTTGAATGGGGGGCGGATTGTCCCCCATTCCCGACGGGTTTACCGCACCAACCCCAGCGCGTCATAGGTGGCCGCCAGCGTGGGCGCCGCTGCCGCGCGGGCCTTTTCCGCGCCCTTGCGCAGGATGGCGTCGAGCGCCTCGCGGTCCTGCCTCAGGGTGCTGAAACGCTGGTTGATCGGGGCCAGTTTCTCCACCAGCAACTCGCCCAGCGCGGGCTTGAAGGTGCCGAAGCCCTTGCCGCCGAAGTCGGACAGGATCTGCGCCACCGTCTGACCCGACATCGCGGCATAGATACCGACAAGGTTTTTCGCCTCGGGGCGACCCTCCAGCCCTGCGGCCTCGGAGGGTAGGGGTTCGGGGTCGGTCTTGGCCTTCTTCACCTTGTTCATCAGCGCATCGGCATCGTCGGTCAGGTTGATGCGGCTCATGTCGCTGGGGTCGGACTTGCTCATCTTGCTGGTGCCATCGCGCAGGCTCATGATGCGTGCGGCCTCGGGCGGGATGATCGGCTCGGGCAGGGTGAAGAGCGGCTTGTCCGCGCTGCAGAAGTCATTGTTGAACTTCTGCGCCAGATCGCGTGCCAGTTCGAGATGCTGCTTCTGGTCATCGCCTACGGGAACATGGGTCGCGTTGTACAGCAGCACGTCGGCAGCCATCAGCACCGGATAGGTGTAGAGCGCCACCGAGGCCGAATCGCGGTTCTTGCCCGCCTTGTCCTTGAACTGGGTCATGCGGTTGAGCCAGCCGATGCGCGCGGTGCCGTTGAGCAGCCATTGCAGTTCGGCATGGGCGGGCACCTGTGCCTGATTGAACAGCACCGAGCGTTCGGGATCAATCCCGCAGGCCACCAGCGCGGCAACCATCTCGCGTGTGTTGGCCGCCAGTTCGGCAGGGCTATGCGCCACCGAAATGGCGTGGAGATCGGCCAGAAAGAAGAACAGTTCCGCGCCCGTGCGTCCGGCATCCTCCTGCATCGCCACCCAGTTGCGGATCGCGCCGAGGTAATTGCCAAGGTGCAGATTGCCGGTGGGCTGGATGCCGGAAACGATACGCATGAAGGGTCCCTTTTAGGCTTTGGTGGAGCGGCGGCGGCGCAGCAGCGCCAGATCGTCGCGGGTGAAGGCGCCAAGCGCCAACGTGGCGACGCCATAAACAAGAATGCCGCTGCCGACCAGTGCGGCAAGGCTGAGGAAGCGCACAAACCATGTGCCATGCGTGTAGGGCATCAGCCAGCTCTGGCTGAACCACAACACAGCACCCATCGTCAGAGCGGCAACGCCCATGCGCCATGCGCGGAACTTGAGCCGGAAATCGGGCGCGAAATGGCCGCGCGCCGCCAGTTCGCGATAAAGCAGCACCACATTGACCGTGGAGGATAGCGCTGTCGCCAGCGGCGGACCCATATGTTTGAGCGGCACGATCAGGATCAGGTTGAGCACCAGATTGACCACCATGCTGATCGTGGCACAGCGCACCGGAGTCTTGGTATCGTGGCGGGCGTAAAACCCCGGCGTCAGCACCTTGACGAGGATGTAGCTGGGCAGGCCCACCGAGAAAGCGGCCAGTGCCATGGCGGTGTTATGCGTGTCGGCCGCGGTGTAGCGACCATAGCCGAACAGCGCGGCGGCAATCGGTTCGCCGCACAACACCAGCGCCACCGTGGCGGGCAGGGTCAGGAACAGCGCCAGTTCCATGCCGCGGTTCTGCGTTTCCATCGCCCCCGCCTCGTCGCCCGCGCCCAGCAGGCGGCTGATGGTGGGCAGCAACACCGTGCCCAGCGCAATGCCGATCAGGCCGAGCGGTAACTGGTTCAGCCGGTCGGCCATGTAGATATAGGTGACGCTGCCATGATCAAGCAGGCTGGCGGCCAGCGCGGTGGAGATGACAAGGTTGATCTGCACCGCGCCCGCACCCGCTGCGGCGGGCAGGATCAGCGCCATCAGCTTTTTCACATCGGGCGTGATGCGGGGCAGGCGGGGGCGCAGCGAGACGCCCGCCTTGCGCGTGGCCCATGCCAGCCATGCCAGTTGCAGTGCGCCCGAAACCGTGACCGCCAGCGCCTGATTGCGCGCGGTGATAAAGGGGTCGGGATCGCCGAAAAGCAGGATCGCCACGATCAGCGTCAGGTTGAGCAGGATCGGCGCCGCCGCNNCCAGCGAGATCAGCATCAGATAGGGGATCGTCAGCCGCGAGAGCTTGACCGCGAAGGCGAACTGGTCAGCCGAAATGCCGTGAAACTTGCCAGACAGCAGCCATGTGACGGGCCAGGCAAAGACTTCGAGCAGGATGGTCATGCCGATCAGCACCGGCAACAGTACCGAGAGCGCGGCTTCAGCAAAGGCAATGGCATCGGGCAGGCCCTTGCCTTCGGGATCGCCCGCCTTGTGGTTGAACATCGGCACAAAGGCGCTGGCAAAGGCACCTTCGGCAAACAGCGCGCGGAACATATTGGGCAGGCGGAAGGCCACCAGAAAGGCGTCTGACGCGAAAGAGGCGCCCACCGCGCGGGCAAACAGCGAATCGCGCAGCAGGCCCAGCACGCGGCTCATCAGCGTGAGGCCGCCGATGGTGCCGGTCGCTTTCAAGAGGTTCATGGCCGGATCACTATCGGACTGTCGCCATCACGCGCGCCTTAAACAGAGCGGCCCCGCAAGGCTGCGGGGCCGGATCGCATCAGGCCGTGCCCTGCGGCTCGGNNGCCTGCGCGGCAAGCTGCTGCATATAGAGGCTGGTGAAGTCGATCGGTTCGAGCATCACGGGCGTAAAGCCCGCGTCACGCGTGGCATCCGCAATCACGCGGCGCGCGAAGGGAAACAGGATGCGCGGGGCCTCGGCAAAGAGATAGGCATGGGTCTGCGCATCGTCCAGATTGCGTAGGCCGACCAGGCCACCATAGGTCAGGTCGACGATATAGGCGACGCCCGCCTCGCCCTTGGCGTTGAGCTGGATTTTCATTTCCACCTCATGCACATCGCTGGCGACGGCGCGGGCGGCAATGTTGAACTGCACATCCAGTTCGGGCGCGCTGGTCCACTGATAGACTTCCGGCGCGTTGGGATTTTCGACCGACATGTCCTTGATATACTGGGTCAGGACCGTAGCGCTGGGCATCAGATCCGCATCATCGAGGCGGAGCGAGGAGGTGATGGTGCCATCTTCGGCCATGATCGGACTTTCTTTCTGCTGGTGGCGTCGCAAAGGGCGCCGGAATAAGGGATTGCCGCGCCGCCTAGCAGGTGCGGGGGCGTTTGTTAAGGGGTGAGGCTGCGCTGTCGGGGCTGTAACACCACTGAAAAAAATTCCTCCCTATCCGCGTATCCATGCGTTGTTCATTTGTCTTGAGGCACTATCTAGGGCACAGTGAGTCATCTCCCGCGTACGCCCTGTGCGCGGCAACACATGGAACCGCACAGCCGTGACCGTTTATATCGTCATCCTGGCCATGATCGCAGCCTTTCTGGCGATGCGGCTTTACTCGGTGCTGGGGCGCCGCGCCGAACATGGCGAGGAACCGGTGCAGACGCGGCTGGATGCGCATGGCGCCGCAGCGGCCACCTCGCCGCTGGCCATGCCCGAGCGCGCGCCGCAGG
>DDES01000103.1 GCA_002336765.1 Novosphingobium sp. UBA1948 | reverse complement strand
CTCGCTGGCGATCAGCTCGATCTTGTCCTGCTGGCGGCCCAGTTCCTTGTTGATCCAGCCGGCGATCTCGGGATCGCGGGCAGACAGCGTGCCGGTGAAGAAATCAGCGGGGCGAATCTCGGTCATGGTGTGTCCTTTGCGGATCAGAAGGTGGGGGCCGAAAGCTTGTCGACGCGGCCGGCATGACGCCCGCCGCCAAATTCGGTGGAAAGGAAAGCGGTGAGGCAGGCCTTGGCCATATCGATACCGGTCAGGCGCGCGCCCATGGCAATGGCATTGGCGTTGTTATGCTCGCGGGCGAGGGCGGCCGAAAGCGGCTCGGACACCAGCGCGCAGCGCAGCGCCGGATGGCGGTTGACCGCGATGGAAATGCCGATGCCGCTGCCGCACAGCGCCACGCCATACTCGGCCTCGCCGCTGGCCACCGCCTGCGCCAGCTTGTAGCCATAGTCGGGATAATCCACGCGATCCTCGGTCATCGGGCCAAGATCGGCCACCTCATGCCCTTCCTCGCGCAGGAAAGCGGCCAGCTCGGCCTTGAGCGCCACGGCGGCATGGTCGGAAGCGATGGCGATACGCATGTCTGTGCCTTTCCTGCGGGGCGCGGCCCCAAGATTCGCTGGCCGTCCCTTAATGGCGATGGCGCGCGATGGCCACCCTGTTTCCCACCGGATTTGACGGCGGATCCCTTCGCGGGCAGCATCGCGGCGAGACGGAGACGAGACGACCATGCGATTCCTGCCCCTGCTGCTTGGCTTGATCGGCGCTCTGGCACTGGCGGTGGTGGCGACCACGCCGCCCGCCCCCTTGCCGGACAGCGCCCCCGCCGTGCAATTTTCCGCCACGCGGGCGATGCGCGATGTGCGCGCGATCGCCGCCGTTCCGCACACGTCGGGCACGCCGGAAAATGCCCGTGTCCGTGCCTATCTGGCGCAGCGCATGGCAGGGCTGGGCATGGAGGTGGGCGAGCAGCAGGCGCCCTATGGCGATTATGCCCGCAAGCGCTGGACCTTCTGGACCGGCGGCGACGCGGGGGCGCAGCATCTCACCAATGTGATCGGCGTGCTGAAGGGGCGCAATCCGGCGCTACCGGCCGTGGCGCTGATGGCGCATCACGATACAGTATGGGGCTCGCCCGGCGCGGCGGATGATACNNCCTCGGCGCTGGAGGTGGCGCGGGCACTGCGGGCGCGGGGCGACGCACAGCGCGACGTGGTGCTGGTCATCACCGACGCCGAGGAATTGGGGCTGGATGGCGCCACGGCCTTTTTTGCCGACCATCCGTTGCGCCAGCATATCGGCGCGGTGATCAATATGGAGGCGCGCGGCGGGGGCGGGCGCACCACCATGTTCCAGACCTCGCGCGACAATGGCGCGGCGGTGGCGCTCTATGCCGATGCGGTGCGCCGTCCGGCCACGTCCTCGCTGGCCGCCTTTGTCTATTCGGTGCTGCCCAATGACACCGATCTGACGCCTGTGCTCAAAGGCCCGTGGCTGGGCTACAATTTCGCCTTCATCGGGCGGTCGGGTCTTTATCACTCGCCCAAGGCCACGCCCGACCGGCTGGATCAGGGCGCCTTGCAGGATATGGGCGCGCAGGTGCTCGATCTGGCCTCGGGTTTGGCTCAGGCGCGCGACCTGCCCGTCCGCGCGCCCGATGCGGTGTTTTTCGATGCTTTCGGGCTGGGCACGGTGGTCTATCCGGTATGGCTGGGCTGGGCGCAGATCGCGCTGGCGGCGGCGGCGCTGGTATGGGCCGCGCGGCGAAAGGGCTGGCAGGGGGCGGGCCGGATGGCGGCGTTGATGCTGGTGGCGGGCGTGATGGCCTATGGCTTGAACCGGCTGTCGCTGGGGATGGGGCCAGCCAATTATTACGACCGTCTGGCTGCCATTCCGCGGCTGGAAGGGGTGGCGGGCATGGCCTCGCTGGCGGCATTCTTGCTGGTGTTCGGATGTTGGAAGGGCGGGGGGAAGGGCGCGGCGACCGGTCCTGCCGCGCTTTTGCTGGTGCTGGGCGCGGGGATGCAGGCTCTGGCGCCAACAGCCGCCTATGTGGTGGTGGTGCCGGTGTTGCTGGTGGCGCTGGGCATGGCGACGGGCCGCGTCTGGTTGCAGGCTATCATCGCTGCGGTGGTGGTGGGCTATCAGCTCGCGCTGGGGCACCAGTTGATGCAGGGCGTCGGGCCGACCATGCCGATGGCGGTGGCGCTGCCTTTGGCGGTGGCGGCAATGGCCCTGCTGCCACTGTGGCCCGCTCTGCCGCGTCGTGTGGCGCAGACGGGGGCGATATTGGCCCTGCTGTGTGGCGGCGGCGTGGCGCTATGGGTCGCGCTGGATGCGCCTGCCGACACGATCGCCGTCTATAGCGACACCAAGCACTGACAGAAAAAGGCCCCGCTGGTGGGCGGGGCCTTTGGTCTTACTGGTCGAGGAAGCTGCGCATCTTGCGGCTTCGGCTGGGGTGCTTGAGTTTCCTCAGCGCCTTGGCCTCGATCTGGCGG
>DDES01000030.1:3938-4140 GCA_002336765.1 Novosphingobium sp. UBA1948 | reverse complement strand
CCACGCCCCAGCCGCGCATCGTCTCGGTCGGCCCCGGCGGTTTCCTGCGTCAGGGCCCCGGCGAGCAGCAGGCGCCGATCCCGCCCGCGCCCCCGCGCCGCCTCGTGCCCGCCAAGCCCAGCGCCGAGATCGCGGACAAGACCAGCCTGCTCGATCTGTCCGACCGCATCTGCCGCTGGCCGATGGGCCATCCGGGCGAGCC
>DDES01000030.1:0-3915 GCA_002336765.1 Novosphingobium sp. UBA1948 | reverse complement strand
TGAACCCCGGTTTCCCCTATTGCGTGGAACATTGCGGTCGCGCCTATCAGGCCCAGTTGCCCCGCGGCACGCGCCGTCCGCCGCCGCCGCTGCCCTATGGCAATCCGCGCGTCCGCTGACCCTCGCCGCTAAGGTCTGATGCCCGCCACCGGCCCCCTGTTCCGGCACCTGTTCCGCTGGGTGGCTGGTGCTTTAACGCTGGCGGTGCTGGCGGGCATGTTGCTGCCGGTCTATACCGACGAGGTGGGCTGGCGCCTGCAGGAGCGCGCCGCGCTTGACGGCGTGGACAAGCTCTATTCGGAGAATTGCGGACCCAACACGCTGGCCGTGCCGCCGTGGTTCATGATGCCCGTGCGCTGGTACTCGGCGTTTTTCAACACGCATTTCGCCGATCCGTTGTGGGTGCGCGTCTCGGGCGTGGCCTATGCGCTGCTGTTGGGCTGGCTGGTATGGCGGCTGATCGGCCGCGTGGGGCGCGACGAGGAGCAGCGCCACAAGCTGGGCATTATTGCCGCCACGCTGATGGGGCTTGGCGTGATGCCGCTGCTGCTGGTGTGGAGCCGGCCCGAACAGCCGATCCTGTTGGCGGTGGCCGGAGCGCTGGTTATCGCGGCGACCGGATGGCGCGCGCCGGGTATCCGCTTTGCCCCGCTGGCGGGCGTGGCCTATACCGAGGCGCCCACCGCCCCGCGCAGCGCATGGCGCCGCTCGCTGGCGATCCTCGCGCTAGGCGTGGTGGCGATGTCCTACCACTTCAAGGGTGTGGGCGTGATGCCGGTGATGGCGGGCTGCATCCTGTTTGCCAGTCGCGGGCGGCGGGCACTGGCGGCGCGTGGCGTCACCATCGCGCTGCTGCTGCTGGCCAGCGGGATTTCAGCCAAATACTGGGTGGCGCGCATGGATTGCCCCGCCGATCCGGTGGTGGCCGCCGCCCATGCCAAGGAAAATCTGGTAGGCCAACTGGCCGTCGGCCAAGCCACGCCCACCGCTGTGCTGGGCAAGCTGATCGATAATTACCGCCCCCACAAATATGTCGATCAGGTGGCCCCCATGCCGCGCCCGATGTCACGCTGGCTGGTGCGCGACCGCGTGTCCAACGAGGAAATGCATGGCTGGCAGGGCGGCATGGCGGCCATCTGGGGGCTAGCGCTGGGCGGCGCGGCGATTGCCACGCTGCTGATGCTATGGCGCGCGGCGCGCGAGCGCGTGATGCCGCCCGAAACGGTGCTGGCGCTGTTGCTGTTCGGCGTCGCCTCGGTGTGGTGCGTCAGCCAGATCATCCGCCATGTCTATGAATCCAGCTTTGTCCTGCCGTTGGTGATGCTGGCCATCGTGCTGGCCTTGTCGGCGCCGCATGGTTCGCACCGGATGCGGCAGGCGGTGTCGGTACTGGCGCTGGGGATCGGACCGCTGACGCTGCTCAGCATGGGTCTGGTGGCCAGCTATTATGGCCCGCCGCTGGTCGAGGCCGCCTCGGCGCGGGGCAGCCTGCCCTTGCAACCCTATTCGGTGCCGGTGTTCGGCTTTGCGGGAGAGCGGGTGCAGATGCAGGCGCTGGCGCGCCAATGCGGCCTTCCCGAGACACGCGCCGCCAAGGGTTTGATGCTCGATGACATCAGCTATTTCGCCTTCATGGAAAGCCGCCTGCCCGATCACCAACTGGCGATCCTCTCGCCGCGCTTGCGTGGCAGCATCAGCGATCCGATCGCCTATCTGCGCGCACGCGGCTCGTCGGGCGTGCTGACACGTTGTGTGGATTTGCCCGAGGCGCTGGCGGCGCGCGCGCATCGCAAAGGCGCCTATTGCTGCCTCGCCCCTGCCGACTGGCCCGCCAGCGCACCTTTTCCACCCGACGAGGCAGATACGCACTAGAACCTAAACCCGCGGCAAAAACCTATCTACCATAATGGGCTACACCCATGCCCATGACCGCGCATGACCCTTCGCTCCATCGCCGCTCCGGCAGAGGCATCCTTGGCTGGCTGCGTGGCGACACGCGCGAGGGCGATGAGGCACACGAGGTCTCGCCCCACACGGGCGAAGATCTGCACCGCAGCGCGCGACGCCAATTGCTGGCCGATATCGGCGAGTTCCTGCTGGTCCACGATCTTGACCTGTCGCCCTTCACGCTGGCGGTGGCCTTCAACTATCTGACCGGATCGGATGGCCAGATCATGCGCCGCATCGATGCGCGTCTGGCCGCGCGCGAACCGATCACACTGGAATGGCTTGAGGCCACGGCGCGCGAATCCGGCGACCAGAGCGACAATGTCACTCGCCTGATGCACCGGCTGGAAACCAATATTTCCGCCTTTGAAACCACCAGCAATGCCGCCAAGGCGGCGGCCAGCGATTATACATCGGCCCTGTCCGCGCATGTGGACGAGATGGGCCGCGCCGCGCCGGACATGCGACAGGCCACCGCCCTGCCCGCCGAGAGCAGTCGGGTCGTGCATGAACTGGTCGATCTGGCCCGCTCGATGCTGCAACGCACCGCCGTGCTGGAACAGGATATGGCGCGTTCGATGCTGGAAACGCGCGCCCTGCGCCGCAATCTGGAGCAGGCCCGCCGCAGCGCCGAGGAGGACCACCTCACCGGCCTGCCCAACCGCCGCGCCTTCGAGGCACGCTACGAGGCCGAATTTGCCGCCGCACGCGAGGCCGGTGACCAACTGGCGGTGGCGTTCTGCGACATCGACAATTTCAAGCGCATCAACGACGAGCATGGCCATGAAGCGGGCGACCGCGTGTTGAAATCGGTGGCCACCGCACTGGCGCGCACATCCGACGACCGGTGCCATGTGGCCCGCCACGGCGGCGAGGAATTCGTGATCCTGCTGCGCGGACGTTCGCTGCATCAGGCATGGGAATTGCTGGACGACACCCGCGCCGCGCTGGCCGAGCGCCGCATGGTCAACCGCGCCACCGACACGCCTTTTGGCAAGGTGACCTTCTCGGCGGGCATTGCCGATGTCTTCGCCTTCCCCGATGCGCGGTCCGCGCTGCGCGGGGCCGACCATGCGCTGTTGCGCGCCAAGGCGGAAGGGCGCAACAAGGTGGTGGTGGCCGATCCGGTCACCGATACAGCGCGCGGGTGATGGCAGAAATTTCGCATTTCCATCCCGTCATGTAGAATTTTATATGGATTTTTTATGTCACGCCGTTTAGGACTGACGATGCCCTGACGCCCCCGGTCGCACGTTTGTCGTCAGGGCACAGAGCACCCCCTCATAAGGGTGCCAGTCGCCTTCCCCAAGGCGCGAGGCCCCGATCCGGCAACGGTATCGGGAACTGACACGAAAAGGCCCGCAAGCACTCTGCTTGCGGGCCTTTTTTTCCGTCTGCGAAGGGGCGTTGTTGCCAACGCCCCTCACACAGGATCAGTCGTCCGACTTCAGGAAAGCCGGCATGTGATCGGGGTTACCACCTTCGCTGCGCTCGCGACGCGGGCCACGGTCGCCGCCATCACGACGGGGGCCGCGATCACGGTCACCACGCGGGCGACGGTCGCCGCGATCACCGCGGTCGCCACGATCACCGCGGTCGCCACGCTCGAATTCACGCTTCTCGTCACGCTCGCGCTTCTGGAGCATGGCCGACGGGCCGTCTTCCAGTTCCTCGACGCGGACGGTCATGAAGCGCAGGATGTTTTCGTTGATGCGCATCTGACGCTCCATCTCGGCCACAGCGGCCGCCGGGGCGGAGATGTTCATCAGCGCATAATGCGCCTTGCGGTTCTTGTTCATGCGGTACGCGAGCGACTTCACGCCCCAGTACTCGACCTTGGAAACAGCGCCGCCGGCAGCCTCGATCACCGCCTTGTACTGGTCGGTGAGGCCTTCAACCTGCTGCGCGGAAATATCCTGGCGTGCCAGGAATACATGCTCATAAAGCGGCATGTCCGTGCCTTTCTCT
>DDES01000140.1:3107-8184 GCA_002336765.1 Novosphingobium sp. UBA1948 | reverse complement strand
AGCTTCCCTGCCGGCGAGCTGCGCGAGGGCGGAGCGGCGCAGGCGATAACCGTCGGCCTGCCGCTGGCCAGCGCCGATGAAGTGCGGCGCCTGACCGTGCGCGCCGCCAATGGCGCGCCGGTGCTGCTGGGCGATGTGGCGCAGGTGGTGCAGGGCGCGACACAGGATCAGGCGCGTAGCTGGCGCTGGAGCAAGGAGGGCGCGCAGGGCTGGACGATGGCGCCCGCCGTGTCCATCGCCATTGCCAAGCGCAACGGCGCCAATGCGGTGAATGTGTCGCAGGCGGTGGTGGAACGGGTCGAGGCGCTGAAGGGTGGCCTGATCCCCGCGGGCGTTTCGGTCAATGTCACCCGCAATTATGGCGAGACGGCCAATGAAAAGGCCAACGAGCTGATCTTCCACCTCGCGCTGGCGACGGTGTCCATCGTCATCCTGATCGGCTTTGCCATCGGCTGGCGCGAGGCGGGGGTGACAGCGATTGTCATTCCCACCACCATCATGCTGACCATGTTTGCCAGCCGCATCATGGGCTTTTCGATCAACCGCGTGTCGCTGTTCGCGCTGATCTTCTNNCCATCGTGATGATCGAGAATATCGCCCGCCACTGGGCCATGAAGGATGGCCGCAGCCGCCAGCAGGCCGCTATCGAGGCGGTGGCCGAGGTGGGCAATCCCACCATCATCGCCACGCTCACCGTGGTGGCCGCGCTGCTGCCGATGCTGTTCGTGTCGGGGCTGATGGGGCCTTACATGGCGCCGATCCCGATCAACGCCAGCGCGGCGATGGTGTTCAGCTTTTTCGTGGCGGTGATCATTGCCCCGTGGCTGATGATCCGCTTTGCGCGCCAGACGCTGGCCCATGGGCATGAGGATGCCAGCGGCGGCAGGCTGGGTGCGCTCTATGCCCGCTATGCCACCCGCGTGATCGCCACCCGCCAGAGCGCCAGGCGTTTCCTGACCGGCGTGGGCGTGGCAACGCTGGTCGCCTGCTCGATGTTCTATTTCAAGGCGGTCACGGTCAAGCTGCTGCCCTTTGACAACAAGAGCGAAGTGCAACTGGTGGTCGATATGCCCGAGGGCACCGCGCTGGAACAGACCGGCCGTGTGCTGGAACAGGCCAGCGCCATCGCCCGCCAGATCCCCGAAGTCACCGCGATGGAGGCCTATGCGGGCACCGCCGCGCCGTTCAATTTCAACGGCCTTGTGCGGCACTATTTCCTGCGCGCGCGGCCCGAAATGGGCGATGTGATGGTGGCCCTGCTGCCCAAGGGGACACGCAGCCGGTCGAGCCATGCCATCGCGGTCGATCTGCGCGAGCGGTTGAAGGCGATGGCCCTGCCCAAGGGCGGGGTGATCAAGGTGGTCGAAACGCCGCCGGGGCCGCCGGTCATGGCCACGCTGCTGGCGGAAATCTACGGGCCGGACGAAGCGACGCGCCAGAAAACCGCGCTTGTGGTGGAGCAGATCTTCCGCTCGGTGCCTTTCATCGTCGACACGGACACCAGCTTTGGCGAGCCGCGCCCCACCCTGCGCCTGATGCCGGATCGCACCAAGCTTGACCACTATGGCGTTTCCGAAAGGCAGGTGCTGGATTCGATGGGCGCGCTGATGGGGGGCCAGACCTTGGCCTACATCCCGCGCGGGGCGGATCGCGATCCTTTGCCCATCGAACTGGGGCTGGATCAGGCGCAGCGCGTATGGAACGGCGCCTTGGCGGCAACGCCGGTGGCGCAGGCCCCCTCGGGCCAGTTGCTCAGTCTGGGCGAACTGGTCGAGGCGCGCACCGAACAGGGCGGGCAGGCCATCTTCCGCCGCGACGGGCGCGGCGCGACCATGGTGATGGCCGATCTGGCCGGTCGTTATGAAGCGCCGATCTATGGCCTGTTTGCGGTGGACGAGGCGATCGAGGCCTATGACTGGAAAGGCCACGGCCTGACCAAGCCCGAGATCCTGATGCATGGCCAGCCCGAGGATGAAAGCCACACCAGCCTGTTGTGGGATGGCGAATGGGAAATCACATGGGTCACCTTCCGCGATATGGGCGGGGCTTTCATGGTGGCGCTGCTGGGCATTTATGTGCTGGTGGTGGGGCAATTCGGCAGTTTCAAACTGCCGCTGGTGATCCTGACGCCGGTGCCGCTCACGTTGATCGGCATCGTGCTGGGCCATATGCTGTTCGGCGCGCCGTTTACCGCCACCAGCATGATCGGCTTCATCGCGCTGGCAGGGATTATCGTGCGCAACTCGATCCTGCTGGTGGATTTCATCCGCCACACCGCCGCGCCGGGCAAGAGCCTGCGGCAGGTGTTGATCGAGGCGGGCCGCATCCGCGTGAAGCCCATCGCGCTCACCGCCGCCGCCGCGATGATCGGGGCCAGCGTGATCCTCACCGATCCGATCTTTCAGGGGCTGGCGATCTCGCTGTTGTTCGGCCTTGCCTCGTCCACACTGCTGACGCTGTTGGTGATCCCGGCGATTTATGTGGTCTTGCGGGATGATGGAATCGAGTGCATGCAGGCATGACCATGAAGCCCACCGACCTCTCCGAACTCAAGGCCAATGCCGCGCATATGGCGCAGCGGCTGAAAGTGATGAGCCATCCCGAACGGCTGCTGATGCTGTGCCGGATGGACGAGGGCGAGGTTTCGGTGAACGAACTGGTGGCGCTCACCGGCCTGTCGCAATCGGGCGTGTCGCAGCATCTGGCCCTGTTGCGGGCGGAAGATATCGTCAACGTGCGGGTCGAGGCGCAGACCCGCTGGTACAGTCTGAAGGACCGCATCGTGTCGGGCACGATCCACGCGCTGTGCGACCTGTGCGAGGCGACGCAGGGGCAATGCGCCAACGGCTAGGCGCCAACACCTGACCGCCCCACACCTGACCGCCCGACAGCACCTGACCACCGGCGGCGATCAGGCCGGAAATCGGATTTCCGCCACCAGACCGCCCTCCGGCCCCGGCCCCAGCCGCAACGCCAGCCCGTAGCTTTCGGCAATATCGCGCGCGATGGCGAGCCCCAGACCCGACCCCGGCATGGCGGGATCAAAACGCGTGCCGATCTCGCAGGCATGGGCGATCTGCTCGGCGCTCATCCCCGCGCCATCGTCGCGAATGGCCAGCACCGGCCCCGCGCAGGCGATCACTACCCGCGAACGCGCCCATTTGCCCGCATTGTCGAGCAGGATCGAGAGCAGTTCGGTAAGATCCACCGCATCGACCGGCACCGCCACCGCCGCGTCACCCTCCAGCACAAAGCGCTTGTCGGGATGCAACTTGCCCATCGCGCTGAGCAAGGGCGCCAGCACCTCGCCAAGGCGGCAGGTCTTGAAGCCCCCCTGCCCGCCCGCCGCCGAGCGCACCCGCGCCAGTTGCACCTCGATCTGCTGCGCCATCGCCTGCGCCTGCGCCAGCAAGGCCTCACCCGAAGCGCTGGTGGCGGGGTCCATCGCCAGCCGCTCGGCCTCGTCGGTGATGACGGCCAGCGGCGTGCGCAGCCCGTGGGCCAGATTGCCCGCCTGCACCCGCCCGCGCGCGACAATCGCCGCATTGCTCTCGACATAGGCGTTGAGATCGCCCGCCAGCGGCGCGATTTCCGCCGGAAAGCGTCCGTCAAGCCGCGACGAGCGCCCATCGCGCAGCGCGGCAATCGCCTCGCCCAGCCGGTCGAGCGGACGCAGGCCAAAGGCGATCACCGCCAGCCCCGTGCCCACCAGCGCCGCCGCCAGCGCCGCCAGCCATAGTGACAGTTCATGGTTGAAACGCGCCAGCGCCGCGTCGAGCAGGCGCTTGTCGGCGGCGATGACATAATGGATCGTGTGGCCATGCGCGCTCTGGCGGGTAAAGCCATAGGCCACCACCGGCCCGCGCGGCCCGTCCTCGATTTCATGCACCACCGCGCTGGAATGCGCCACATCCTGATCCAGCCGCCGCGCGCCCAGCGATTGCGAGCGGATTTCGCCACCCTCGTCCACCGTCACCTGCCAGTAATAGCCTTCCAGCGGAAAGAGATAGCGTGGATCGGACAGCGGGCGGGCGATCATCGGGCGATCATCCGGCGCGATGCTGACCAACACCGACAGTTCCTGCACATGGCTGCGCAATTCGTCGTGGAACTGGTCCTCGACATGGCGGGTAAAGACATTGGTGGCCGACACCCAGATTCCGCCGATCCCCAATGCCACCCACAACAGGATCGCCAGCAGAAAGCGCAGCCGCAGACTGTCCGCCGACCAGCGTTTGAGGATCTCGCCCGCGCGCATCACGGCGTGAACCTGTAGCCCAGCCCGCGCAGCGTTGCGATGCGCTCACCCCCGATCTTGCGGCGCAGGCGGCTGATCAACACCTCGATGGCGTTCCACTGCCGCTCGGCTTCCAGATCATAGAGATGGTCGAGGATCTGCGCCTGCGACAGCACCTGCCCCGGATGGCGCAGGAACAGATGCAGCAGGCGAAACTCCATGCGGGTCAGATCGAGCGGCTGCCCATCCAGCTCCGCCGCGCGGGCCACGGGATCGAGCCGCAACCCCTTGTGCTCGATCCAGATCTCGGCAGGCCCCTCGCGGCGGCGCATCACCGCGTGCAGCCGCGCCAGCAATTCCTCGAAACGCACGGGCTTCACCACGAAATCATCGGCCCCCGCGTTCAGCCCTTCGACCTTTTCCTGCCAGCTGCCCCGCGCGGTCAGGATCACCACCGGCACCGCGATGCGCCGCGCGCGCCAGCTTTTCAGCAAATCCATCCCGCTGCCATCGGGCAGGTTGAGGTCGAGAATGACCGCCGCCATGTGCTCCACATCGGGCCAGTCCTCGCCCTGCGCCACGCTGCCGGCAATATCCACGGCGAAACCGGCATCGCGCAGCCGGTCCCCCAAGCGCGCGGCCAGTTGCCTGTCATCCTCTACCAGCAAAAGCCGCAAGGCCAGCCTCTCCGTTCCTGTCATTCCGTTGCAATAGGATACAAGTCTGACAGCTTCCTGTCAGCTTGACCAGCCATAGGCGATCCATGCTGACCTCCCGTATGCTCCCGCTCCTGCCGGCCACAATCCTGCTCGCCACCACCCTGCTCGCCGCCTGTGGCTC
>DDES01000140.1:0-3092 GCA_002336765.1 Novosphingobium sp. UBA1948 | reverse complement strand
GGCGACCAGCCTGCCGCCCCAGCCCCTGCCGCGCCCGAAGGCGTGATCGCGCTCAGCCCCGCGCAAAGGCAGAAGCTGGCGATCACACTGGCGAGTGCCCAGCCCGCCAGCGAACTGCCCTTTGGCACGGTGCCTGCGCTCGTCTCGTTGCCGCCTGAAGCGCGGGTGGCGGTGACCTCGCCCTATGGCGGCACGGTGACGCGCATTTTCGTGATCGAGGGGCAACAGGTGCGCGCAGGCCAGCCGCTCGCCACCGTGCAGGCCAGCGATTCGATCCAGTATAGCGCCGCGCTGGCCCGCGCCCGCGCCGAACTGCCGGTGGCCGAAGCGCAGGCCAAACGGCTCGAGCAATTGTCGCGCGAGGGCATCATCGCCCCGGCCCGTGCCGACGAGGCCCGCGCCGCCGCCGCCGCCGCCCGCGCCAATGTGACCGAAAACGCGCGGCTGCTGGGCATTGCCCATGCGGGCGGCAATGGCACGATCACGCTGTCGGCCCCGATTACCGGCCGCGTGGCCAAGGTGGGGGTCCAGACCGGCGCTGGCCTGACCAATGCCGATGCCCCTTTTATCGTTGAAAATGTCACCGCGCTGCGGCTCGATCTGCAAATTCCCGAAAGGCTGGCGGGACAGGTGCAGACCGGCATGGGCGTGATCGTGGAGCAGGACGGCAAACAGGCGCAGGGCCGCGTGCTCTCGGTTGGCCAGTCGCTCGACCCCGCCACCCGTTCGATTACCGCGCGCGCGTCGCTTGATAAGGGCATCACGCTGGTGCCGGGCAAGGCGGTGATGGCAACGCTGGCGGGCAGCCAGAAAGGCAGTGGCGTGGCCGTGCCCGAGACAGCCGTCGCCCATATCGAGGATGCGGACTATGTGTTCGTCACCGCGCCGCAGGGTTTCGCCCGCGTCAAAGTGGTGGTGGCGGGGCGCAGCGGGGGCAAGGCCTTCCTGTCGGCGGGCCTGAAGGCCGGGCAGCAGGTGGCCGCCAGCAGCGTCGCCGAACTCAAAGCTCTGGCGGGGCAGTAAGATGCTGCGCAAGCTGGTCGAACGGGCGCTTGAACTGCGCATGATGGTGCTGGGGCTGGCGGTGGCGCTGGCCGGCTGGGGGGCGTGGTCCTTCGCCAACCTGCCGATTGACGCTTTTCCCGATATTTCCAGCACGCAGGTCAAAATCATCATGAAGGCCCCCGGCATGACGCCGGANNACGGCCTGCCCATCGACGCCTTTCCGGACGTCTCCACCACCCAGGTCAAGCTGATCATCAAGGCCCCCGGCATGACGCCGGAAGAGGTCGAGGCACGGGTGATCGCGCCGATCGAGATGGAGATGCT
This sequence comes from Novosphingobium sp. UBA1948, assembly GCA_002336765.1. Taxonomy (GTDB): domain Bacteria; phylum Pseudomonadota; class Alphaproteobacteria; order Sphingomonadales; family Sphingomonadaceae; genus Novosphingobium. The sequence continues at coordinate 1,763 of DDES01000140.1, read as the reverse complement.
GGGCATCCCGCACCAGACGGTGCTGCGATCGGTGGCCAAATATGCCATCGCCGACATCACCATCAATTTCGAGGACAGCGCCGACGTTTACTGGGCGCGCAACCAGGTGAACGAGCGGCTGCAAGGTGTGATGGGCGATCTGCCCGCCACGGTGGCGGGCGGCATGGCGCCGATCTCCACGCCGCTGTCCGACATGTATATGTTCACCATCGAAGGCCCGCAGTCGCAGATGGAAAAGCGCCGCGTGCTCGACTGGATGATCCGCCCCGCCTTGCGCACCGTGCCGGGCGTGGCCGATGTCAACGCGCTGGGCGGGCGGGTCGAGACCTTCGAGGTCGCGCCCGATATGCAGGCGCTGGCCGCGGCGGGCCTGTCAGTCGATGACCTGGCGCAGGCGATCAACGCCGACAACCGCAACGATGGCGCCGGTCGCCTTGCCAGCGGCGAGGAAGCGCTGATCGTGCGCGCGGCGGGCGCGATCACCACGCTCGATGATCTGGCCGCCGTGGTGGTCAAAAGCACCGGCGGCAGCGTGCTGCGCGTGGGCGATGTGGCGCGGGTGCAGACCGGCGCCCTCACCCGCTATGGCGCGGTGACCAAGAACGGCAAGGGCGAGGCGGTGGAAGGCATCGTCATCGGCTTGCGCGGGCAGGATGCAGCCAAGGTGGTCAATGGCGTGAAGGCGCGGCTGGCCGAGCTGGAGACCACGCTGCCCAAGGGCATGACGCTCGACGTGTTCTACGACCGCTCGGATCTGATCGGGCGGGCGGTGGGCACGGTGGAGGAAGCCCTGCTGGAAGCGACCCTGCTGGTGGTGGTGCTGTTGCTGCTGTTTCTGGGCGATGTGCGTGCCTCGGTGATCGTGGCGCTGGCGCTGCCGATGGCGGCGCTGCTCACCTTTATCGCCATGCGCGCGATTGGCCTTACCGCCAATCTGATGAGTCTGGGCGGCCTTGCCATTGCGGTGGGCATGCTGGTCGATGGCGCGGTGGTGGTGGTCGAAAATGTGGTCGAGCGCCTGTCCGACCCGCGCCATGCGGCTGGCGGAAAACTGCGCAATGTGTTCCTTGCCAGCGCCGAGGTGGCCAAGCCGGTGGCCAGCGGCATGGCGATCATCGCGCTGGTGTTCCTGCCGCTGCTCACACTCGAAGGGCTGGAAGGCAAGCTGTTCGCGCCGGTGGCGATGACCATCGTGCTGGCGCTGCTCTCGGCGCTGGTGCTCTCGCTCACGCTGGTGCCGGTGCTGGCCTATTTCGTGTTGAAGCCGGATGCCGCGCAAACGGATGGCGGCCATCACGAACCTTGGCTGATGCGCCAGATGGCTCCGCGCTATGCCCGCCTGCTCGATTGGGGCTTCACCCGCAAGCAGCGCGTGTTCGCGGTGGCGGGCCTGTCGCTGGTGCTGGCGGGCGTGGCCTATGGCATCACGGGCAAGACCTTCCTGCCCACGATGGACGAGGGCTCGACCATCGTCCAGCTCACCAAGCTCCCCTCGATCAGTCTGGCCCACAGCATCGACGGCGACATGAAGGTGCAGCGCGCCATTCTGGCCAAAGTGCCCGAAGTGTCCGACGTGATCGCGCGCACGGGATCGGACGAGCTGGGCCTTGACCCGATGGGGCTGAACGAGACCGACAGTTTCGTGAAGCTGAAGCCCCGCGAGGCATGGCGCGTGGGCGACAAGGAATGGATTGTGGACCAGATCCGCAAGGTGATGGAAGATTTCGCCGGTATCCAGCCCAGCTATACCCAGCCGATCGAGA
>DDES01000171.1:267-8287 GCA_002336765.1 Novosphingobium sp. UBA1948 | reverse complement strand
CTGGTGGTGCGCGCCAATATCGACGGGATCGTTACCGAGCGCGATGTCTATCCCGGCGATATGGCGCTGCCGACCAAGGTACTCTTCCAGCTTGGCGATCCGGCCAGGACCCGCATCACCGCCACGGTGGACGAGCGCGACATCGCGCGGGTGAAGGTGGGGCAGGCCGCGCTGATGGCGTCCGACGCATGGGCGGGCCGCGTGATCCATGGCGTGGTGGCCGAGGTGACGCCGGCGGGCGACCCCACCTCGCGCGCCTTCCGCGTGCGGCTGCTCGCCAAGGACGCGCCCGATCTGCCGCTTGGCCTGACGCTGGAGGTCAATATCGTGACCAGCGAGCGCAAGGCCGCGCTGCTGGTGCCCGCCAGCGCGGTGGTTTCGGCCAAGGACAGCAATGGCAAGGACATCAAGGATCAGGCCCGCGTCTATGTGGTGAGCGAGGGCCGCGCGCATCTGCGCCCCATCGCCAAGGGCACCAATGGCGCGGCGGAGGTGGAAGTGACCGGCGGGCTGAAGGCAGGCGAGGTGGTGGTGGTCAATCCCCCCGCCACGCTGGCAGACGGCACGCGGATCACCATCAGCACCAGCGCGCAGTAGGCCATGCTGGGCCGCCTCTCGCTGCTGCTGCATATTGCCAGCCGCCATATCCTCGTGCGGCGGCGCCAGACCGGCGTGGCGGTGGGCGGCGTGGCGGTGGGCGTGGGCTTTTTCCTTGCCGTCTCCGCGCTGATGGTGGGCAGCCAGAGCGATTTCGTGAAGCAATTGATCGATGTCGCCCCCCATATCATCATCTCCGACGAGTTGCGCAGCCCGACGCCCCAGCCCGCGCTGCGCGAATTTGCGGGCGGCGCGGTGGACATCCACGGCTATCGCGTGCGCAACGAGGTGCGGGGCCTGAAAGACTGGCAACGCATTCTGGCCAGCGCCAACGCCATCCCCGGCGCGATCGGATCACCCAGCCTGTCGGGCGCGGTCACGCTGCGGCTGGGCGGGCGCGACGAGCCTTTGGGCATTGTCGGCGTGGAGCCGGGGATCGAGGCCAAGGTCTCGAACATTGCCGACAAGCTGCGCTATGGCTCGCTCGACAATCTGGAAAAGGTGCAAGGTGGCATCATCATCGGCGAGGAACTGGGCCAAAGGCTGGGGCGCGGCATGGGCGACATCGTGCCCGCCACCAGTTCCAATGGCACCACCAAGAGCCTTCGCATCGTGGGTCTGGTGAAAAAGGGTAATTCCCAGCTCGGCTCCTCCACCGGCTATATGCTGCTGCGCGAGGCGCAGAGCCTGTTGGGCCGCCCCTTCATCATCAACCGCATCGGGGTGAAACTGGCCGATCCCTATGATGCCGAGCGCGTGGCGGGCACGCTCGAGGCGCGCTATGGCTACAAGGCGCAAAGCTGGCAGGAACGCTCGGCGGATTTCCTCTCGCTGCTGCTGACGCGCAATGTCATCATGTACACGGTGGTATCGGCGATCCTGCTGGTCGCCTCTTTCGGCATCTACACCGCCGTATCGAACAGCGTGGCCGACAAGCGCCGTGACATTGCCATCCTGCGCTCGATGGGTTTTTCGGAGGGCGATCTGCAACTGGTCTTTGTGCTGGAAGGCATGGCGCTGGCGCTGGTGGGGGTGCTGGTCGGCTGGATGCTGGGCTGGGTGTTGATGAACATTCTCGGCGGGCTGGAATTCCACATCGGGGGTGATGTGCAGCATATCCCGCTCGACCGCAGCCCGCGCCAGTATCTCATCGCGGCGGGGGCCTCGCTGGCCTCGGGCGTGTTTGCCTCGTGGTTGCCCGCCCGCAAGGCCTCGCGGGTCGATCCGGTCGACATTCTGCGGGGGGCGGTATGAGCGATCCGGCTCTGGTTGCCCGCCATCTGCGGCGCGAGTTGGAGGGTGATCCGCCCGCCGTGCTGGTAGCCGATGCCGATCTGGCGGTGCAGCCGGGCAAGTTCACCGCGATTGTCGGGCCCTCGGGCTGCGGCAAAAGCTCGCTGCTCTATCTGCTCGGCCTGATCGACCGGCCCACCGGCGGGCAATTGCTGTTCGACGGGCGGGATCTGGCGCAGGCCAGTGGCGACGAGCGCGCCCGCATAAGGCTCGAACATTTCGGCTTCGTGTTCCAGTTCCACTTCCTGCTGCCCGAATTCACCGCTTTCGAGAATGTCATGCTGCCGCTGCGGCGCTTGGGGCGCCTGTCGCTGCGCGAGGCGGAGGCGCGGGCCAACCAATTGCTGGGTGATGTGGGATTGGCGGAGAAGGGCTGGAAACTGCCGGAAAAGCTGTCAGGCGGCGAGCGTCAGCGCGTGGCCATCGCCCGCGCGCTGGCCAACAATCCGCGCCTTGTGCTGGGCGATGAACCCACCGGCAATCTCGACAGTGTGAACAGCGCCCGCGTGGTGGAACTGTTCCGCGATCTGGCGCACCAGCAAGGCCGCGCGGTGGTCTGCGTCACCCATGATATGGGCATCGCAGACCTTGCCGATATTCGCGTGTCGATGCTCGACGGGCGCGTGGTCGAGGTGCGCGAGCAGGCGCCGCGCACTTAACGCCCTGGCCTTAACGAAGTCCCAGCTTCTTCATCACCCGCCAGCCCAGCGCCTTACCCGTGTTCTGCTGCGGCCAGCGGCCAGGGCGGGCAGGATTCAGACCCGCCCCGCGCAGCACACTGTTGAACGCATGGGCGGCAGCCTCGTTGTAAGACCATTCCGAACGCCATGTGATCGACAGCGAGACAGACACTTCCGGCCCGTTCTTCACGAAATGCGGCGCCATCACCGGCACCATCAGCCCCTGCCCCGCGTGGATCTCGTATTCGCTGCCCTGCGCCAGCAAGCCATCATGCCACACCAGCTCGCGCGGGCCGCCGGTGTGATAGGCCTCGTGTACGCTGCTGGGGGCATGATCCTCGCTGTCGGCGGGGAACTGGGTCATCACCTTGCTGCCCCTGATCTGCATCAGGATATTGTGTTCGGGGTCGAAATGGTAAGGCGTCACGCCATTCGGGCTGGTGACGAACACAAAGCCCTGCGGGTTGTGGATCGCGCCGGTCTTGGGGGTGATCGCCCCTTCCAGCTCGGCAATCACATCGAGCAGCAGCGCGCGATAGGCCGGATCCTGCTCCAGATGCTTGATCGCCACCCAGCAGCCCGCCGTGTCGATCTGGCGCACCGCATCGGCGGCGCTGATCGAGGGCACGGGCGGCTTGCCGGTGATGCCGATCGGCTGTTTCGCATAGGCATATTCCACCTCATCGGCGGGCAGGCGCTCGATCAATTGCGCCAGTTGCTCCAGCGCCATCAGCGGATGGTCGCACAGGTTGTGGTCCAGAATATGCGGCTGTTCGGGGTAATGCGCCGAGAATTTTTCAAAAGCGTGCGGCGGAAGATAGGTCATGGGGGTCGCATCCCTGCTGGTATTTGTAACCAGCAGGGATAGCGGGAAATCCCCAAGGAAGGGCTAACGCGTTACGCCAGAGCCATTTCCGGCGCCACGGCATCATAGCCCAGCGCCTCGGCCACGGCGGCATAGGTGATCTGGCCATTCCACACGTTGAGGCCATTGAGCAGGTGTTTGTTGCGCTTGAGCGCCTCTTTCCAGCCCAGATCGGCAATCGCCAGCGCATGGGGCAACGTGGCATTGTTGAGAGCATAGGTGCTGGTGCGCGCCACGGCGCCGGGCATATTGGCCACGGCATAATGCACGATGCCATCGACGGCGTAGGTCGGCGCGGCATGGGTGGTGGCATGGCTGGTTTCAAAGCAGCCGCCCTGATCGATAGCGACATCGACCAGCACCGCGCCCGCCTGCATGGTGGCCAGCATCGCCTTGGTCACCAGCTTGGGCGCGGCGGCACCGGGGATCAGCACCGCGCCGATCACCAGATCGGCCTGCGCCACGGCGGCGGCCAGATTGGCGCGGCTGGAAAACAGCGTCTTGGCACTGGCCTCGAAATGGGTGGCGAGGCGTTCGAGCACTTCGGGGCTGCGGTCGAGGATGGTGACATCGGCGCCAAGGCCAACCGCCATCTGCGCCGCGTTAAAGCCCACCACGCCGCCGCCGATCACCACAACCTTGGCGGGCAGCACACCGGGCACACCGCCCAGCAGCACGCCGCGCCCGCCATGGGCCTTTTCCAGCGCGGTGGCGCCGGCTTGAATCGCCATGCGACCGGCGACCTGCGACATCGGCTTCAAGAGCGGCAGGCCACCCTGCGCGTCGGTCACCGTTTCATAGGCGATACACACCGCCTTTGACTGGACGAGATCCTTTGTCTGCTCGGGATCGGGGGCGAGGTGGAGATAGGTATAGAGGATCTGCCCCTCGCGCAGCATGGCGCGCTCGATGGCCTGCGGCTCCTTCACCTTCACGATCATATCGGCCTTGGCAAACACCTGCGCCGCCGTGGCGATGATCTCGCCGCCCGCCGCCGCATAATCGGCATCCGAAGCGCCAATGCCAAGGCCCGCGCCGGTTTCCACCAGCACCTTGTGCCCATGCGCCACCAGTTCGTGCACGCTCTCGGGGGTGAGGCCGACGCGGTATTCGTGGTTCTTGATCTCTTTGACAGTGCCGACGATCATGGGCTGGCTCCTTGGGTTTTCCTGATCCGAGCATAGCGTGGATCATCCGCAAAATTTTCCCCATTTTCCCGTCTATCGCACTGTGATAGGGAAATTATCCCATTGATGTGCATTTATCGGGAATTTTTGCCATGGACCGCCTCGACCGTCGCCTGCTCACCGCGCTACAGGCCGACTCCAGCGCGTCGATTGCCCAGCTTGCCGAAAGGCTGGGTCTGTCGCCCTCGGCCTGCCACCGCCGGATGCGCGCGCTGGAAGAGAGCGGGGTGATCCGCGGCTATGGCGCGCGGCTCGATCCGGCCAAGGCGGGGATCGGCCTCAATGTGCTGATCGATATCACGCTGGTGTCGCAATCCAGCGAGGCGATGGAGCGCTTCGAGCGCGCGGTCGCGGATTTTCCCGATATTCTCGAATGCCACCTGCTGTCCGGCACCGCCGACTATCGCCTGCGCACCGCCGCACGCGACATGGCCGACTATGACCGGCTGCACCGCGAAACGCTGGCGCGCCTGCCCGGCGTTTCCACCATGCACACCAGCTTCGTGATCCGCACCGTGAAAGCGTGGAACGGCTACGCGCTGGGATAAAGAAAACCCCGCCGCAGCCTGAGCCACGGCGGGGTCATTCTATTGCCGGAGGCGGGACGCTTATTCGGCGTCGTCACCCTTGATCAGGTATTCACCCGCATCGGCATCGCTGCCGTGGGTCTCACCCTCGATCGGCGCCAGCGGATCAACCAGACCAGCGGCCTCGGGGCCCTGTGCCAGTTCGGCCGCATGCTCTTCCGCCGCCGTTGCCGGAGCGATCAGATGCTCCTGCAGCTTGCGGTAGGAAGCGCGCAGCGCCGCGTCGCGGCTGGAGGCGGCCACGCGGATGCGGTTCATGCCCGCGCCGGTACCGGCGGGGATGAGACGGCCCACGATGACGTTTTCCTTCAGACCGATCAGCGAGTCCTTCTTGCCCTCGACCGCCGCCTGCGTCAGCACGCGGGTGGTTTCCTGGAACGAGGCCGCCGAGATGAACGAACGCGTCTGGAGCGAAGCCTTGGTGATGCCCAGCAGCACCGGCTTGCCTTCGGCCTTCTTCTGGTCAGCCGTCAGCTTGGCGTTGTACTGGTCCATTTCCTCGCGGTCGACCTGCTCGCCCGCCAGCAGCACGGTGTCGCCACCGTCGGTGATTTCAACCTTCTGCAGCATCTGGCGAANNTTGTCGTTGATCTTCACACCCTGCAAGCGATAGACTTCCTGGATTTCCGCGACGAGATATTCGGCCAGAGCCTCCACGCCGAGAACTTCCAGAATGTCATGCGGGTTGGGCGAGCCCGAGATCAGGTTGTCGCCCTTCTTGACCCAGTCGCCTTCCTGAACGTCGATCACCTTGCTCTTGGGGATCAGGTATTCGACGGGTTCGCCTTCCTGCGGCACAATGGCGATCTTGCGCTTCGCCTTGTAGTCGCGGACGAATTCGATGCGGCCGGCAATCTTGGCGATCACCGAATTGTCCTTGGGAATGCGCGCCTCGAACAGTTCGGCCACGCGCGGCAGACCGCCCGTGATGTCGCGGGTCTTGGCAGCTTCGCGCGATGCACGGGCCACAACGTCGCCCGATTCCACCATCTGGCCATCTTCCACCGACAGCGTCGTGCCCGGCGCCAGCATATAGCGTGCCGCCTCGCCCGAAGCATCGTCCAGCAGGGTCAGGCGCGGACGCAGATCGTCCTTCTTGCCACGGCTGGTCGAACGGTTCTCGGTGATGATGCGGCTGGTCATGCCGGTCGCTTCGTCCACCTGCTCGGTCAGCGTGCGGCCGTCGATCAGGTCCTGATACTTCACGATACCCGATTTTTCGGTGATGATCGGCGTGGTGAACGGATCCCATTCAGCCAGACGATCACCCTGCGCCACGATGGCACCGCTCTGGTGGAGCAGATGCGTACCGTAAGGCACACGGTGCACCGCGCGCTCGCGCCCGTCGGTGTCGATCAGCACGATCTCGCCATTGCGGGCAAGGCTGAGCATACGCCCACGCTTGTCCACGATGGTCGGGATGTCGCGATATTCGATGGTACCATCGCACAGCGCTTCGAGGTTCGACTGCTCGTTCACCTGCGCCGCGCCACCGATGTGGAAGGTACGCATGGTGAGCTGGGTGCCCGGTTCACCGATCGACTGCGCGGCGATCACGCCGACCGCCTCACCGATGTTGACCGGCGTACCGCGGGCAAGGTCACGACCGTAGCAGGTCGCGCAAACGCCCTGTTCCGCCTCGCAGATCAGCGGCGAGCGGATGCGCGCCGACTGGATACCGGCCGCCTCGATCCGCGCCACCGCGGCTTCGTCGAGCAGATCGCCCTTGGCCGCCACAACCGTGCCGTCCTTGAGCACCATATCCTCGGCCAGCGTGCGGCCCAGAATACGCTCGCCCAGCGACGCGATGGTCGAACCGCCCTGCACGATGGCGCGCATTTCCAGCGCGCGCTCGGTGCCGCAATCCTGCACGATGACGACGCAATCCTGCGACACATCGACCAGACGGCGGGTCAGGTAACCCGAGTTCGCGGTCTTCAACGCGGTGTCGGCCAGACCCTTACGGGCGCCGTGNNCCTTCCTTGAAGTTCGAGATGATCGGCGTTTCGATGATCTCGCCCGAAGGCTTGGCCATCAGGCCGCGCATACCGGCGAGCTGCTTCATCTGGGTTGGCGAACCACGCGCGCCCGAGTGGCTCATCATATAGATCGCGTTGATCGGCTTTTGACGGCCGGTCTCGGGATCGATGGGCGCCGCCTTCAGCTCTTCCATCATGGCGTTGGCCACCTGGTCGCCACAGCGCGACCAGGCGTCGATCACCTTGTTGTACTTTTCCTGCTGGGTGATCAGACCATCCTGATACTGCTGCTCGTAGTCAGCCACCAGTTCCTTGGTCTCGGCCACCAGAGCATCCTTCGAGTCCGGAATGATCATGTCATCCTTGCCGAAGGAAATGCCCGCCTTGAACGCGTGGCGGAAGCCCAGCGCCATGATGGCGTCGGCGAACAGCACGGTGTCCTTCTGGCCGGTGTGGCGGTAAACCTGATCGATCACGTCGCCGATTTCCTTCTTGGTCAGAAGGCGGTTGACGATCTCGAAGGGCACCTTGTGGCTCTTGGGCAAGCATTCGCCGATCAGCATGCGGCCCGGCGTCGTCTCGAAACGCTTGAGGTACTGCTTGCCGCTCTCGTCGGTCTGCGGAACGCGGGCGATGATCTTGGAGTGCAGCGTGACGGCCTTGGCTTCCAGCGCCTGATGCACTTCGGCCATATCGCCCAGCAGCATGCCTTCGCCCGGCTCGCCCTGCAGGTCCATCGACAGGTAATAGATACCCAGCACCATGTCCTGCGAGGGCACGATGATCGGCTTGCCGTTGGCGGGGCTGAGGATGTTGTTGGTCGACATCATCA
>DDES01000171.1:0-171 GCA_002336765.1 Novosphingobium sp. UBA1948 | reverse complement strand
GATGCTCGCGGATCACCTCGTCGAGGATGTCCCAAACTTCCTTGCGCTCCTTCTCGACCCACTTCTTGGCCTGCTTCAGGGTCATGGAAAGACCCTTGGCGTCCAGACGGGCATAGATGAAGGGCTTGAACAGTTCGAGCGCCATCTTCTTGGGCAGGCCGCACTGGTGCA
>DDES01000053.1 GCA_002336765.1 Novosphingobium sp. UBA1948 | reverse complement strand
GCATCCTCGCCCGGTTCGGCGCGCAGCCACAAGCCGGGGCCACCCAGCATATCCTGTGTTACCACCATCACCTGCGGGCTGCTGGCGGCCACCAGACCGCCGAATTCACCCAGAAAATCCGGCCCCAGCGCATAGCCGGCCAGTTCCAGACCCTGCTCTTTGCCCAGCGCCATCAGGCTGTCCTGTGTTTCCTCGCGGCCCGCCTCGCGCGCGGCTAGGATGCGGGCGCGCAGCATCTGGCGCAATTGCGAGGCGCCTGTGACAGGCGCGTAATACCAGCCCGCCATCCCGCGCGGGGCCATCAGCGCCCCGCCACGGATCGCCAGCACATGGCTGCATGCAAAGTGGCGCGCGGCCCCTTCCATGGCCAGCTGCCAGTCGCCAGCGGTCTGGTTTTCCAGCGGCAGCAGGCTTTCATTGCAACCGGGCAGATCGGGCAGCACGCTGGCCACGCCGGCCTCGGCCAGACGGCGCATCACCTCGATGGTAAAACGGCGCAGCTTGTTGGCCTCGTCGAACAAGGCAGGCACCACCAGCACGCGCGTTTCCGCACCCGCCGGATCAAACGCCGCCGCCAGCTCCTCTGCCGTCCCTCCACCCGGGAGGGGGCATGGCCAAGATTTGCTTTTCAGCAACAAGAACCTGTTTCCCCCGTTTCAGGCCGCTGCTTCAGGCGGCTGTTTGGCGCCGCGCTTCGCAAAAGCTGAGCAGCGCGCCATAATCGCCCAGCAGGTCGCCATCGACATCCTCGTCGTCGATGATGATTCCCAGCCGGTCCTCGATTTCGGTCAACAGACCCGCCACCGCCATCGAATCCAGTTCGGGCAGATGGCCGAACAGGCCCGTTTCGGCAGTGAACCCATCGGCCACGCCTGCTTTCAGACCCAGAACATCGGTCAGAATGCGGCGAAGCTGGCGGTCGGTATCGTTGCTCATAATCATCCTTTGGCAAAAACGCTGTGGCCGTCTGGCCATGCTGAACGCCAAGACCGCCGTTGATAACCCTATCTGTTTGCCAAATCGTTTAGCTGGCGCGCAAAAGCCCGACAACCCGCTTAAGCAGCGCCTTGCCAATCGCCGGCCATTGGGCGGGGGAGGCGGGGCGCAGCATGACAAGCCTGTAACGCGGGCGCTGGCTTTCCATCCAGTCGCGCTTGTAGGGATCATCGCCGGTGCCGAAGTCCACGGCGTCCACATGATCGCCGTCGATCACTCGCTCGAACAGCGCGGCCGACAGGCTGGTGCCGGGGGATAGCGGCTTGGCGGCCTCGATATAGGCCAGCTTGTGGATATAGGCGATGCCAGCTTCAACGGTCCACAGTTGCGCGGCGACCGGCTGGTGCACGCCCTCGATCTCGGCATGGGCCACCGCCAGCCGCAGGCGGCCTGCCCGTCCTTCGTCCTGCGCAAAACGTTTCAGAAAAGCGGGGCTACCTTCCTCCGGCTTCCAGCTCTGGGCATAGATCGCCTCGTAATCGGCCCAGCCCTGATCCGTGAAGCGGTCGTGCAGCGTGATGGCAACCTTTTTCGCCTTGCGCTTCAGCGTGGTGCGCAACTGGCCGGGGCGGGCGGCCAGATAGTCGGCGTAGCTGCGCCCCGCCACCTCCAGATAGTGGTTGGTGTCGCAAGCCTCATGGGTGACAAACCAGCCCGCCTTGCGGAAAGCGTCGATCAGGTGCTGCGCCTCGCCCTTCTCGTTGGGCACTGGGGACAGGGTGATGCGGTCATGCCGCGCCTTCAGATCGCGCGCGATGGCGGTCAGCAGGACTGGCGCATCGGCATTCGCGCTGAACACGGGGCGCACGGTGAAGGCATACCAGTTGGCCAGCGCGGTGAGGCCATCGTCCGTCTGCGCCAGCGGCAGCACGCCCAGCGCGTCTCCCTGTCGCGCGACGGCCAGCAGCGGCGTCAGTCCGCAATCCTCGGCCAGTCCGCGAAACCATGCCAGCCGATCGAACGGCCCCTGCGCCAGCGGTGCGTCAAGCAGCGCCGCCAAATCGCTGGCCTCTTGCACTTCGTTAAGGTTAACGTGATAGCTGACAGGGATCACACGAGGTTCCAAACAGGTTTGTTCATGCCTAAACCCAGCATTTCCGCCGATTTCACCGCTCTGCCGCTTGACCATCTGGCCCTTCGCGGAAAGCCGGACGCACCGGCGCTCGTGCTGCGCGAGGGCACCTTAGATTATAAGGCTTTAACAGAGCGTGTCGGTCGGCTGGCGGCATGGTTGCAAGCGGTGGTTCCGGCGGGGCAGGGCGCGGTGGGCGCGCGCGTCGCGACTTGGGGTGCCAAGGGGGCGATCACCTGTCTGATGCCGCTCGCCGCCGCGCGGGCGGGCATGGTGCATGTGCCGGTCAATCCGCTGCTCAAACGTGCGCAGGTGGCGCATATTCTGGCCGACAGCGGCGCGCGCCTGTTGATCGGCACACCGGCGCGGCTGACAACGCTGGAAGCAGGCGATGTGCCCGAGGGCTGCGCCACGCTGGGCGAGGCCGATGCGCTGGAAGCCGCCGCCGGTTTTGACCCGCTCGGCCCTTCGCAGGCTGATCCCCATGCGCTGGCCGCCATTCTCTACACCAGCGGATCGACGGGGCGGCCCAAGGGCGTGATGCTCAGCCACGCCAATATGTGGCTGGGGGCCGAGAGCGTCGCCTCCTATCTGGGGTTGCAGGACGATGACCGCGCGCTGGCCGTGCTGCCGCTCAGCTTTGACTATGGGCAGAACCAGCTCCTCTCGCACTGGTATGCGGGGGGCAGCGCGGTGCCTTTGGATTATCTCACGCCGCGCGATGTGGTGAAGGCGATTGACCGGCATGATGTGACCACACTGGCCTGCGTGCCGCCGCTTTGGGTGCAACTGGCCGAGCTGGACTGGCCCGCCGGGGTTGCCGCGAAACTGCGCCGCCTGACCAACAGCGGCGGGGCGCTCACGGTGGATCTGGTGAAGCGGTTGCGCGGGCTGTTCCCGCAGGCGCGGCTGTTTGCCATGTATGGCCTGACCGAGGCCTTCCGCTCGACCTATCTGGACCCCGCGCTGATCGACACGCACCCGACCAGCATGGGCAAGGCGATCCCCCATGCCGAAATCCTTGTAGTGAACGATGCGGGGCAGATCGCGGCGGACAACGAGGAAGGCGAACTCGTCCACACCGGCCCGCTGGTGGCGCATGGCTATTGGCGCGATCCCGAACGCACAGCGGAACGCTATAAACCCGCTCCGCAGGGCAGCGTCTATGGCGGCACCGCGGTGTGGAGCGGCGACCGCGTGCGGCGCGATGCGGATGGTTTGCTCTATTTCGTGGGGCGGCGCGATGCGATGATCAAATCCTCGGGCAACCGGATCAGCCCGCAGGAACTGGAAGATGCCGCCGTGGCAACCGGCCTTGTGGCCGAGGCGGTGGCGATGGGCATTCCTGACGCGCGGCTGGGGCAGGCGGTGCATTTGGTGGTGCGCGCGGCGGTGGGTGCTGTCGATGCGGAAAGCGAATTGCCCAAGGCTTTGCTGCGCGATCTGCCTAATTTCATGCAGCCCAAGGTGATCCACTGGCGCGAGGCCATGCCGATCAGCCCCAATGGCAAGCTCGATCGCACCGGCCTTTATCAGGAAGTGTTGGACGCAACGCGCAAGGGAGAAGCGGCATGAAGCCCCTGGGCCCGATCCCCGAGGGTTATGCGGCGCGCGATGGCGTGTTGGCCATTGATGGCGCGAAGATCACCGATATCATCGCCCAAAGCGGCGGGCAGACGCCTTTGTTCGTCTATTCCTCCAATCGCCTGCGCGCGCGCGTGAGTCAGTTGCGCGCCGCGATGCCGGAGCGGCTGGCGATCCATTATGCGATGAAAGCCAATCCTTTCAGGCCTTTGCTGCGGCTGATGAACACGCTGGTCGATGGTTTTGACATCGCCAGCGGCGGCGAGTTGGGCATGGCTTTGGCCGCAGGCGTCGATCCCGCGCGGATCAGCTTTGCGGGGCCGGGCAAGCGCGACATGGAATTGCAGGCCGCGATCCTGCAGGGTGTGACGCTCAACCTTGAATCCGAGGGCGAAGCGGAGCGCGCCTTGTCCGTGGCCGAGCGTATTGGCAAGACCCCGCGTCTGGCGATCCGCGTGAATCCCGATTTTGGCCTCGCTGGTTCGGGCATGAAGATGGGCGGCGGTGCCAAGCCTTTCGGCATCGATGCAGAGCGGGTTCCGGCGCTGGCGCGGCGCTTGGTGGAGGCCGGGGCGGAATGGCGCGGCTTCCATATTTTCGCAGGATCGCAGGCGCTTAACGCCGATGCAATCATCGATACACAGGCGCAGACCATCGCGCTGGCCGCGCGCTTGGCGCAGGAGGCGGGCGTTGGCCTGCCGCATTGCAATCTGGGCGGTGGCATGGGCATTCCCTATTTCCCCGGCGACACGCCGGTCGATGCCGCCCGCGTGGGTGAGGCTTTGGCGCGCCAGTTCGATCACCTGCCCGATGTGCTGGTCGACACGCATTTCTGCATGGAACTCGGGCGCTATCTGGTGGGCGAGGCGGGCGTTTACCTGACCCGTATCGTCGATCGCAAGGAAAGCCACGGCGAGATCTTCCTCGTGGTGGATGGCGGGATGCATCACCAACTGGCCGCCAGCGGCAATTTCGGCACGGTGGTGCGACGCAACTATCCGGTCGCCATCGCCTCGCGTTTCGACGCCGAGGTGGCGGAGGAGGCCAGTGTGGTGGGCTGTCTGTGCACCCCGCTCGACCGGCTGGCGGAGAAGGGGGGCTTCCCCCAGGCGCAAGTGGGCGACATCGTGGCGGTGTTCTGCGCGGGGGCCTATGGCGCTTCGGCCAGCCCTTCGGCCTTCCTTGGACAGGGTCCGGCGGCCGAAGTTCTGGTGTGATTCGCGGGTACCGCGGGGCAAATCCCCTGTCGGAATGGTTAAAAACGCCGGAAATCGGCCATTTGTTAACGATTGGGCTGCCTTCGGGCGGCCCTTTTTATGCGCCGGACCTGGCGGCGTTGCGGGGTCGGTTTGGGCCATGATCGGGCCATCGAGCGCGCGGTATGGGCGGGATTCGCGGATCGTGCCCGCGGTATGGTCGGTTGTTGCGCGGCGCTCGCTATCCGGCGATTTTAACGATCCTTTCCCGCAGAAAGTCTGGACCTTCATCATAGCTGTAATAGCGGTTTAAGAAAATATTAACCATTTTGAAGTCTCTGGTAACCAAATTCAATAACCAGAAATGGTCTGCAATGGCTCAAGACCGTCACTGTCAATTACCTCGTTTAACAATTGCCAAGTCAGTGTCCCGTTTCTGGACCGGCATTTGCGAAACACGCCCGATGGCGGCCATCACGCCGGTGGCTAACTGGATTTTTACCCTTCAAGGGCATACCTCACCATGTACTGCCGCACCTCCCAGCCGGAATTTCTCCTGCTGGCGATGGTCGGCGTCGTCGAGGATAAGGACCATGTCGAGCAAGAGTTTCGCCCCGCTGCTGACCGGGCTGCTGGCCGGGGCCGCACTGGCCACCGTTGCCATCAGCAGCCCGGCCCAAGCCGCCAAAGCCCCGCGCCTGCCTTCCGCCAATTTCGTGGCGTTGCAGGAAGGGCCCGGTGAAGATTACGTGATCGGCCCGATGGACGAGCTGACCGTGTTCGTCTGGCGCAACCCCGAACTGGGTGCCAAGGTGCAGGTGCGCCCCGATGGCCGCATTACCACGCCGCTGATTGCCGACCTGCCCGCCACGGGCAAGACGCCCTCGATGCTGGCGCAGGACATCCAGCTCCAGCTCAGCCAGTATATTCAGGATCCGCTGGTCTCGGTAATCGTGAACCGCTTTGCCGGCACGTTTTCCGAACAGATCCGCGTGGTGGGTGCGACCGGCCGTCCGGCCTCGATCCCCTATCGCGCCAATATGACCATCCTCGACGCGATGATCGCGGTGGGTGGCATGAACGAATTCGCCTCGGGCAACCGCTCGAAACTCGTCCGCTTCGACAAGGCCACCGGCAAGCAGAAGGAATTCTCGCTGCGTCTGGGCGACCTGTTCAAGCGTGGCGATGCCAAGGCCAATGTCATGCTGATGCCGGGCGATGTGATCATCATCCCCGAAAGCATCTTCTAAGAAACGGGGGACCACCCAATGAATACGCTTTACGACGATCTCAGGGCCACGCTGCACAGCATCTGGCAGCGCCGCTGGCTCGCTCTCGCGGTTGCGTGGGTGGTGTGCGTTCTTGGCTGGCTTGGTGTCACGATGGTGCCCAACAGCTATGAATCGCGCGCCCGCGTTTTTGTTCAACTCTATGACCCGCTAGCGACGCAGGTGGGCATCAACGATGCCGACCGCAAGGCCAGCATCGACAAGGTGCGCGACTCGCTCACCGGCACGCTGAACCTTGAAAAGGTCATCCGCGAAACGCGTCTTGGTGAAAACATCACCAGCCGCAAGCAGATGGATAGCGCCGTGGCGGGTCTTGCCAAGGCGATCAAGATCACCAGCGAGCAGGACAACCTGTTCACCATCACCGCGCGCTCGTCCTCGCTGCGCCTGTCGGATGGCGAGAATGCCAAGGTCAGCCGCGATGTTGTCCAGAAGCTGATCGACATCTTCAAGGCCGAGAACATGGACGGCGGTCAGGGCGAAATGAAGCAGACGCTTCAGTTCCTCGACCAGCAGCTGGCCAGCCGTCAGGGCGAGCTTCAGGCTGCCGAACAGCGCCGTCTGGCCTTTGAAACCGCGCATCCCGAACTGGCGCAGGGCGGCACCTCGCTGATCCAGCGTCTGGAACAGGGCCGCGCCGCGATCCGCGGTCTGGATGCCGACATTGCCGCCGCGCAGGGTTCGCTGGCCGCCATCAACGCCCAGATCACCAGCACGCCCCAGACGCTGACTGTTGCCGGTGCCGCAGGCGGTGCCAAGGGCCAACTGGCCCAGGTGCAGGCCGATCTTGAAATGATGCGCGCCCGTGGCCTGACCGAGAACCACCCCGACGTGATCTCGGCCCGCAACCAGATCGCCTTCCTGCGCCGTCAGGCCAAGAAGGACGGTGGCTCCATGATCGCCACAGCCGGCACGCCCAATCCGACCTATGCCACGCTGGAAGCCACGCGTGCGGAACGTCAGGCCAATCTGCAGTCGCTGCAGGCCCGCCGCGCCGCTGCCGCTACCGAAATCGAGCAGATCGCCGGTCAGCAGTTCTCGAACCCCGCCCTTGTGCAGGAAGCCCAGAACATCAGCCGCGATTACGACGTGCTCAAGAGCCAGTATGACAAGATGCTGACCGACCGCGAGAATCTGCGCCTCAAGGGTCAGGTTGTCTCGGCCCGTGGCACCGCCAAGGTCGATGTGCTCGACCCGCCGGTCATGCCGCGCGCTCCGGTTGCTCCCAATCGCCCGCTGCTGCTGCTGCTGGTGCTGGTGGGTGGCGCGGTTGCCGGTCTGGGTGTCGCCTTTGCCGCCAGCGAGATGCAGTCGAGCTTTGCCACCACGAGCAAGCTGGAACGCACCACGGGTCTGCCGGTTCTGGGCGCCATTTCCCAGTCGCTGACCGCCGAGGCACAGGCTTCGCAGGCTCGCAAGGCTCGTAACTTCTACGTCGCGTCGGTCGCGCTGGGTGGTGTGTTTGCCCTGCTGCTGGCGATGGAATTCATCCAGCGCGGCTCGATCGCGTGAGGAGGCTGACATGAACGAAGCTCTCAAGAACAATCCGTATCCCAACCCGCAGCCCCAGCCCGAGGAAAGCCATAGCTCGCTGATCCAGCGCGCCATGTCGGCCCTCGACCGCGGCCAGTTCGTGCCCCCCGCCGGTCCGGCTGACATGCTGTCGCCCTCGCTGGGCGCCGCCCCGCAGGGTTACGCTCCCCAGCCGCAGGCCTATGCGCCGCAGGGTTACGCCCCCCAGGGCTACACCGTGCCGCAGCAGCCCCAGCCGATTGTGGCGCCGATCCCGCAGACGCCCTTCTACGGCGACATGCCGCAGCAGGCCGCTCCTCAGGGCTATGCTCCGCAGGGCTACGCTCCGGCTCCGCAGCCTGTGCGCCAGCAGTTCCACCGCATCAACCACCAGAAGCTGAGCCTCGAAGGCTTTGCCACCCCTGGCAGCGGTCCTTCGGCGCAGGTGGAAGAGTTCCGCATCGCCAAGCGCCAGTTGCTGGAGCAGTCGAACGATCTGCGCCGTCAGGGTGCGGGCCTTGAAGCCCAGACGATCCTTGTCACCTCGGCGCTGCCGGGCGAGGGCAAGACCTTCTGCGCGATCAATCTGGCCATGTCGATCGCGGCGGAAAAGGACAGCGAAGTGGTGCTGGTCGATCTCGATCTGGCGCGTGCCTCGGTGCTCTCGACGCTGGGCCTGCCCGGTGGTCCGGGTCTGGTCGATGCCATCGCCGATCCGCGCTATGATGTGCGTGATTTCGTGATGCAGACCGATGTGCAGGGTCTCTCGGTGCTGTCGGGCGGTCGCCCGACCAGCTCGGATGCGGAATATCTGGCCTCGGCCCGTGCCCGCGCCGTGCTGGAACAGCTGGTCGAGGGTCATCCCAACCGTATCGTGCTGTTCGACACGCCCCCCGTGCTGGCCGCTTCCATCGCGGTCGAGGTTGCCAAGCTCTCGGGTCAGGCCATCCTCGTCGTGAAGGCGGAACAGACGGCCGGTTCGGCGGTGCAGGATGCCGCCGGTCTGCTGGCGGGCTGCCCCAATGTGCAGGCGCTGCTCAACGGCACGCAATACAGCCCGAGCGGTCGTCGCTTTGGCACTTACCACAACTACCGCGGGTGATGTGATATGAAGGGTATGCCTTCGAAATCTTCGGTGCTGGCGCTGGGCGTCGCACTGGCCGGAACTCTGGCGCTGCCGCAGATTGCGGCAGCCCAGCCCAAGGCCAGCAAGCCCCAGCCTACCGGCTATGCCAACACCACAGGTTTCGATGGCGTTGCCCCCGATCTCTACACCCATGCCACATCGGTGCAGCCTGCGGGCGGCACCGATGGTTCGGCGCAGGAAGTGACCGGCCCGCAGGGGCAGGTCAATGCCGACAATCCCTATGGCGTCTTCACCTATGACGAGGACGTCAGCTATACCCAGAACGGCGAGCGCGCCTTCACGCGCCGCGCCACCGCGACCGAGGCGGCCAGTCGCTATTACGGCGCGGCCTATTCCAACGCGGATCTGGCCTCCGCCTCCGACACCGATGCCGAAGCCACCGCGCTGCGCGGCAAGGGTGCGATGAAGGCCCGCCGCCTTGGCGTGTTCGACCAGTCCACCGTCGAAAAGCGCCGCCTGTCGATCAAGCCCTATATCGAGGCGGGCCAAGTGGTGCAGGCGATCCTGACCCCGCAGTCGCGCAGCGATGTGTTGACCTATTCGGTGGTGGCCGCAGGCGTGGACGCCACGATCAACGGCCGCAACAACCAGGGCACGATTTCCGCGCGCTATGAACGCCGCTTCGGCTGGAACCGCAAGGTGGATGGCGACAGCGTGACCGGTATTGCGCGCCTGTCCTCCTCGATCATTCCCGATGCGCTGCGTCTGGATTACGGCGGCTATGCCAACCGCACCGCTGTCACCACCAATGGCGCGGCGATTGGCGGCAACGCTACCGCCGACACAATGACGCAGGTCTATTCGGTGTTCGCCGGCCCTACGCTGGCGACGCAGGCGGGCGATGTGGCCATCACCGGCCATTACCACGCGGGCTATACAAGCGTTGGCACCACCACCACGATCACCGCGCCGGGCTCCAGTACGCTGGCCGACACGCTGAACCATTCGGTGGTGCAGGATGCCAAGATCGCCATCGGCACCCGTCCGGGCGAGCCGCTGCCGGTCGGCCTTGGCGCCGATGCAGGCTATTATCAGGAAGATGTCGCCAATCTTGACCAGCGCGTGATCGACAAGCACATCCGTGGCGAGATCCAGATCCCCGTGGCCGAGGATACCTCGCTGGTGGGCGGCGTCGGCTATGAGCAGGTCGAGGTGTCGAGCCGCAATGCGGTGACCGATCCGCTGACCGGCGCGATCATCCGCGACAGCCGTGGCCGTATGGTCACCGATCCCAACAGCCCGCGCTCGATCGCCTATCAGACCGAAGGCCTGATCTGGGATGCCGGTGTGATCTGGCGCCCCAGCCATCGCACCAATGCCGAAATCCACGTGGGCCAGCGCTATGGTCAGGTGGGCGGCTATGGCTTCCTCAACTATCGCCCCAACGAGCATAGTGGGTTCAACCTCGTGGTTTACGAGGGCATCACCGGCTTTGGCGGGGCGCTCACCAACTCGCTGTTCAACCTGCCCTCGCAGTTCAGCGCGATCCGCGATGCGGTGACCGGCAATATGATGAGCTGCGTCAGCGCCTCGACGGGCGGCAACTGCCTTGGCGGCGCGCTGGGTTCGGTCAACTCGACGATCTATCGCGGGCGTGGTTTCTCCTTCGGCTATGGCCTCGAGCATGCCCGTTGGCGCACCGGCTTCGGCTTCGGCTACGATCGCCGCCAGTATATCACCTCGCAGGCCACCGTGCTGGCGGGCATCAATGGCAAGATCGACCAGTATTACTGGGCCTCGGTGTTCGCTGGCTATACGATGACGCCGCGTTCGACGCTGGAAGGCACGCTGACTGGCTACCGCTACCAAAGCGGATTGACTTCCAATGGCGATGTCAATGCGATGCGGGCAGTAGCGCTTTATCAGCATCACCTCTCGCGGCGCGTGACGGCCAATGCCTCGCTGGCGCTCGACGGCGTGATGCAGCAGGCGGCGAAGGATGTGTGGAGCACGGCGGGTTCCGTCGGCATGCGCTACACCTTCTGACGGCAGGGATTTGGAGAGTTTCGATGTTTGACAATTTCTACGGCTTTTCGGCCCGTCCGTTCCAGCTCACGCCCGATCCGGCTTTCTATTTCGAGAGCCTGACCCATCGCAAGGCCTTGTCCTATCTGGGCTATGGCCTGGCGCAGGGCGAGGGCTTTATCGTCATCACCGGCGAGGTGGGCGCGGGCAAATCGACGCTGGTCGCCCATCTGATGGCCACCATTGATCGCCAGCGCCTGACCGCCGCGCAGATCGTCACGTCCAAGCTCAACGGCGAGGAACTGGTGCATGTGGTGGCGCAGGCTTTCGCGCTGCCGGTGCAAGGGCATGACAAGGCGATGGCGCTGGGCGCGATCGAGGGCTTCCTTCATCGCGAGGCGCGCGAAGGGCGCCGCGTGCTGCTGGTGGTGGACGAGGCGCAGAACCTGTCGCTGGGCGCGGTGGAAGAACTGCGCATGCTCTCCAACTTCCAGCTCGGGAATCGTCCGCTGTTGCAGATCCTGCTGCTGGGGCAGCCCGAATTCCGCGATCTGGTGCAGACCCATCCGCAGCTGGAGCAACTGCGCCAGCGTGTGATCGCGGCCCATCATCTCGAAGCGATGGAAACCACCGAAGTGGAGCCTTATATCCTGCACCGGCTGCGTCTGGTGGGGTGGAACGGCAATCCCGAATTCGACCCGCGCGTGTTTGGCGAGATTTTCACCGCCACCGCCGGTGTGCCGCGCCGCGTGAACCAGATCGTCAACCGCCTGCTGATCCTTGGCGCGGTGGAGCAGAAGAAGCGCATCGACGGCGTGATGCTGGCGCAGGTGATGGCCGAGCTGAACAACGATGGCGGACTTCAGATCGCGCCCGCGCCGATCCGCCCCGAACATGCCGTGGCCCCCGCCGTCCGCGCCGCGCAGGAGTTTGCCGCGTCTCAGCCTACCCCAGAGCCTACCGTTCCCGCGCTGGGTCTGGCTCAGATCGAGGCCGCGCTGGCCCAGCGTGATGCCCAGATTGCCGAGCTGCAACAGGCTGTGATCGAACTGGCCAACCAGAACGACACCGCCGGTCTGCCCGGATCGGATGCGCAGAATGCGGCGATCGATGCCATCCACGAAAGGCTTGCCACGCTGGAATCGCGCGTGATCGAGCAGGATCGCACCATCCGCCACACATTGACCATGCTGATCGAATGGATCGAGCGCGACGAGGCTTCGCGCGCGGCAGCCTGAGGCTTGCCATGAAGTGAGGGAGAAGGCGCATGGTGGCCGAGTTGCCGCTGGTGAAAGCCGGTATTGTCAATGGTTTCTCGGTGGATGTTGAGGACTGGTTTCAGGTTGGTGCCTTTGAGAAGGTGATCGATCCAGCCGACTGGGATTCGCTCACCGTGCGGGTGGATGCCAACACCAATCGTCTGCTCGACCTGTTCGCGGCGCAGGGGGTGAAGGCCACGTTCTTCACTCTGGGCTGGGTGGCCAAACGGCACCCCGCGCTGATGCGCCGCATTGTGGCCGAGGGGCATGAACTGGCCAGCCACGGCTGGGCGCACCAGCGCGTGTTCACCATGGACGCCCGCCAGTTTGCCGCCGACCTTTATGACGCCCGCTGCGCGTTGGAAGACGCCAGTGGCGCGCGCGTGATCGGCTATCGCGCGCCCAGCTTCTCGATCGACCAGCGCACCCCTTGGGCGCATGAGGTGCTGGCCGACCACGGCTATGCCTATTCCAGCAGCGTGGCCCCCATCGCGCATGATCACTATGGCTGGCGCGAGGCGCCGCGCTTCGCGTTCCGCCCGGTGGACGGGGCCGATCTCGTGGAAATTCCCGTAACTACGGTCGAATGGGGGCAGCGACGGATGGCGGCGGGCGGCGGCGGATTTTTCCGCGTCCTGCCCTATGCTTTCAGCCAATGGGCGATGCGCCGCGTCAACTGCGCCGACGAGCGGCCGGTGATCTTCTACTTTCACCCGTGGGAGATCGATACGAAGCAGCCGCGTGTGGCCGATGCGCCGCTCAAATCGCGGCTGCGCCATTATACAAATATTGACCGCATGGAATCTAAGCTGCTGCGCATGCTGAAAGATTTTGAATGGGGTCGTATGGATCATCTGGCTGCTGTCGAGGCTTGTCGCGCGGTGGATCTGCCGCGATGAACGCACCGTTTCGCCTTGATATGGCCGCGCGCCTGCGCCTTGCCGATCTGGCTGACCCGAACGAGGTGCAGGCCATCGAGGCTTTCATCGTCACCCATCCCGAAGGCACACCGTTCCACCGCCCCGTCTGGCTGAAGGCCATCGCGCGCGGCACCGGCAACGAGGCGCTGGCGCTGGTGGTCGAGCGTTGCGGGACCATCGAGGCCTATCTGCCGCTCACGCTGGTATCCTCGCCGGTGTTTGGCCGTGTGCTGGCGTCCAGCGGCTTTGCCGTGGGCGGCGGGCTGTTGGTGGGTGAGGGGATTGATCCCGCGCCGGTGTTCGCCGCTTTGGAAGAACTGGCGCTGCGTCGCTCTGCCCCTGCGGTGGAATTGCGCGGCGGCTTGCTGCCCGATGCGCGCGCGGGCTGGCATATCAAGAGCGAGAGCCATTGCGGCTTTGCGCGTCCTCTGGCCGATAGCGACGAGGCTGAACTCACCGCAATCCCCCGCAAGCAACGCGCCGAGGTGCGCAAGGGCCTGGCGGGCGATCTGACCGTGGAG
The DNA here is from genome assembly GCA_002336765.1 of Novosphingobium sp. UBA1948. GTDB lineage: Bacteria > Pseudomonadota > Alphaproteobacteria > Sphingomonadales > Sphingomonadaceae > Novosphingobium. Next base: position 7,238 of record DDES01000053.1, on the reverse strand, counting down.
ATCGGCACCGCAGAGGCCGACCGCGCCGCGCATTACGCGGTCTATGCGCAAAGCGTGCATAATCTGGGCACGCCGGTTTTTCCGCGGAGCCTGTTCGACGCGGTGCTGGACGGCTTTGGCGCGGATGCTGATATCCTCACCGTGCGGCATGAGGGGCAGCCGGTGGCCAGCGTGCTTTCGCTCTATCATGGCGGGGCGGTGATGCCCTATTGGGGTGGGGGCACCCATGCCGCCCGCGCGCTGCGCGCCAACGACCGGATGTATTACGAACTGATGCTTCACGCGCGCCGTCGCGGTTGCACCAGCTTCGATTTCGGGCGCAGCAAGACCAATTCCGGCCCCTATCACTTCAAGCGCAATTGGGGCTTCGAGCCACAGCCTTTGTCCTATGGCCTGTGGAACGCCCCTGATGCACCGCGCCGCGATGCCGATCCGACCAGTTCGGGCAATTCGCGGCTGGTCGAACTATGGAAGAAGCTGCCCTTGCCGGTGGCCAATGCCCTCGGCCCGTGGATCGCGCGCGGACTGGGGTAAGAGGAGGCTGATATGGACGGCGAGATCCTCTTTATTTCGCACCGCATCCCGTTTCCGCCCAACCGCGGCGACAAGATCCGCTCGCATCATATCCTGCGGCGACTGGCGCGCATGGCGCCGGTGCATGTGGTCTGTTTTGCCGATGACGAGGCAGATCTGGCGGAAGAGGTCGAACTGGCGACACTCAGCGCCTCCTATCTGCTGCGCCGCCGTACCAAGTCTTTGCCCTTGGCCGGTGTTCAGGCTCTGGCGAGCGGCAAGCCGGTGAGCCTGACAGCTTTCTATGACGCGCGGATCGCTGCCTATGTGCGCGAAGTGCTGGCGCAAGGGCGGGTCAAGACGATCTTCGTCTATTCCAGCCAGATGGGCCAATATATTCCCGATGATTTCACAGGTCGCGTCATCATGGATTTCTGCGATGTCGATTCGGTGAAATTCGAGGCCTATGCGCGCGAGAAAAGCGGCCCGATGGCCTGTATCCACGCCCGCGAGGCAAGGTTGCTGGCGGCCGAGGAGGTGCGGCTGACGCAGCGTGCCGATGTCAGCCTGCTGATTAGTCACAAGGAAGCCGAGCTGTTCCGCTCGCGCTTGCCGGGCGACGTGGCGGCGCGGTCGCGCGTGCAGGTGCTGGGCAATGGAATCGATTCGGACTTTTTTGACCCCGCGCTGGTGGATGCCGAAACGCGCGTGGTTGGCGAGGGCGCGCCGCGCCTGATCTTTACCGGCCAGATGGATTATCCGCCCAATATCGCGGCGGTTCAGCGCATGGCGCGCGCCATCATGCCGCTGGTGCGGGTGAAATGCCCGCAAGCCAGTTTCCATATCGTGGGCCGTGCGCCCACCGAGGATGTGACGGTGCTCGACATGCTCGACGGCGTGCATGTCTGGGGCCGGGTGGAGGATGTGCGCACATGGCTAAAGGCCGCCGATATGGCGGTCTGCCCGCTTGATATCGCGCGCGGGGTGCAGAACAAGGTGCTTGAGGCGATGGCGATGGAATTGCCGGTCGTGCTGACCAGCTCGGCGGCCACCGGCATCAATGCCGTGCCCAACCATCATTTTGCCGTGGCCGACAGCGATGCGGCTCTGGCGGCCGCGATTGTCGAGCTGGCATCCAACCCGCGCGGCGCGGCGATCATGGGCAAGGATGCCCGCCGTCTGGTGGTCGAGCGGCAGAGCTGGCAGAGTGCCTTGGCGCCGCTGGTGGATATGATGGTTGCCGAGCCGCAGGTGCGGCGCGATGCCGCCTGAGGGCAGCTTGCGCCTTGCGGCCAGCGGCGCGCTGACGCCGCAATGGCGCGCGGCGCTGCTGCGGCTGGGCGCGCTGTGGGGCGCATTGATTCTCGTGTTTCTGCCCGACTGGCGCGCGATGGCGCATCAGTGGTGGGACAGTTCAACCTATACCCATATCCTCTTCGTGCCTGCCATTCTGGTGTGGCTGGTGGCGCAGCGCTTGCCCGATCTGTTGCGGTTGCGCCCGCAGGGCTGGGCGCCCGCGCTGTGGCTGATGGGCGGGGCGGTGCTGCTGTGGGCGCTGGGCGCTTTGGCCGGTTTCGCGCAGGTGACGCAGATCGCCGTGGTGGCCATGCTGGTGGGCAGCGTGCCCTTGATGCTGGGGCCGCGGTTGGCGGCTGGCTTGCTGTTTCCGCTGGCTTACATGGGCTTTCTGGTGCCCTTTGGCGATGAACTGGTGCCCTTGCTGCAAACCATCACCGCCAAGCTGACCATCGCGTTGGTGCATCTCACCCGCATTCCCGCGCAGATCGACGGCGTGTTTATCGCCACGCCCGCTGGTCTGTTCGAGGTGGCGGAGGCCTGTTCGGGCATCAAGTTCCTTGTCGCCATGCTGGCTTTTGGCGCGCTGGCGGCCCACGTCTGCTTTGTCTCTTGGCAGCGGCGGGCGGCGTTTATGGTGCTATGCGTGGTGGTGCCGGTGCTGGCCAATGGGGTGCGGGCATGGGGCACGGTCTATGTCGCGCAATTCTATGGCCGCGAAGTGGCGGGCGGGGTCGACCATATCATCTATGGCTGGTTCTTCTTTGCTGCGGTGATCGCGGCAATCATCGGGGCGGGTTGGCGCTGGTTTGACCGGCCTGCCGGCGCGGCGATGGTGGATGTCGCGCGGATCGAGGGATCGGCGCTGCTGGAGCGTTTGTCTGCGCGGGTGATCTCGCCTGCCAAGGCTTTGGGCGTGCTGGCGGCGATGGTGCTGGTGGCGCAAGGCTGGGTTCTGGCGGCCGACGGCCTTGCCGCGCCGATGCCGCGCCAGATCGGCCTGCCGGTGGTGTCGGGCTGGAGCCGGATGCCCTATCAGCCGCGCCAATGGTGGGAACCGCTCGCCACGGGTGCCGATCATCGACTGCTCGGGCGCTACAGCGATGGCAAAGGCCATACGGTGGATGTGTTCTATGCGCTCTATGCGGCGCAGGGGCAGGGCAAGAAGGCGGGCGGCTACGGCGAGGGCGCCCTGCCGCTGGGCAGCCAGTGGGCGTGGAAGGCCAATGGTCCGGCGGTTGCGGATGCCAAGAGCGACCTGTTGCTGGCGGGCGGTCCAACCGAGCGTCTGGCTGAAACCACCTATAAAACCGGCGATCTGGTGACGGGCAGCAATCTGCAACTGAAGCTGGCCAATATCGCCGACCGCGTGATGTTGCGGCGGCGCGCTACGATGATGCTGATCCTGTCATCCGAAGATGCGGCGCCCGAGGTGAGCATTGCGGCTTTCCGTGCCTCCACAGGGGCGATTGGCCCGTGGATGGACGCGCTTGGCAAGGGTTTGTAAGGCTCTGTCCTGTAAGGATTGTGGCCATGTGCGGATTTGCCGGAATTTTCCATCTCGTAACCCCCAAGCCGGTTGATCCGGCGCGGGTGGAAGCCATGTGTGACGCCATCGCCCATCGCGGGCCGGATGGTTTTGGCGTGTGGACGGCGCCCGGCATCGGCATGGGCCACCGCCGCCTGTCGATCATCGACATTGAGGGCAGCCCCCAGCCGATGGCCAGCACCGATGGCCGGTTGATGCTGTTGTTCAACGGCGAGATCTACAATTACCGCGAGTTGCGCGCCGAACTGGCGGCGCAGGGGGCCAAATTCCACACCGATGGCGATAGCGAGGTGATCCTTGCCGCCTATCAGCGCTGGGGCGCGGATTGCGTGAGCCGCCTGGCGGGCATGTTCGCCTTTGCGATCTATGACCTTGAGGCGCGCAGCCTGTTGCTGGTGCGCGACCGGTTGGGCGTGAAGCCTTTGTTCTATGCCGAACTGTCGGATGGCAGTCTGATTTTTGGTTCGGAATTGAAAGCTTTGCTGGCGCATCCTCTGTTGCGGCGTGAAGTTGATCCGCTCGCTATCGAGGACTATCTGGCGTGGGGCTATGTGCCCGATCACCGCTCGATCCTGAAGGGTGTGGAGAAGCTGGCGGCGGGGCATTTGATGCTGTTGCAGCATGGTGCGCCGCGGCCGCAGCCCAAGCAGTGGTGGGATGTCAGCTTTGCCGAGCGCCGCCGTGGCAGCGCGGCGGATCTGGGCGCGGAGCTGGTGCATCTGCTGCGCGATGCGGTGACGAGCCGGATGGTGGCCGATGTGCCGCTGGGCGCGTTCCTGTCGGGCGGGGTGGATTCGTCGTCGGTGGTGGCGCTAATGGCCGAGGCTAGTGCCTCGCCGGTCAAGACCTGCTCGATCGGCTTTGATGTGAAGGCGCTGGATGAGAGCGATTACGCGCGCCGGATTGCCGAGCAATTTGGCACCGATCACCAAAGCCGCGTGGTTTCGCCCGATGATTTCGAGGCGGCGGACCATCTGGCGTGGATGTTTGACGAGCCTTTCGCCGATGCCAGCGCGCTGCCCACATGGCGCGTCTGCCAATTGGCGCGCGAGAGCGTGACGGTGGCGCTGTCGGGCGATGGGGCGGACGAGGCCTTTGCCGGATATCGCCGCCATGTGTTCCAGTATGGCGAGGATCGCGTGCGGGGCATGATCCCCGATGGCTTGCGGCAGGGCGTGTTTGGCACGTTGGGGCGGCTCTATCCCAAGGCGGATTGGGCGCCGCGCCCGTTGCGGGCCAAGACGACGCTGCTCAACCTCGCGCGGTCGTCCGAGGAGGCCTATACGGACGCGATCAGCGTGACGGGCCCTGCGCTTCGCGAGGCGCTCTACACCGACGCTTATCGCCGTGAGCGCGGCGCCTATCGCGCCGAGCAGCCGTTCATGGAGCTGATGGCCAAGGCGCCCGCGCGCTCGGGGCTGGATCGCGCGCAATATGCGGACCTGAAGTTCTGGCTGCCGGGCGACATTCTGACCAAGGTGGACCGCGCCTCGATGGCCGTGTCGCTGGAGGCACGCGAGCCTTTGCTCGACCATCGGTTGATCGAATTTGCCGCCACGCTGCCCGAAGGGATGCGAGTCCACGGGCGGCAGGGCAAGTGGCTGCTCAAAGACACGATGCGGCGATACCTGCCCGAGGACATCCTGTTCCGCCCCAAGCAGGGCTTTGTTACCCCCATCGCGCAGTGGTTTCGCGGGCCGCTGGCCGGCGCGGCGCGGGGGATTGCAGAAGGCGGCGTTCTGGCGCGCACCGGCTGGTTTGACAGCGCCGCGCTGGGGCGCATCGCCGAAGCGCATATCGCGGGCGTTTCCGATCATTCGCGGCTGCTGTGGCAATTGCTGATGCTGGAGAAGAGTTTGGGGCGGTTGGGGCTGGTTTAAGGGGAGGTTTTGAAGGTGAAGAGGCCTCCGGCGGGTTAAGGGTGTTACACCCTTGACAATCCCCATACTGTCTTTGTCGCGCGCCAGTCGGCCTTGCGTAAGCTGGAGCGCCGCAGGCAATAAAAGCCTCCGGCGGTGCGGCCCTGCGCAACAGTATGACCTTGGCACTCCGACGCGCTTCTCGGGATTGTTAAGGGCAATAGCCCTTAACCCGCCGGAGGCACCCGTTTCGAGAAAATCACTCCTCGCCATGCCCCTTGGCGAGATAATCCTTGCTCTGCATTTCCTGCAAGCGGCTGACCGTGCGATCGAATTCGAAGGCGCCGGTGTCGTTCTCGCGGTTATCGTTGTTGTAGAGCGCTTCTGCGGAGGCGTTGGCGGTGACGAACAGTTTGACCTTATGCTCGTACAACGCGTCGATCAGCGTCATGAAGCGGGTGGCCTCGTTGCGGTTGTCCACCCCGAGGCGCGGGATCCCGACGAGGATCACCGAGTGATAGGCCCGCGCGATGGCGAGATAGTCGGACACGCCGCGCGCCTCGCCGCACAGCTTCTTGAACGAGAACACCGCCACGCCTTTGAGCGATTTGGGCACATGCAGCAGACGGCCACCACCCACGTCGAGTTCGGCGCTGGGCACATGGCGGGCGTCTTCGGGTGGAAAGTCGGTGAGGCGGAAGAAGATTTCGCGCACGCGCTCGGTGGCGGCATCGCCCAGCGGCATATGCCACGAGCGGGCGCCCGCCAGGCGTTCGAGGCGGTAATCCACCGGCCCGTTGAGCGTCATCACATCCAGCTCGCCCTCGATCAGCGCGATGAAGGGCAGGAAATGCTCGCGATTCAGCCCGTTCTTGTAGAGTTCTGACGGAGCGCGGTTGCTGGTGGTGACGATGGTGAGATTATGGTCGCGGATGAGGGCGGTGAACAGGCGCGACATGATCATCGCATCGGCCGAATTGTTCACCACCATCTCGTCAAAGGCTAGCACGCGTAAGGATTGGGCAATGCGCGCGGCCACTTGAGGGATAGGATCGCCGGTCTCGCCCTTGCGCACATCGCGCATGATCTCGTGCACTTCGAGCATAAAGGCGTGGAAATGCACGCGGCGCTTCTCGGGGATCGCCAGCGCATCGTGGAACAGGTCCATCAGCATCGACTTACCGCGCCCGACGCCACCCCACATGTAGAGCCCACGCGCGCGCGGCGCCTTTTTGCCCAGCAGCCGCCCGAGGAACCCGCCGCCCGCAGGCGCCGCTTCCAGTTCCTGTTGCAGCACATCGAGCCGTGTGGCCGCCGCCGCCTGTTCGGGGTCGGGGCGCAATTCATGCGTGGCGATCAGCGCGCGATAGCGGTCGAGAACTCCGGCAGGCAGCATCAGATCATTCGCAGGTGAAACGGGTCAGGATGTCGCCATCGGCATCGATGCGGATCGACATGGGCATGGTGCGATAGAGGCCCCCATCCTGCTTCACCTCCGGCCCGTCGCCTTGCCAGTGCAGGCGGGGCTTGGTGTCGGTGGTTTCGGCATAGGCGTAGAGCGGCTGGTCCTCGATCTGGGTCAGCTTGTCGCCCGCCACGCTGCGCAGATAGGATTCCTCGCCCGCGTCGAAATAGTACCAGCCCTGCTGCTTGGGGCCGCGCGCACTGTCGGTATGCATGAAGATCACGCGGACAGGGCGCTGGCAGGCGTTCTTCACATAGATCAGGCGGCGGCCCTGCGCATGTGCCTGCATGGGGGCCTGCACCGCGCCGACACAGGCCAGCGCGGCGATCAGGGCAATATGGCCAAGTTTCGGCAAATTCATGGCACGTTCCTACCTTGTTAGCCCCGCCAAAGTCCACGAAAAAAGGGGGCGCTTGCCATGTGCAAACGCCCCCTTTCCGATGCTGGAACTGCAATCAGACGTGGCGCTCGGCCTGCATCTTCTTGATTTCGGCAATGGCGCGGGCGGGCGACAGGCCCTTGGGGCACACATTGGCGCAGTTCATGATCGTGTGGC
>DDES01000233.1:8823-8972 GCA_002336765.1 Novosphingobium sp. UBA1948 | reverse complement strand
GTCATACACGATCACGGCGTGCATGGCGTTGTCGCGGAAGAATTCACCGATGGCAGCGCCGGTGTAGGGCGCCAGATACTGCAGCGGAGCGGGCTCCGAAGCGGTAGCGGCGATCACCACCGAATATTCCATCGCGCCGTTCTCTTCGA
>DDES01000233.1:0-8729 GCA_002336765.1 Novosphingobium sp. UBA1948 | reverse complement strand
ATGATCAGCTCGCGCTGGCCACGACCCACGGGAACGAGGGCGTCAATGGCCTTCAGGCCGGTCTGCACGGGCTCGTGCACCGACTTGCGGGGGATGATGCCCGGAGCCTTGACTTCGACGCGGGTGCGCTTGTCGGCCACGATCGGGCCCTTGCCGTCGATCGGATTGCCCAGAGCGTCGACCACGCGGCCCAGCAGACCCTTGCCCACGGGAACGTCCACGATGGTGCCGGTGCGCTTGACGGTGTCGCCTTCCTTGATCTCGCTGTCCGAGCCAAAGATCACGACGCCGACATTGTCGGCTTCGAGGTTGAGGGCCATGCCCTGCACACCATTGGCAAAGGCGACCATTTCACCGGCCTGCACCTTGTCCAGCCCGTGGATGCGGGCGATACCGTCACCCACCGAGAGCACCGAACCGACTTCCGAAACCTGGGCTTCGGTGCCGAAATTGGCGATCTGGTCCTTGATGACCTTCGAGATTTCTGCGGCGCGAATATCCATGTTCAGCCTTTCATGCTCTGGGCGAGCGAATTGAGACGGGTGCGGATCGAGCTATCGATCTGCTGGCTCCCGATGCGGACGACAAGGCCGCCCAGAAGCTCCGGATCGACGCTCGTTTTGATCTTGATGCTCTTGCCTTCGCGAGCGGCCAGTTTGGCGCTCAGCGCGGCAATCTGTTCCTCGCCCAGCGGATGGGCGCTGGTGACAAAGGCCGATACTTCGCCACGGGCCGAGGCCGCGATGGCGGCAAAGGCGGTGACGATGTTGGGCAGCGCGGCCAGACGGCGGTTGGCCGCCAGCACGCCGAGGAAGTTTTTGGCGATATCGCCCAGACCCAGCACACCCGCGACAGCCTCGATCGCCTTGGCGGCATCGTCACGGCTGATCTGCGGATTGCGAATCAGATTGGCGAGATCCTCCGAGCCGGCAAGCGCCGCACCCAGCTTGTCGAGATCAGCCTCGACGGCGCTCGCCGCGCCTTTTTCCTGCGCCAGTTCAAACAGGGCGGAAGCATAGCGCCCCTGCAGGCTGGCGGTAATGCCGGCGGAATTATCCACGCTGGTCGGTCCCCTCTTGCGACAAGGCTTGTGCCGGTGTGCCGAGCAACTTTCGTCCCCGCAACACTGGCGAAGAAGCCCTCGGTTCGCGGCGCGCATAGCGGCGATTAATCCGCGATGCAAGCCGTGCGACGCCATCTGATTCCAAAGTCCATGGTCGCGGTCGAAGCGGAGGGGCGGCGCGGCTTGATCGGGGTTGCATTCCTATGCGCTGTTTCATGCCGATAATTTGACAGCAAGCTTCGGGAAGCCAGACACTGTGCCGTGTGATAGGGCAGGCAGCATGAGGAAAATCGACCCACAAAAGGCTTGGGAATCGGTCTGCGCGCGTGATCGCGGCGCGGATGGAAGCTTTGTTTTCGCGGTGGCGACGACAGGCATCTATTGCCGCCCCTCGTGCCCCGCGCGGCGCCCGCTGCGCGCGCATGTTACCTTCTATAACGGGGGCGCTGCGGCACAGGCGGCGGGCTATCGCGCATGTTTGCGGTGCCGGCCCGATGAGGCGGTGCGTGAGCAGGAGGCCGTCGAGCGGGCGATCCGCCTGATCCGCGAGGCGGACAGCGCGCCGCGGCTGGGCGAACTGGCAGTGGCCTGCGGCTATAGCGCCAGCCATTTCCAGCGGCTGTTCACCCGCGCCACGGGCCTGTCGCCCGCCGCCTATGCCCGCGCGCAGCAGTTGGAGCGCGCGCGGACGGAACTGGGTGGCGGGAATGTGACGGGCGCGATCTATGCCGCTGGTTATGCGGCGCCTTCCACCTTCTATAAAGCAGCAGGAGAGCGATTGGGTATGACACCGTCAGCATGGGCCAAGGGCGGGGCAGGGGTGCGGATCGTCTGGACCGTGGTGCAGACCGCGCTGGGCCCGATGCTGGTGGCGGCCACCGACAAGGGCGTGTGTCGTCTGGCCTTTGGTGTGGGGCGCGAGGATCTGGCCGAAAAATTCCCCCATGCGACTTTGGTCGAGGGCGGGGCGCAGATGGCTGATCTGTTCGCCAGTGTGGTGGCGGCAGTGGAGGGCAAGGGCGAATCGCAGGCGATTCCGCTCGATGTGCGCGGCACCGCCTNNGCCGTGCGGCGGGCAGCGCCAACGGCGCCAATCCGGTGGCGGTGTTGATCCCTTGCCATCGTGTGATTCGTGGCGACGGCTCGCTGGGCGGCTATGCGTGGGGTGAGGATGTCAAACGCGGGCTGCTGGCGCGTGAGGGCGTTCAGACGAAAGAGTAAGGGTCGATGTCGATGCTGACCCGCACGCTGGCGGGGAATTTCAGCCCGCCCAGCCATTCGCGCAATACGCTCTGCAATTGCGCGCTGCGCTTGGCGTTGATGAGCAGGCGATAGCGATAGCGCCCGCGCAGCAGCGCCAAGGGCGCGGGCGCGGGGCCAAGCACGGCCACATCGGGCAGATTGGGGCGCGTGCCGCCAATGGCGCGGGCGGCCTCCTTGGCTTCGGATTCTTCTTCGGAGGATACAATGATCGCGGCCCAGCGCCCGAAAGGCGGGGCATTGGCATGGCGGCGGCCCTCGGCCTCGGCGGCGTAAAAGGCATCGCGGTCGCCATTGGCCAGCGCGGCGATGACGGGGGCGGTGGGGTGGCGCGTCTGGATATAGACCTCGCCCGCCTTTTCGCCGCGCCCGGCGCGCCCCGCCACCTGCGCGATTTGTTGATAGGACCGCTCGCCCGCGCGCAGATCGCCGCCTTCAAGGCCAAGGTCGGCGTCGATCACCCCCACCAGCGTCAGGTCGGGAAAGTGGTAGCCTTTAGTGACCAATTGTGTGCCGACGATCACATCGACCATCTTGTTTTCCGCCGCGCAAACGAACTCGGCCACCTTGTCGGGTGTGTTCAGCGTGTCGGAGGTCACAATAGCCACGCGGGCCTCCGGCAGGATCTCGGCCACTTCATCGGCGATGCGCTCCACACCCGGGCCACAGGCGACAAGGCAATCGCTCTCTCCGCATTCGGGGCAGGCGGTGGGCATGGGTTGTTCCTGCCCGCAATGGTGGCAGGCCAGCCGCCGTGACAGGCGATGTTCCACCAGCCACGCGCTGCATGTGTCGCACTGGAAGCGATGCCCGCAGGCGCGGCACAGCGTCAAAGGGGCATAGCCGCGCCGGTTGAGGAAAAGCAGTGATTGCTCGCCTTTCTCCAACCGGTCTTTCAGCGCATCGACCAGCGGCGGCGCGATCCAGTGGTTGCGCTCGGGCGGATGCTGGGTGAGGTTGAGGATATGGATGTCGGGCAATTGCGCCCCGCCAAAGCGATCGGGCAGGACGATGCGCTGATACACCCCCGCTTCGGCCAGTGTCATGCTTTCCAGCGCGGGCGTGGCCGAGGCCAGCACCACCGGAATGCCTTCAAACCGCGCGCGGATCACCGCCACATCGCGGGCATTATAGCGCACGCCATCGTCCTGCTTGAACGACACCTCATGCGCCTCGTCCACCACGATCAGGCCAAGGCGCGGATAGGGCAGGAACAGCGCCGAGCGCGCGCCCACCACCACCTTGGCCTGGCCGCTGGCAATGGCGCGCCATGCCCGCCGCCGCTCGGCGGATTTGAGGCTGGAGTGCCACAGCACCGGCGTCACGCCAAAGCGCGCCTCGAACCGGCGCAGGAAATTCTGCGTCAGCGCGATTTCGGGCAGCATGACCAGCACCTGATCGCCGGTTTGCACCGCCTGCGCCACGGCTTCGAAATAGGTCTCGGTCTTGCCGCTGCCCGTTACGCCGTCCAGCAGGAACGGCACATAGCGATGCTCGCGCACCGCGCTCACCATCTCGTCGGCGGCGGCCTGCTGGCCATCCGACAGGCGGGGAATATCAAACGAAGGGTCGGGCGAGGGATAGGGCCGGTCGAGGTCCACGACCACGCTTTCCATCAGGCCCAGCCCCGCCATGCCGCGCAGCACCGCCTCGGTCACGCCAGCCGCCTCGGCCAGCTCGCGCAAGGTGCCCTGCATCCCTTGCAGCGCTTCGAGCGCGGCGGCGCGTTGGGGCGTCAACCGTTTGGGAGGCTCGGCGCCTTCCACCAGGCGGTATTCGGTCATGCTACGCCCGCCCTGCAACGCGGCGGTGGAGGATAGCGCCATGCGCGCCACCGAGGCCAGCGAGGCGCAGTAATAGTCCGAGGTCCACTCGATCAGCCGCCGCAAAGGCGCGGGCAAAGGCGGCACGGGCAACACCTGCAACAGGTTGCGCAGGCGATTGTCACCCACTGTTTCGCCCGGCAAGCGATCCGCCTCCCACACGATACCCATCACCTGACGCGGCCCGAGCGGCGCCAGCACCACGCTGCCATGTTCCACGGCCATTCCGTGGGGCACGCGGTAATCCAGCACCGGCAGGGCAGCATTCAGAACAAGCAGGCGGGCGCGGGTCATGCCCCTGCCATGACGGCAAAGCATGGCGCGGGTCAAGCTACTCCAGCATCAGCCGATAGAAGCGCGTGTCCACCGCCATGCGCGGGAAGCAGGCTGGCAGATCTCCCGCCGCGATCAGGGTGAAGCCCGCGCGTTCATAGAAGCGGTGCGCGGCAAGGAAATGCGCGGTGGTGCCCAGATAAAGCGCCCGCAGGCCAGCCGCCTTGGCATGATCGAGCAGTTCGGCCAGCAAGCGCGCCGCCACGCCCCGCTCCCGCCCGCGATAATCGGCAGCGACAAACATCTTGCGCAAGGCGGCCTCGCCCCCGCCAAAATCCTTGAGCGCAATCGTGCCGACGATGCGCCCCGCCGCCGCGGCCACCCGGAAATCGCCCGCGCCGTTCTGGTAGAAGGCGGGAATATCGGCGAGGTCGGGCTGGTCCTGCGCCGTGATCGCCATGCCATACTCGCCCTGTTGAATGGCGAGGATGCAGGCGATCACCCCGTCGCGGTCGGCAGGGGTATAGCGGCGGAACACAGGCTCGGTCATGGGGTCAGGATGGCGGGGCTGGGCAAAGGTTGCAAGTGGGGGCTTGGGTTGCGGGGCGCATCTGCCTATAGGCGAGGGAAAGCCATACCAGAATCGCGCGCCACCGCGCCCATGCAGGGGAACCCCCATGAAATTCTTCGTCGACACCGCAGAAATCGCCGACATCAAGGAACTGGCCGCCACCGGCCTGCTCGATGGCGTGACCACCAACCCCAGCCTGATCGCCAAGTCGGGCCGTGATTTCCTCGAAGTGACCAAGGAAATCTGCGGGATCGTCGATGGCCCCGTGTCGGCCGAAGTGATCGCGCTGGACCATGAAGGCATGATGCGCGAGGCCGAAATCCTGCGCAAGATCGCCGACAATGTCTGCATCAAGGTGCCGCTGACCATCGATGGCCTGAAGACCTGCAAGGCGCTGACTTCGGACGGCACCAAGGTGAACGTGACGCTGTGCTTCTCGGCCAATCAGGCGCTGCTGGCCGCCAAGGCGGGTGCTTCGTTCATCTCGCCCTTCATTGGCCGCCATGATGACAATGGCTTTGATGGCATGGATCTGATCCGCGACATCCGCCTGATCTATGACAACTATGCCTTCGAGACGGAAATCCTCGCCGCATCGGTGCGTCACAGCGTGCATGTGCTGGAATGCGCCAAGATCGGCGCCGATGTGATGACCGCCCCGCCCGCCGTCATCAAGGGCCTGTTCAAGCATGTGTTGACCGACAAGGGTATCGAAGGCTTCATGGCCGACTGGGCCAAGACGGGCCAGAGCCTCTAAAGGACGCGCCTTGGCCGAAGAAACGCCTCTCGACCGGTTCAAATCCGCGCTGACCGGCGCCTCGCGCGCGATTGCGGAGCGTGGCGACATTGAGGTCAACTGGAGCCCCGACGCGCCCAGCATGTCGGGCGGCGGGCCCTCGGGAGCGATCTTCCGCATCCCCATGCCCGGGCGCAGCGTGCCCCGCGCCGCCGCGATGGAAGCGCGCGGGGTGGCCGATGCCTATGCCCTGCGGCTGAAGCACCATAACGAGGCGCTGCACCGCAAGGCCATGCCCGCCGAGCCGGTGGCGCGCGCCTGTTACGATGCGGTGGAGGCGGTGCGCTATGAGGCGATCGGCGCCAACACCTATGACGGCATGCGCGGCAATCTGGACGCTGCCTTGCAGGCGCGGGTGCAGTCCGATGCTATCGTCCGCGCCGAACGCGCCGAGCAGGTGCCTTTGCACACCGCGCTGGCGCTGCTGTTGCGCGAGGCGCTGACCGGCCAGCCGATCCCCGAGGTGGCGAAGGGCGGCGTCGAGATGATGCGCGAGTTCATCGAGGCGCGCACGGGCGGGGATTTCGAGGCTCTGGCCGAAAAGATCGAGGATCAGGGCGCCTTCCAGCACCTTGCGCTCGACATGCTGCGCCATCTTGACCTGACCCAGCCCGAGCCGACGGACGAAGGCGGCGAGGACGAGGATGACGAGGACGCGCCCGACGAAAAGGATGAGCAGCAGGACGAGGACCAGCCCGGCGAGCAGCAGCAGCCCATCGAGATGGCTGCCGACCAGTCGCAGGGCGACGAGCAGGGCGATAGCGAGCAGCAGTCCGAGATCGACGATCAGGGCGATATGGACGACGAGGGTGAGGACAGCGAGGAGGGCATGCTGCCCACCCGCCCGAACCGCCCGTGGACCGATCTGCCCGCCGATTTCGATTATAAGGTCTTCACCGGCAAATATGACGAGGTGATCGCCGCGCAGGATCTGTGCGACGAGGATGAGCTGACCCGCCTGCGCGCCTATCTCGACGCGCAGCTCAAAGGGCTGCAGGGCATCGTCACGAAGCTGGCCAACCGACTTCAACGTCGCCTGATGGCCCAGCAAAACCGCAGTTGGGATTTCGATCAGGAAGAAGGCATTCTCGATGCCGCGCGTCTGGCCCGCGTGGTGGTCGCCCCCGGTTCCTCGCTCAGCTACAAGGTCGAGCGCGATGTCGAGTTCAAGGATACGATTGTCACGCTGCTGATCGACAATTCCGGATCGATGCGTGGCCGCCCGATTTCCATCGCGGCGATTTCTGCCGATGTTATGGCGCGCACGCTCGAGCGTTGCGGGGTCAAGACCGAGATTCTGGGCTTTACCACCCGCGCGTGGAAGGGCGGGCAAAGCCGCGAGGCATGGCTGGCCGCCGGCAAACCCGCGCATCCGGGCCGCCTCAACGATTTGCGCCATATCGTCTACAAGAAGGCCGACGAGCCGTGGCGCCGTGCGCGCAAGAACCTCGGCCTGATGATGCGCGAGGGGTTGCTCAAGGAAAACATCGACGGCGAGGCGCTCAAATGGGCGCATGATCGCCTGCTGGGCCGCCCTGAGGATCGCCGCATCCTGATGGTGATTTCCGATGGCGCGCCGGTGGATGACAGCACGCTGTCGGTCAACGCGGCGGGCTATCTGGAAGGCCATCTGCGCCGTGTGATCGACTGGATCGAGACCAAATCGCCGGTGCAACTGGTGGCTATCGGCATCGGCCATGATGTCACGCGCTATTACAAGCGCGCGGTGACGATCATGGATGTCGAGCAATTGGGCGGCACGATGATCGAGCAATTGGCGGGCCTGTTCGAGGACGAATAGGGCGCCTTGCTGTGGCGCAATTAAGTATTTACCCTAGTCTGTAATGGCGGAGGGTAGGATGGTGCGCGAACAGATCTGGGCCTTGGCGGTTTTGGCAGTGGTGACGCATAGTGCCCATGCCGCCGCCCCGAAGCCCGTGCCCGTCAGTCCCACGCCAGCCGTCCACCAGCCCTTGCTGATCCCCCGCGACACGGTGGTCGAGATCGAATTTGCCACCACGCTGTCGAGCGCCAGTGCCAAGGCTGGCGAGAGCTTCGTCTTCCGCCTTGCCGCGCCGCTGGTGGTGCGGGGCGAGGTGGTGGTGCCCGCGGGCGCCACCGGCACGGGCGAGGTGATCGAGGCCAAGCCTGCTGCGGGCAGCGGGGTGCCTGGTGTGCTGATCCTCGCCGCGCGCAGCATCGCCTATCAGGGACAGGCATTGCCGCTCTATCGCCTGCAACAGGGCGAGGTCGGGCTGGACCGTGTGGATCGCGCCAACAGCACCATGCGTTTTGGCCGCTATTCGGTGCTGCCCACGGCGCTGCTGGCGATGGGAGAAACGGGGCAGAATATCATGGTGCCTGCCGGTGGCCGTTCGCTGGCCCGCGTGGCGCGCGATACGCTGGTGCGGCCTGCTGCGGCTGAAATAGCGACCGCCCAGCCAGCCGCGATCATCCCTCTGCCGGAAACGGCAGCACTGTCGGTGCCTGCGCCGCCGCAGGGCAAGGGGCAGGTGGTATTCTTCCGCCCCTCCACGCTCAACTGGGCGGCGATTGGCTGCACGGTGAGGGAGGATGGCCGCAAGATCAGCGCGCTGGGCAACGGGCGGTGGTTTGCGGTGCTGGTGGAGCCGGGCGTGCATGGCTACACCGCCGAGGGCGAGACGCGGGATAGTCTGCGGCTGAATGTGGAAGAAGGCGAGACGCAATTTGTGGCCTGTCGCATGCGGATGAGTGTGTTGCTGGCGCGGCCCACGATCCGGCCTGTTGGCTCGGGCGCGTTCCACGGCATGCTCTCGGGGCTGAAGCTGGTGGGGGATGACAGTATGGCCGACAGCGGCGTGCTGCGGCGCGACCAGATCCGCTATGCGCTGGCCGAGCGGGGCGATGTACGCGGCCGCTCGCCCTATGGCGCGACGCGGGGGGATACGCGGGGCGAGCGTG
>DDES01000009.1:308-6178 GCA_002336765.1 Novosphingobium sp. UBA1948 | reverse complement strand
CAGCGGCATCTATCCGGTGATCTGATCAAACGCACACTCAGCGACGTCGGCGCCAGCTTTTCGGAAACGCCGCGCGAACCGGCCGAGATCAATGCCTATGCCGAAGCCATGGCGGACATGCTGTGCGGCTATCTCGAAAGATTGGGCAGCACGCGGTGACAGAACGCCTCAAAAGCCGACCTTGCCAAGCCCAATCACTTGCGTCGGAAGCAGCCATACATTCACGATAATGCTTGCGGCACATGCCGCGCCATACGGGCCTTGAGCAGTTCCGCCAGTTCCGGCTGCATGAAGGCATAATCGTCGGGAATATCCAGGCAGATAACGCGTTGCCCGCGCAAGGCCGCACGGAACCGGCGTTGCAGCTTGGCGCGGTGCTGCTTTTCCATCACGACGATGATGTCGGCCCATGACACCAGTTCAGCAGTCAGCGGGTTGTCCGCATCGTGATTGGTGCCGGCGGACGACACCTCCAGGCCAGGATAGCCGGCGAATACCTGCTCGGCCGTCGGGCTGCGCAGGCGGTTTTGGCTACAGACGAACAGAATGGTTTTCAAGCAACGCTCCGGATAAAAATCGCGGGCGCATGTTTGGGCGACTTGCCGAGCAGGTCAATCCGAACTATCGCCACCACCAGCCAAGTTTGGCCTGTTCTCGCACAAGGAAAGGAGAAGACCATGCGCGCAGCATTCGCCCGCACCACACATCACTTCTTTTTTCCCTGTGTTCAGGAACAGATTGCATGGGCAATTCCATCGCGGGCGAACCGTTTCGCCTGATTGTTTCTTGCGGCCATCGCGCCGCTGATTTTACCGACATCGCTATCCTTGTTGCTTTTTACTCAGGCCCAAACCTTGGCCGAGGTGGTGCGCAATGAGCGCGATCACCCTGATTGCCACCGATCCGGCGCGGTTTGATCCCTTGGCGCTTGATCAACTCGAAGCCTGTGCGCGCTATGACGGGATGGCGCGCATTGTCGGCCTGCCCGATCTGCATGCGGGCAATGGCATCGCCGTGGGCGCGGCCTTCTGGTCGCCAAGCCACGTTTGGCCGCATCTTGTCGGCAGCGACATCGGTTGCGGCATGGCCTTGTGGGAAACCGACTGCCTCGTCCGCAAGTTTCGCCTCGGTTCGGTCGAACGCAAGTTGCACGGGCTCGACGCGCCTTGGGCCGGTGATCATGCTGCGGCTCTCGCCGAGGTTGGACTCCCGCAGCATCTTGCCAGTCCGGCGCTGGGCACGATTGGTGGTGGCAACCACTTCGTCGAATTCCAGCGCATCGAAGCCATTGCCGACGAGGCCCGCTTTGGCGACTTGGGCTTGCGTCATGACCGCGTGTGGATGATGGTTCACAGTGGCTCGCGCGGGTTAGGACAAGCGATCCTGCAGGCGCACCGCCAAGCCGAAGCACGCGCAGGCATCCCTGCGGGCTATGCCAAGGCGAAAGCCTATCTGGCCGAGCATGATGCCGCGTTGGCATGGGCCATCCTCAACCGCCAAGTCATCGCCCAGCGCTTTTGCGAGAGCCTCGGGTTTGGTGGTCATTGCGTATTGGATATCTGCCACAACAGCGTGACGCCGCACCAGGGCGGGTGGCTGCACCGCAAGGGGGCGGCACCGGCCGATCGCGGGCTGGTGACCATCCCTGGCTCGCGTGGCGATTTCAGCTATCTGGTCGAACCCGTCGTGGAAGCAGCCGATCATGCGCTTTATTCGCTGGCGCATGGCGCGGGCCGCAAGTGGAGCCGAAAAGACGCCCACGCGCGCCTTTCGCGCCGCTTCAAAGCCGCGGATCTGCAACGCACCGCGCTGGGTAGCCAAGTGATCTGCGAAGATCGCCGCCTGATCTTCGAAGAAGCGCCCGACGCCTACAAGGACATCGGCATGGTCATCGCCGATCTGGAACGCGCTGGGTTGATCCGCGTGATCGCCAAGCTGCGCCCCCTGCTCAGCTATAAGACGAGGGCAGCATGAGCGAGGTCATCCTCCACATCACGGCGGGCAAAGGCCCGCAGGAATGCCGCTGGGTGGTGGCGGGATTGGCGCGTGCGTTTGCGCGAGAGGCCAAGGCCGAGGGGCTGAAATGCGAGTCGCTGGATGGGGCGGAGGAGTTTTCAGCTTCCATCCTGCTCCGCATCGCGGGCGAGGGATCGGCCGCCTTCGCCGCCCAGCGCATCGGTACCAACCAATGGATCGGCAACAGTCCCTTTCGTCCCACCCACAAGCGGCGCAACTGGTTCGTTGGCGTATCCTTGGCGCCCACGCCTGACGAGATGATCGATCTGAAAGAGGAGGATATCGATTATCAGGTGAAGCGCGCCAGCGGGCCGGGCGGCCAGCATGTCAACAAGACCGACAGTGCAGTGCGGGCAACGCACCGGCCAAGCGGCCTTGTCGCCATGGCGCAGGAGCAGCGCTCGCAGCACGCCAACCGCAAGCTGGCGCGGCTGAAACTGGCGATCATGCTGCAGGAGCGACACCAGCAGGCCAGAGGCGACGGGCGCCGAGCGCAATGGCATGTCCAACAGGATCTGCAACGTGGCAATGCGGTGAGGGTCTATGCCGGCGAGCGGTTTCAGTTAAGATCGGCCTGAACCAGCAGCAGTGGGTGGGCTGGCGCTCACCCACTGATCTTCCGGAGAGATCGGATTGTTGTTCCAAGACCTTGCCGCCGTGCCGCTCCTTCTCGATGCCTGCGCCTTCGCCACGCGCATGCATGGCAACCAGCAGCGCAAATACACGGGTGAACCCTATGTGCTGCACTGCCTGGAGGTGGCACGAACGGTGGCAGACGTCGATGGAACGCCCACGATGATTGCGGCAGCGCTGCTTCATGACGTGGTCGAGGATACTGCAGCGAGCATCGAGGATGTGCGCGCTGCGTTTGGCGATGACATCGTACATGGGGTGGCATGGCTAACCGATGTAAGCCGTCCGACAGATGGCAATCGGGCAATCCGCAAGGCCATCGACCGCGCGCACCTGGCCCAGGCCCCGGCCGAGATGAAGACCGTCAAACTCGCCGATGTGATTTCCAACACGCTCTCGATCGTCGAACACGGCGATGGCTTTGCGCGGGTCTATCTGCGCGAGATTCCCAGCCTGCTGGAGGTGCTGACCGAAGGCGACCCGGCGCTGTTGCGCCTCGCACAGGCGGAGGTGGAACGGGGCAAGGCCAAGTGGCTGGCGTAAACACGACCGATCGTTTGCGTCTTACCGAACACGGCGCGGAGCTCTTTCCAGAGGCAGCCTTGGCTATGCTGCCGGATTTGAATGTCGTGCTGGCGGGTCTGCCACCCGATCAGGCTGGCATCCGCGTTCGCGGCATGCCCGCCTTGCGCGAATTTCTTATGCCGGACCGCTCGATCGGCGCCATCGCAAGTAAGGTCCTTGGCGCTGCGGCCAAGCCGGTCCGGGCCATTCTGTTCGATAAAAGCGCGACCACCAATTGGTCTTTGGGCTGGCACCAGGACCGTACCATTTGCGTCCAGCAGAAGATCGAGGTCGTGGGATTTGGGCCATGGTCGATCAAGGCGGGCCTGCATCATGTTGCCCCGCCCATAGAGTTGCTTTCGCGCATGGTGACACTGCGTGTTCATTTCGATGATGTGCCGGCAAGCAATGCCCCGCTGTTGATCGCCCCTGGGTCGCACCGCTGCGGGCGCGTGCCGGAAAGTTCAGTGGCGCAAGTGGTCGCAGCGTGTGGCATTGCCGCTTGTCTTGCCCGGGCGGGAGACATCTGGGCTTATTCCACGCCGATCCTGCACGCCTCGGAAGCGGCCAGCCGGCCCACGCATCGCCGCGTGCTTCAGGTGGATTTCAGCGTGGACGATTTGCCAGGCGGGCTGGAGTGGCTGGGCGTCTAGCGGGCCTGCCCGCCGCGTTTGAAATCGTCCCACCCCAGCCCGAACCGAGCCAGATATTTGCGCAGGCGGTCAGCGTCATTGGTGCTGGCACGCTTCTCGCGCGAGGCAGCAAAGAGTGTGCGGCCAGCTTCGGACAGGGAGCGGGCGGATACGCAAGTCTCCACGACATAAGCCAGTTGCACCCGGTCAAACGGGTCGACATCGGCCAACGCATCGGGCGATAGCCAGCGTTCCAGCCCGTCGTCATTGGTCACGGCCCCATCGGCCCACAGGCGCTTGAGTCGTTCGATTTCCTTGGCCACCGCCGCAACATCGATCCGCCCCTTGGGCGAAAACGTCGCCATGCGGGTCACGCTGGCCGCCAGGTCGCGGAAATTGCCCGCCCAGCGCGCAGCAGGAGACAGCGCGAAGGCGAGGTAATCGGCGCGGGCCTCCTTGTTGAAAGTCACCCGCTCGCCTTCGCGCTCGGCATGGCGGTCCAATTCATAATCGAGGTTGGGGGCGATATCCTCGCGCCGCTCGGCCAGGCCGGGCAGCGTGAACGTCCAGAGATTGAGGCGGGCGTAGAGATCCTCGCGGAACGTGCCCGCCGCCACGCACGCTGCCAGATCGCGGTTGGTGCCTGCGATCAGCTGGAATTCGCTCTGGGCCTCCTTGTCGGCGCCCACGGGCAGGAAGCGCTTGCCCTCGATGGCGCGCAGGATCATCGCCTGCTCGTCCAGGCCCAGTTCACCGATTTCGTCGAGGAACAGCATCCCGCCATCGGCGCTCCGTAAAAGTCCGGCGCGATCAGCCGCCGCCCCGGTGAACGCGCCCTTCTTGTGGCCAAACAGGGCCGACATGGCGCTGTCCCCGCGCAAGGTGGCGCAGTTGACCTCGACAAAGCTGCCCGTCATCTGGCGTTTCAGCTTCTTGAGTTCGAAGATGCGGCGGGCGAGCTGGCTTTTGCCAGCACCGGTTGGTCCCATCAGGAGGATCGGCGCGCGGGTGCGGCTGGCCACCTGCTCGATCTCGTCGATCATCGTATTGAAGGCGGCATTGCGCGTCTCGATTCCCGATTTCAGGAACGAGGAACTTTCCGCGCTCTCACTGGCAAAGCGCGTGGCAATGCTGTCGTAGCGCGAAAGATCGAGGTCGATCACGTTCCAAGTGCCTGTTGCATCAGGCGCGCCTCGTTTGGGCTGGGTTTGGAGCAGGCGCCCCGGCAGATAATGCGCCTCGGTCAGCAGGAACAGGCAGATCTGCGCGACATGGGTGCCGGTGGTGATGTGGACCAGCACATCCTCGGCATCGGGGTCCAGCGGCAGTCCCCGCGCGAAATCGAGCAGCTTGCCGTAGACCTCCTCGAAATCCCAGGCGTCCGCGAAGTCGAGCACGTGGCGCTCCACCTGCGTTTCGGGCGAGACGGCGGCAATGTCCTGCGTCACATAGTCGGCCAGGCGGCTGTGCAGATTGCCATGGATCATCACGAAACGATCCACCCGCAGATCCTCGTGCATGCACAGGCCCACCGATGGGCGCCACTTCATCCAGCGCGAGGGGCCGAACTTGGCGGCGTCCAGCGTGGAGCCAAGAAAGCTGATAACCGTGGTTGGCTTCATGCGCGAAATTTATATCAGCTTATATTTTGAGATACAAATTTCCGAGTCTTGTCTACGGCCCTTGCGGCATCCGACTGCGAGAGGATTTTTAAAAATGTTTATTATCAATGACATGTTTGATTTCTAAGGCTGCACAGCCAAAACTGGCACGCCATCTGCAAAAGGGTATTGCGTCGGGTCGGTCGAACAGCCCGGCAGGTAAGCGGCAAGCGGGGTGGCCGGAATGGGCCGGCCGCCCCCAGACCGCCCCTGACAGCGAATTTGGCCATGGGTAGCCAGCGACTTACCAATGTGGCGTCACCGGCACCATGATCACCATGCGGGAGGCCGAGATGGCTGAGACCACTTACGAATTTCACAATGTCGATGGCGGCGTGCCGATCAAGATGTGGACGCGCGGCGT
>DDES01000009.1:0-248 GCA_002336765.1 Novosphingobium sp. UBA1948 | reverse complement strand
GCACCTCGCTGATGGCGCATGACCTGCCCGACAATCTGGAAGGCATCCGCAGCGCCATCGAACAGGCCGTGCCGCATGGGCGCAGCGTGGGGCGTGGGAAGCGCGATCACGGTTCGTGGGGCAACCCGCCGGCCGCGATTGTCGAGGCATGGGCGAGCCTGGCGGTGCGCTTTGCGCGGATCTGCGACAAGCATCCCCGCCTGAAGAACACCAACAACCTCACGCACCTGGGCACGCTGGGCACGGGC
>DDES01000010.1 GCA_002336765.1 Novosphingobium sp. UBA1948 | reverse complement strand
TGGATCGGCTGCGGCGCGTTCTGTTGCGCGGCATCGCCCTGCGTGGCCGTCTCGGCGGCATCTTCCGACACTTGCGGCGCGCGCACGCCATATTGCGCGGCATAGGAACGGTATTTGGCCGCCTGCCGCTCCTGCGGCGTGCCGCCCCAGCCTTTTTCCAGAGCCGTCAGCGCGTCCCACGCCTTTTGCTGGTCGAACAGATAGGTCATGATGNNCGCAGGCATAGCGCGGCTTGTCGAAAGGCGCGAAACAGATGAAATGGCCGTGGTCGCGATGGCGCCACAGGCCGCCCTTGCCATTGCCGATGTTGAGGCCCACCACCTGCGCGGTGCCGCTCTTGCCCGCCAGTTGCACGCCCTCCACCGGCAGACGCGCGGCGTGACCCGTGCCCATGCCGTTGACCATTTCCTTCATCGCATTGTGGATCAGGTCGAGATGCTCCTGCGGCACGTCGAGCGATTGGGGGGCGCTGCGTTGCCCGCCCAGCAAGAGCTGCGGCTTGAGCATCTTGCCGCTGGCCAGACGGCTGGCGATGATCGCCTGTTGGAGCGGATTGACCTGCACATAACCCTGACCGATGGTGGCGTTCACCGTGTCGTAAACCGCCCATTCCTTGCCGTATTTCTTCTGCTTCCACGCCGGATCGGGCACCGTGCCATAGGACTGGCTGGAGAAAGGCAGATCGAACTTCTGGCCATAGCCGATCTTGCGCATGGTGCGCGCGATCTGGTCCATGCCGATCTTCTGGGCAAAGTGGTAGAAATAGACATCGCACGACTGGTAGATGCCCTTGGCCATATCCACCCGCCCGTGGCCGCGATGGTTCCAGCAGTGGAACACGCGGTTGCCCACCTGAAGCCCGCCGCTGCAATTGACCGCCGCATTGGGATCAAGCCCCGCCTCCAGAAAGGCCAGCGCCACCGTGGGTTTGACGGTCGAGCCGGGGGGATAGAGGCCATGGATGATCTTGTTGCGCAGCGGCACATGATCGTCGTCGGCCAGCATTTTCCATTCGAGCCGCCCGATGCCGTCGGTAAAGCTGTTGGGATCGAAACTGGGCATCGAGGCAAAGGCGAGAATATCGCCGCTCTGGCAGTCGATCACCACACAGGCGCCGCTTTCCACGCCAATGCGGCGGGCGGCATATTCCTGAAGCCCTGCATGGATGGTCAGTTTGATCGGTTGCCCCGGAATATCCTCGCGCGTTTCCAGGTCGCGCACCAGCTTGCCGCTGGCGGTCACCTCGCTTCGCCGCGCACCGGGCACGCCGCGCAATTGCGCGTCGAACTGCTTTTCCAGCCCGTCCTTGCCGATCTTGAAACCGGGGGTGATGAGCAGCGGATTATGCTCTTTCTCGTAATCCTCGGCATTGGCGGCGCCGACATAGCCGGTCAGATGGCCAACGCAGGGGCCGGCCGGATAGAAGCGCGAGAAGCTGCGCTGGGGCACCACGCCCTGCAAATCGGGCTGGCGCACCGAGATGGCGGCAAATTGCTCCCATGTCAGATGGGCCGAGGCCTCCACCGGCTGGAACCCGCGCGCCTTCTCCAGCTTGTCCTGAATATCCTGCACCGCAATCGCGTCCAGCCCGAGGATCGGCGCCAGTTCGGCCAGCGACTTGTCCCTGTCGATCAGCTTGGAGGGGATAAGGTCGACGCGGAAATCGGCGCGGTTGCTGGCGATGGGCTGGCCGTTGCGGTCGAGAATCCAGCCCCGCCGCGGCGGGATCAGCGACAGGTTGACGCGGTTGCTCTCGGCCATCGCCTTGTATTTCTGGCTGTCGGCCAGCGCGATATAGCCCATGCGGGTGAGCAGCAGCAGTCCGACCCCGCCCTGCAACGCGCCCACCACCACGCTGCGCCGCTCGAATGTCTGCCGCAACAGCGCGGGCGAGACGATTTTCGCCATCAGCCGATCACCCGAAACCGCGTCAGCCGCCAACGGTCAATCATGCCCACCACACGCCCCGCCACCGGATAGCACAGCACCGAGAGCACCATCTGCGGCACCATCATCACCAGCGGTGTCGCCCCGCCGGTGTGGTTGGCAATGGCCAGCCCCGCCGCCAGATAGGCCAGAATAAAGCACGAGGCCACCAACCAGTCGGTAACAAAGCCGCGCCACGGAAAGCGTGCCTCGATCACATCGAGCACAATCAGCGTGATCGACCAAACCAGAATGGCCGACCCGAACACCTGCCCGCTGAACAAATCATCCACCAGCCCCAGCGGCAGACCCGCCCACACCGGCAGCAAGCCGGGGCGCAACTGTCGCCATGCCAGCATCGCCATAAAGCCCAGAGGCGGCATGATCGGCGCCTGCGCCACCATCACCCAGCCCCCCATCATCGAGGCCAGCATGATCGTCAGCCACGGCGCGGCATAGGCCACCACAGGCGAGGGCGCGCGATTGATCTGGCGGGCGATGGAGGGAGCCGAGCGGCGCGACAGGCGCTGGGAAATCATTTCTTTTTGGCCTTGGCCTTGGCTGCCAGCGCGGCTTCCTCGGCAGGCGGGGGCAGGGTGGGATCGGCCTGCAGCGTCCATGCCGGCTGCACCGCCACCATCTCGCTGGCCACCGGATCGCCCAGCACACGGCCGATGGCGCCATCATGGGTCAGGCCCGACACCACCGCGATCGGCGTGCCCGGCCAATAGATCCCGCCCGAGCCGGAGGTGACGAATGTGTCCCCCAGTTTGAGCGGATTGATCCCCAGCGTCAGCAGCCGGATCTGAACCGTGCCATCGCCCTTGCCGGTGGCAAAGGCGGGCACCCCGTCGCTGGCGCGGCGCACGGGCACCACGCTTTCGGTGTCGGTGACCATCAGCACACGCGCGGAAAACTGGCCGACTTCCAGCACCCGCCCGATCAGCCCCAGCGCCGAACGCACCGGCATACCCGATTGCACGCCGGATCGCGCACCCACGCTGATCGTGGCGTAGCGCCGCGTCGAGCCATTGCTGCCCGACACCAGCCATGCGTTGGCAATCGGCTTGGGCGTCTGCTGCGCCAGCCCCAGCAAGGCCTTCAGGCGCCGGTTCTCGTCGGCCAGCGCGGCATTTTCCACCGCCTGCACCCGCACCAGCGCCACTTCGCGCTTGAGCCGCGCATTATCCGGCCCCCATGTGAAATAGCCCGCAAGCACATCCCATGCCCCACTCGCCGCGCTGCGCCCATCGGCGGAGAGGCGCGCGGCGGG
>DDES01000045.1 GCA_002336765.1 Novosphingobium sp. UBA1948 | reverse complement strand
GCGGCTGTTGCGCAAACGCGCAGCCGCCCCGCGTCAAGCTGAACGCCAGATAAACGCCGCGTCCCGCATCCATTCATGGACATTCCGCTAGACAGCGAATCATGATAGAAAGTCGGATGCCGATAGGGGGTGGCAAGGGTGCCACAAACGGCAGGTGACTTTCGGGGAGACGCGACCATGACCCAGTTTGCCAAGAAGACCCTTCTCGCCCTTGCCACTGCCGCGACGCTGACCGCGTCGGTGGCCGCTACACCCGCGCAGGCGCATGGCTATGGCCGTGGCGGCGGCGGTGATGCTGTGGCAGCCGGTATTGTCGGTGGCATTATTGGCCTGGCGATCGGCGCCGCCGTGTCGGATGGCCGCAGCCGCACCCGCGTCACCTACGCTCCCGCCTATGCACCGCCGCCCCCTCCGCCGCCGGTGGCCTATGCTCCGGCCTATCCGGTCTATACCCCTGCCTACGCCCCGGCCTATGTGGTGGATCGCAGCTGGGTGTGGCGCGATGGCTTCTATTGGGACAGCTACGGCAGCCGCTATTATCGTGACGGTCGCCCCTATGGCGGCGGCTATGCGCCGCGCGGCGGGTATTACGGCGGCTATCGCGGCGATCATGACGGGTATCGCGGTGGTTATGATCGTGGCGGTTATGATCGCGGCTATGACCGCGACGGTTATCGCGGCGGGCACGACTGGCGCCGTTAAGCGGCTCCGCCCCTCTTTCCCCCCTCCCGAGACGGCGCCCACCATCCCCCTCTGCATTCGGCGGGCGCCCTAACCTTGCGCGCATGGCTCACCCTTCCCGGCGAGTCATGCGTCTTTTTCGTGGCGGGAACGGCAGCAGTAAATCAACGTGCCATGATGGTCTGCACGCCTGCCAGAATAGCGCGTGCCGTGGCCTGCGGCGTATAGGGCGCGATCTTGGCCAAGGCCGCCTGCGCGGTCGCGGCGCGATCGCCGTAGCGCTGTGGCGCAGCAAGCAATTTGCCCGCAAGATCCGCCACATCATCGCAGAGGAATGTCTCACCGGCCCCCGAATCCTCGACCAGTTCGGGCACACAACCGCAGCGGTGCGAGACGATTACGGGACAACCGAAATGCAGCGCCTCGTTCACCACCAGCCCCCACGGCTCGCTCCAACTCGGCAGCACCTTGGCGGTGGCGGCGAGATAGTGGTCGAAAATCTGCGCCAGACTCTGCCCGCCGGTAAATTCCACCGAAGCGTCCACGCCCAATTGGACGGCCAGCGCTTTCAGCGCCCCGGCCTGCGGCCCGCCGCCGACAATGCGCAGCCGCGCCTGCGGCATCTGAGGCAAAACGCGGGCGAAAGCCTCGATCAGCGTTTCGATCCGCTTTTCCGCGCTCAATCGGCCAACATACAGGAACAGCGGCACCCCGCTGTCTTTCACGACGCGTTGCGCGGGAATGGTGGCCGCGTCATAGTCTTCGGGCAGAGCGGCGGCCTGATTACGGTGAAAGATGTTTTCGGGCTTCACCCCGAAATGCAGGGCATACTCGCGGGCCCGCTGTCCATAGCAGAACACATTGCCGCACAGGGCAAACATCACCCGCTTGGCCAGTCCTTTCCAGAAAGTCTGGTGATGGTCATACAAGGTCGAGTCGCAGAACACAGCGCGCTTGCGCCCCTGCAACCATAGCACCAGCGCCTGAGCCCAATATTCGGGCCGCGAAATTTCAACCAGCATGGTTACATCGGCGTCCGAACGCCATGTCCGCCCCACCACCGCACGCAGCAAATCCTTGAGCGGCACCCGCGAATAGGCGGTGTCGAAAATCAATTCGTAGGGATAGCGGTGCAGGCTGGTATCGACAGCCGACAGGGACTCGCGGTCATGGTTGGTGGTGGCAATCTGGTATACCTTGATATCCACACCCTGCTGCGGCGCCATCTCGGCCAAGGCGCTAAACACCTTGGCCTTATAGGCCGACCACACGATATTGTGCCAGATTTCCAGCTTCACCAAGCATCTTCCACAATGCACCGTTGCCAAAAGATAGCAACGAGCCTCGCCCCTGTCCCTCTTATGCAACTTATGGACGTCTGAACCACGATCATGCAATAAATGCAAGCTTGGCAGCCTGCTATTTATACCTATTTTATACGCCGCCATCCCGTTTCCGGACTTTTGCCGCCCCTGTCCACCCACCTGAACGGGCGGCTCTGGCCAAGCTGCCGTCGGCGCGCTAAAGGCGCTGGCGATGACGACAATCGATACTCTGCCAGTCCGCAACCAGGATCTGCGCATCGCGCTGTTCAGCGGCAATTACAACTATGTGCGCGATGGCGCCAATCAGGCGCTTAACCGGCTGGTAGGCTATCTGCTGGCGCAGGGCGCACAAGTGCGGGTCTATTCGCCCGTGGTGGAAAATCCGGCCTTTCCGGCCACCGGCGATCTGGTCAATGTGCCCAGCTTTGCCGTGCCCGGCCGCGGCGAATACCGCATCCCCAGCGGCCTGCCCGCCCATGTGCGACGCGATCTGGAGTCTTTTGCCCCCAACATCGTGCATGTTTCCAGCCCCGACATCACCGCCCACCGCGCCGTGACTTGGGCGCGGGCCAAGGGTCTGCCGGTGCTGGCCAGCGTCCACACCCGCTTCGATACCTATCCGCGCTACTACAATCTGGCATGGGTCGAGCCGCTGCTCACCGCCATCCTGCGCCGGTTTTACCGCCGTTGCGACGGATTGGTGGCACCCTCGGAATCGATGGCGCAAGTGCTGCGCGAACAGCGCATGAATTACGACATCTCGCTGTGGTCGCGCGGGGTGGACCGCACCATCTTCGACGCCTCGCGCCGCGATATGGCATGGCGCCGCAGCCTCGGCATCGCCGATGACGAGGTGGTGGTTGGCCTGTTCTCGCGCCTCGTGATGGAAAAGGGCCTCGACGTTTTCTCCGACGCCATCGACGAACTGGTGCAAAAGGGCGTGAAGCACCGCGTGCTGATCGTGGGCGAAGGCCCCGCGCGCGGCTGGTTCGAGGCGCGCCTGCCCCAAGCCGTCTTTGCGGGCTTCCAGTCCGGCCCCGATCTGGGTCGCGCCGTGGCGAGCATGGATGTGCTCTTCTTCCCCTCGATCACCGAGACTTTCGGCAATGTCACGCTCGAGGCGATGGCCTGCTCGCTGCCCGTGGTCTGCGCGGCGGCCACCGGATCGGAAAGCCTCGTGGCCGATGGCCAGTCGGGCCGCCTGATCCCGCCCGGCCATATCCATGCCTTTGCACAGGCCGTGCGCGCCTATGTCGAGGACGCCGATCTACGCAAGGCCCACGGCGCGGCAGGCGAGGCCCGCAGCCGTGATTTCTCGTGGGACCGCATCAATCAGGCCGTGGCTGATACGTACCTGCGTTTGATCCGTCAGCGGGCGGCGCAGTAAGGGTTAGGGTGCCTCCGGCGGTGCGAGGTCGCGCAAAGGACGAGCCGGAGCGCAACGAAGACATGATGGGGATTGCAAAGGGTGATAACCCTTTGCCCGCCGGGGGCATCACCTTCCCCCCCTGCCCGTAAATCCCTATACCCACCCCATGACCGACCTTTTCGCCCCGGACGAACCGGCCCATCCCGAGCGCGCGATCCCCGCCGGCGCTATTCCGCTTGCCGAGCGGCTGCGTCCTGCGGACTTGTCAGAGGTGATCGGGCAGGAGCATTTGACCGGCCCGCAAGGCGCCATCGGGCGGATGGTGGCGGCGGGGCGCTTGTCGAGCATGATCCTGTGGGGGCCACCGGGCACGGGCAAGACCAGCATCGCGCGCTTGCTCGCCGCCAGTGTGGGCATGCGCTATGCCAGTGTCAGCGCGGTGTTTTCCGGCGTTGCCGATTTGAAGCGCATGTTTGCCGAAGCCGAGGGCGCACTCTCGCTGCGTGGCCAGCGCACGCTACTGTTCGTGGACGAGATCCACCGTTTCAACCGCGCGCAGCAGGATGGCTTCCTGCCCTATGTGGAAAAGGGCGTGGTGACTTTGGTGGGCGCCACCACCGAAAATCCCAGCTTCGCGCTCAATGCCGCGCTGCTCAGCCGCGCGCAGGTGTTGATCCTGCACCGGCTTTCTCCCGAGGCACTTGCGCAATTGTTGGCCCGCGCCGAGGAGGCCGAGGGCGTGCCCCTGCCCCTCACCTCGCCCGCGCGCGAGGCATTGATCGCGTCCGCCGATGGCGATGGCCGCTTTCTGCTGGGGCAGGCCGAGACGCTCTATAACGCGCAAGTGGGTGCCCCACTCGATCCGTCCGGCCTTGGCGCCTTTCTGCAGCGCCGCGTGGCGGTGTATGACCGTGACCGCGACGGGCATTACAACCTGATCTCTGCCCTGCACAAGGCGGTGCGCGGATCGGACCCGCAGGCCGCGCTTTATTATCTCGCGCGAATGCTGACCGCTGGGGAAGATCCTCTGTTCCTCGCCCGCCGCATGGTGCGCATGGCCAGTGAGGATATCGGTCTTGCCGACCCGCAAGCGCTGCAACAATGCCTTGCCGCCAAAGACGCCTACGAATTCCTCGGCAGCCCCGAAGGCGAACTGGCGCTGGCACAGGCCTGCCTCTATCTGGCCAGTGCACCCAAATCCAACGCCGCCTACAAGGCGTGGAAAGAAGCCGCCGCCAGCGCGCGCGAAACGGGCAGCCTGATGCCGCCCACCAACATCCTCAACGCGCCCACAAAGCTGATGAAAGACATCGGCTATGGCGCGGATTACGCCTATGACCACGATGCGCCCGATGCGTTCTCCGGCGCCAATTACTGGCCCGAAGGCATGGCGCCGCAGTCCTTCTACCGCCCCGTCGAGCGCGGTTTCGAGCGCGAGATTGCCAAACGCCTCGACTGGTGGGACCGCAAGCGCCGCGAAAGGCAGGGATGACCCCACGCTTTACCCATTACGCGGCGGTGGACTGGTCAGGCGCGGCGGGTGAGCGCCATCGCGGGATTGCCGTGGCGCTGATCGGGCCCGCGGATGCCGAACCGGCGCTGATCCGCCCCGATCACCGCTGGTCGCGGCCCGAAGTGCTCGACTGGCTGATCCACGAAACCCCGCCCGAGACGCTGATCGGCTTTGATCTGGGCCAGTCGCTGCCCTTTATGGACGCGGGCGGATTTTTCCCGACATGGGAGCACAGCCCCGCCACCGCGCGCGATCTCTGGGCACTGGTGGAGGCGGTCTGCGCCGATGAGCCGCATCTGGGCGCCACCACATTTGCCGACCATCCCGATCTGGCCCCGCATTTCCGCCGCCACGGGCAAAGGCAAGGCGAACACTATGCCGCAGGGCGCGGGCGGATGCGCGTGACCGAGCATGCACAAGCCGCGATGGGCTGTGCGCCCACCTCGAATTTCAACCTCGTGGGTGCAGCGCAGGTTGGCAAGGGTTCGCTGGCGGGCATGCGCCTGTTCCACCGCCTGCCGCCGGACATCGTCGTGTGGCCCATCGATCCGCTGCCCGCATCGGGCGGTGGGGCGGGCAAGGTCGTGGTGGAAATCTACACCACGATTGCCGCCATCGCCGCCGGCCGCAGCGCGCGCGCCTCGAAAATCCGCGACCATGCCGCTCTGGCGCAGGCATTGGCGGCACTCGGCAGCGCCCCCATCGCCGCCTCTGGCCCGATCCTCGACCCAATCGCCGACCACGCCGCCGATGCGCTGATCACCGCCGCATGGCTGCGCCACGCGGCGTGCGATGCTGCCCTATGGCCCGCCCTGTGGCATCCGCCCGCCCTCACCCCGAAAATTGCGCAAACCGAGGGCTGGACCTTCGGCGCGCTTTAAGGCAAAGGGCGCTTCACCTGAAAGTGGGCCGGATTAGCACAGCGGTAGTGCAGCGGTTTTGTAAACCGAAGGTCGGGGGTTCGATCCCCTCATCCGGCACCAT
>DDES01000062.1 GCA_002336765.1 Novosphingobium sp. UBA1948 | reverse complement strand
CGGTGATGCGGGCAAAACCGGCGCGCGCGGCAGCGGGCAGCGCGCTCAACCCCGCAATCTCGCGCGCGGTGGAAGCAGGGGCCAGCCATTCGGGTCGCGTATCGGCAATATGGTCGAACGAGCGCAGCAGCAACAGATGCGCCGCCTCGTCAAACCGGCCCTCGGCAGCGAGCCGGTCGGCATCTTCCAGCAGCGCGCGGGCGGCGATCTGGTCGGGCACCCATGCCGCTTCGGCTTCGGGCTGTTTGCGCTGACGCTCGGTCCACAAAGGCGCGGCAATGCGCCAAACCAGCAGCAGCACGCCCAGCGCCAGCAGTCCATAGATGCACCATTGCAGCACAGGCCACGACACGCCCAGAACGCGAGCGATGGGCTCGAACAGGTCCCTCAGGAACCGGCCCAAAGCTTCCAGCCATGCGGGCGGCGGCTCGGGGTGCCATTCGGGCAGCGGGGCAAATTGCAGATCGGAGGCGCCATGCACCTTGACCCATGCCGCATCGGCTGCCGCATCTTTGGCATTGGTCTGTGGCACGCTGGATGTTGCCCCTTTCCTGCCAAGTCTGGCATGGGGACAAGAGAAAAGGAAGGGGTTCTAGTCCCTTATCCGCGCGGGCGGGCCAGCGGATAACTGCCCAGCAGGCGCAGATGCTTGGCGAAAAAGCCTGCTTCCTCCAGCGCCAGATCGACGCTGCGCTCACCCGGCTGGCCCACGATATCCACATAGAATTGCGTGGCCGAGAAGCTGGCGCCCTTCTGGTAGCTTTCGAGTTTGGTCATGTTGACGCCATTCGTCGCAAAACCGCCCAGCACCTTGTACAGCGCGGCGGGCACGTTGCGCACCTCGAACACCAGCGTGGTCATCGCGGCCTGTCCGGCCAGATCGGCGGGGGTCAGCGGCTGGCGTGCCAGCACGACAAAGCGGGTGGTGTTGTCGGCGGCATCCTCGACGTTGTTTTCAACAATATCGAGGCCATACAGTTGCGCGGCCAGCGCCGGTGCGATGGCGCTCGCGGCGGGATCGCCCATCTCCTTGATATAGGCTGCGGCGCCCGCCGTATCGGCATAGGCCATCGGCACGATCCCGCGCTGGCGCAGGAAATGGCGCGACTGGCCCAGCGCCTGCGGGTGCGAATAGGCGGCCGAGAAGGGGCCGGTGGCGCCCGGCAATGCCATCAGCGCATGATGGATCGGCAGGAAATGCTCGCCCACGATCGACAATCCGCTCTCGGGCAGCAGGAAATGGATATCGGCGACTCGCCCATGCTGCGAATTTTCGATCGGGATGATCGCGCGGTCGGCCCGCCCTTCTTTCACGGCATCGAGCGCGTCCTCGAAGGAAAAGCACGGCAAAGGCGCGCAATCGGGCGCAAATTCCAGCGCGGCGCGGTGCGAATTGCAGCCGGGCGCCCCCTGAAAGGCCAGCGCGCGGGCGGGCGAGGAAAGTGCAATATCGGTCAGCGATTTGACCTGGATCAGAGCGGGCTGAGGATAGGAGTGCATAGCGGGCTTGCGCTTAGGCCCAAAACGGCCTGAACGCCAGAGGGGCCTGATCTTACCTTGTGCGTGCCGGAAGGGGTGCTGTACGGGGCGAGGTCGGGTCTGTTCGTGCGCTCGGGGATTCGCCATGCGGGTGAATATCCGGCTTGCGCTTGTGTTTCTCGCTCTCTACACCGAGGGCAAAATGTCTTTAGGGACAAACGGGACGGGGCATATTGATGAGCGGTCGTTTTAATACCATCGCAGGCTGGGTGCTGGGCTCGGCGGTTGTTGCACTCGGGCTGAGCAGCCTGAGCAGTCATTATTTCCGCGCGGACAAGGAAAACCGCCCCGAGACGATGGGCTATGCCATCGCTGGTGCCGGTGGCGGCGAGGCTGCCAAGGAAGTGTCCATCGAGGAATTGCTGGCCAAGGCCGATCCGGCCAAGGGGCAGCAGATTTTCCAGAAGTGCGCCTCGTGCCACACGATCACGCAGGGCGGCGCCAATGGCATCGGCCCCAATCTCTATGCCATTTTTGGCGATGCGATTGGCAAGGGTCGCGGCGGTTTCGCTTTCTCGGCGGGCCTGTCGGGCAAGGGCGGCAATTGGGATTGGGCCACGATGAACGAGTGGATCAAGAGCCCGCGCGCTTTTGCCGATGGCACCAAGATGACCTTCGCTGGTCTCGAATCGGCGGAAGATCGCGCCAATCTGATGGTCTACATGAATGCGCAGGGCTCCAACAAGCCGCTGCCCGAAGTGAAGGCTGCCGCGGCGGAACCGGCTGCTGCCGATGCGGCTTCGGGTGAGGCGGCTGACGCGGCTTCGGCCAAGTAAGGCTTTCAGGCTTTTGCCGAAAAGGGCGGGCGGACATCCAGTCTGGCCCGCCCTTTTTGCATCTCAGTTTTCCGCCGCGATGACATTGAGTGCGGCATCCAGCGTCGGCAGCACCGAGGGCGCGCTCGAGGGGCGCTCGCTGGCATAGATCGCGAAGGTCAGTTCCTTGCCGCTGGCGGTGTTCATGAAACCGGTCAGCGCATTGGTGGCGAGCAGAGTGCCGGTCTTGGCGAACAATTTGCCTTCCAGCGGTGTGCCCTTCATCCGGCGACGCAAAGTGCCGTCCACCCCCGCAATCGGCAGCGTCTTGCGGAAATCAGCGGCCCAGGGCTGGGTCTCGATCCAGTGCAGATAGGCCACCATCGCGCGGGGCGTAATCATATTGTCGGGCGAGAGGCCCGAGCCATCATAGAAATCATGCGTCCAGCGCGGCAGGCCCGCCTTGGCGATCACCTGCTCCACCTGCAACAGGCCCGAGGAGGTGGTCGGGTTCTGCCCCGCCGCCAGCGCCAGTTTTTTGAGGAAGAGATGGGCGTAGAGATTCTGGCTGACCTTGTTGGTGACGGTCAGCGTGTCGAGCACATCGGGCGGGGTCAGGCTGGCCAGCGCGGGTTGCTCGGGCGCCGGCGCGCTGGTGCCGAACAGATCGCCTTCGACCAGCGGCGCATGGCGCGGGCGGATCGCGCCGGTCACCTTGATCCCGCGCGCGCGCAGCAGGCGCGCAAAGCGCATGGCGGCAAAATCGGCCGGATCATCGACATCCAGCGTGATGCCTTCCGCCTTGCCACCGGCGGGCAAGGTGCCGAACAGGCGCACCACGCGGGTGGCGGGCACCATCTCCACCTGCACCTCGGCCTTGGCGTCGGCGGGGCCTGTGCGGACTTCGTTCACCACGGGGTATTCGGGCGCGATCTGGGTGGCGTCCACCACCACCGGATCGCCCGCTTTGGCGCCCCCCTGCACGGTGAGGGTGAATTCATTGTCGTTGAGCGTGAGCGCGGAAAAGATCGTGCGGCGGCCCGGGCGCAGTTCCTCGGAAATCACCCAGCGCTCGAAGGGCATGAACGTGTCGTCGCCCACCACATCGCCCACGCGCTTGACGCCGCTGGCCTTCACCGCATCGGCAAGCTCCGCAAGACAGTCGCGCTGGCAATCGGGTGTGTCGGCCAGCCGCGCGTCGCCGCGCCCGACCAGCACCACATCCTGCAGCCCCTTCTTGCCCTTTTCCAGCCGCACCTGCGTACCCGGATTGGGGAAGGGCCCGCGCGTCATGGCGTCAAACACCGCGCTGGTCATGAACACCTTGGTGTTCGAGGCGGGCTGGAAGCGTTCGTCCGCCGCGATCGAGGCCACCACATGGCCTTCGCGATCCTCCACCCGCAGGCCCCAGCGCGTGCCCTGCACCGCGGGATTGGCCAGCACGGCGCGCACCTTGGCCTCCAACTCGGCGGGCGAGGCGGCCAGAGCCGGTGTGGCGCAGGCCAGCAGGGGCAACAGGATCAGGCTAAGATTCCGGCAGGGTTTCAGGTGCATACTCGTTCCTTCCGCCTCTGTTCTATCGCGCGGCCCGCATCCTGCCTATCCGCCAGATGGCGCAATTCGCCCCTGCGTCAGGTCTTGCTGGCGGCCTTCTCGCGCTCCTTGATGCGCGCTTCCAGCTCGTCGGGCGAGGGGATCACCTGCCGCAATTCGGCAATCACCGCATCGGCATCCAGATAGAGCGCGCCCGGCATATCGGGATCGCCCGCATTGCCGAACATCACCAGCGCCGTATCGTCCACCGTCGTGCCCTTGAGCAGGATGAAGCCCTTGTAGCCGCGCGCCTTGGCCACCAGTGCGGTGTGCAGCACCTGCCCGTCCTGCCGCGCGAAGGGGGTGATGCCGAACAGGCTGTAGGTAGTCACCAGATAGAGTTTGGAATCCTTGAGTGGCTTGTCGCCGATCATCTTAGACTTGTCGGCCCGCCACACGGTTTTCGACATTTTCTCGTAATCCTGCACCGTGGCATAGGGCAGGATGTTGGAAAACAGCGTGCGGTTGTTGGTGTCGCTTTGCAGGGTGGTGGCCATGGTGCGCTTGCGGGCGTCTTCCCACTGCTCGTCGCCACTCTTGGCCAGCGCGCCGAACAATTGCTCGGGCTTGGCACCCTTGCGCAGCATATCGGCCAATTGCCATTTCTGGCCGATGCTCACCGTCCAGTCGGAACGGGCGGCGAAATTGCGACGGGCCTCGTCCAGCTTGCCCTCGTGCATCAGGTCGACCACGCCCAGCAGGTCGAGTTGCTCGATAACCTGCGCACGAAGGGGGTCGGGCTTGCCCTCCTCGTCGGCCTTGTCGAGCTTGGCGCGGGCTTCGGCGGCGCGATCCTTGGCCAGAGTCCAATGGCCCGCCAGCGCATGGGTGGTGGCCGTTGCGGCCAGCAGCCACGGGCCCGCCCCGCTGGAGGAAACGCTGTTAGCGCGGTTCACCACTGCCTCGCGCAGGGTGGCAGCTTCCTCGAAGCGGCCCATTTCCTCCAGCCGCACGATATGTTCGGCGGGGGCGGCCGCCAGCATCCGGTCGCGAATGGCGCGGGCGCGTTCCTCGGCGGGGCTCATGGTGCGGTTGGCCCAGGCGAAGTCCTGCGCGGTCAGCACCGGCAGGAAGGAATAGGGCATCGCCTCCAGATGGCTGAGGCTGGTGGCGCGGGCGCCTTCCGCATCGCCCAGTCGCAGGCGGGCAAAGCTCTCGAAACGGTCGAAGGCCAGCCCCATGCTGCGCTCGAAATAGGGATTGCCGCTCATCCCCGCCGCCTTGGCTTCGGCGCGGGCGAGGCCGACATCGGCCAGCGCTTCCTTATACTGCTTGGCCTCGATCTGGTGCGCAGCCCGCGCCAGAATCAGCTTCATCAGGCGCAGCTTGTTCTTTTCCAGCGAGGCGGGGTTTTCGATCAATTGTGTGCAGGCATCCACCCCTGCCTTGCCGAACAGGCGTTTTGACGCATCGGGCTGCTCGGGCTGGGGCGCGAAGAGCGCCAGCAAAGTCAGGGCACCCAGAATGCGGGCAAAGCTCTCCACATCGCTCATCTGCGGCGGATTACCGTCGCAACGCACATGGAGCGAAGGCTGACGCACCGCAGGATCGGCGGGGGCCGCCACGGGGGCGGGCGGCGGCGTGGCCGGCGTCGGGGTGGTTTGGGCATAGAGCGGCACCGTGCCTGAACCCAACATGGCCGCCATTACGCTGGCGTGGATTGCGCGCTTGCCCTTCATGATGCCCCTGCCTTCATAGCCGTCTTTCCAGAGGTTTAGCGCCTGATCCACGGCTGGCAAGAGATTGCGCCCTTTCCATTCGCGCCATGCCGCCCTAAACATGCCGCCATGCCCGATACGCTCAAGATCACGCTCGCCCAGATGAACCAGTCGGTAGGCGATTTGCCCGGCAATGCCGCCGCCATGCTGGCCGCGCGGGATCGCGCGCAGACGGCAGGGGCCGATCTGGTCGCGTTCCCTGAACTGCAACTGGTCGGCTATCCGCCCGAGGATCTGGTGCTTAAGCCCAGCCTTGTCGAACGCGCCACCGCCGAGTTGCAGAAAATGGCGGAGACGACGGCGGCAGGCGGCCCCGCCATGCTGGTGGGCAGCGTGTTTGTGGCCGATGGGGCGCTGCATAATGGCGTGGCGTTGCTGGATCAAGGCAAGGTGGCGGCGATCCGCTTCAAGCACGAACTGCCGAACTATGGCACGTTTGACGAGATGCGCCTGTTCCAGCCCGGCCCGCTGCCCGAACCGATCATCTTTCGCGGCACGATGCTCGGCGTTCCGGTCTGCGAGGATATCTGGCACCCCAATGTCTGCCGCCATCTGGCCGATTTCGGCGCGGAAATCTTCCTGTGCCCCAACGGCAGCCCCTACGAGATCGACAAGGACACGTTGCGCATCGATGGCGTGGCCAAGCGCCGGGCTTCGGCCACCGGCGTTCCGCTGGCCTATATCAACCGCGTGGGCGGGCAGGACGAACTGGTGTTCGATGGCGCCAGCTTTGTCGTGAACGGCGATGGCAATCTGGCGGTGCAGATGAAAGACTGGGAAGAGCAGGAAGTGCTCACCCGCTGGACCAAGACCGCCAAGGGCTGGCGCTGCGACCGTGGCGAGTTGGAGCCGCAGGCCGAGCATCCCGAGGACATCTATTGCGCGATGGTGCTGGCCTTGCGCGACTATGTGAACCGCAACAAGTTTCCCGGCGTGGTGCTGGGCCTGTCGGGCGGGATCGACAGCGCGCTGGTGGCGGCGATTGCCGTTGACGCCTTGGGCGCGGATCGCGTGTGGTGCGTGATGCTACCCAGCCGTTATACCTCCACCGAGAGTCTGGTGGATGCCACCGAATGCGCGCATATGCTGGGCGTGAAATACGATACTGTGCCGATCGTGCCCGCCGTCAAGGCGTTTGACGAGATGCTGGGGCCGGTGTTCGAAGGCCGCGCGCCCGACCTTGCCGAGGAAAATATCCAGTCGCGCATCCGGGGCGTGACGCTGATGGCGCTGTCGAACAAGTTCGGCCCGATGCTGCTCACCACCGGCAACAAGA
>DDES01000137.1 GCA_002336765.1 Novosphingobium sp. UBA1948 | reverse complement strand
AGGTGGCCGTTGTTCTGGTTGAAGGCATCAAGGATGGCGTAGAGCTTGCGCTCCTTTTCCGCCTGATACTTCCAGTAGGCGTCCATCGTCAGGCGGAAGGGATCTTCCCACTTGTCCCAGTCNNCGTGGATCTTGATGCCTTCGAACTTGGCATAGGGGAACACCTTGTCCATCGGCTGATAGGTCGTTTCCCAGTCAAGGCCGCGCGTCATCAGCGCATATTTTTCCTTGATACCGAGCTTCTTCTTGGTGGCGGGCATATCCATGTTTCAGGCTCCTCGAATGCTTGGGTCGATCAATTGCGCCAGGCGAGCGTGAACTCGTCGTCGGTCTCGTCGATGTTGCCGGTGAGGGTGATGAGGTGGAGCTGGAGCTCCTGAAGGTCGAAATCGCGGCCCATGCGTTCCTCGACGCTCTCGCGCTTGATGGTGAGATGGCCGGGGCAGACAACGCGCACCATGGCGGGCTGCTCGTCGAGCGTGGCTTCCGGATTGTCGGCGAGGATCGCTTCGATGATCGCGCGGCTCTCGTCGTTGGTCTGGAAGGCGATGAAAACATTATCGGCCATGAGGATCAGCCTTTCGTGGCTACTGTGACGCCCAGTTTGGCAAGACGGGCGGCAAACTGATCGACGAGCTGGTCGATCACAGCGGGAGTTTCAGCGCCGAAGGCGAGGGCAGCCGGACCCGCCAGCGCGTCCTTGGCCAGCGGCAGATAATGAGCGATCCAGCTTTCCACCTGCGCCTTGTTGGCGGCGGATTCGCCAGCCACGGCCTTGGTGATGGCGTTGGTCCACTTGGTGGTTTCGGTGAACCATTCGGCCTCGAAGCGGGTCAGCATCGAGACAACCGCGCCAGCGCCCTTGCCGGCCAGCCAAGTGTCGATCTCGCCATAGAACAGCGGGAACAGCAGCCCGTCGAGCACCACGCAATGGGCGAAAAACAGCTCCATCGGATCGGTCAGGACAAAGCAGTCCTCGACAAATTTGCGCAGGCCCTGCCATTCGGCGCCCGCCACCCATGCTTGCTTGGCCGTATCGAGCGAGGTTTCATCGCCCAACGTCAGGCCAACGCGGGTGAGATATTGCGCCATGCCGAGATGGTCCATCGCGTGGTACAGGCTGGGCGCGGTGAAGGCGGTGCCATAACCATAGGCCGACAGGAACATGCAGTTGGTGTTGCCGCCCCATTCCAGATGGCGCAGCGGCACATAGAGCTTGAGCGCCAGATCGCGCACCTCGGCGGGCAGGCTGGCGGCCAGATCGCGGTCTTCCACCAGCGCGAAATCGGCCTCGGCGGCTTCCTGCATGCGGGCGCGGGCCAGCGTGTAGGAGCCATAGTAGAACTGGCGCGGATCGGTCAGCTTGTACCAGTCTTCCATCACGATGGCGGAGCGGCTGGCGTCGAAGATCTCGTATTCGGGTGCCCACAGCGGGCGATAGTGGAAATTCATCGTCGACTGGATGTCGAACGTGCCTTCCTGATAGCGCGAGGCGGGCTTGTCGCCGCCGATGCGGCGCGCCACATGCGTGAAGGTCTGGCGCAGCGGCTTGATGGTTACGGTGCGAAGATCGAGTTGCATCAGTTGCTCCTCTTGGACAGGTCGGAATTTTGGATCGGGTTCATCGGGGAAACGGGTGACTCACCCGCGGCGGCGCGGGCCGCGTCGCGCAGGCGCCAGAGAAAGTCGGCATGGGCGTTCGGATCCTCGCCATCGAGACGGATCACCGATTGCGCTTCGCAAAAGGCCAGAAAGGCGTCCTGCGGCAACAGCATCTCGACGTAGATTTCCGGCTCTCCGATCGCGAAATCGAAGGCCACAAAGCCATCAGGGCGCATCTCGGTGACGCGCACATATTTGACATCGGCATCGATGATCCCGCCATCGCCTTGATGCGATGTCGGCGAGGCTTGTTGAGCCATCGCATCCCTCCAGTTGTCGTTTTTGTTGGGATGATGATCGGTTGATTCGGCCGCGCATTCAAAAGCAATTTGCGGAATAGGCGAGAAAATGCAAAAATCTCGAGAAAGAGCCATTTAGGCGCGTATCGCTTGGTAGGGCGTGCCGCGATGGTGCAATGCGGCATTATGATTTGATGAAATTTTGATGTAAGGTGATCATCAAAACATAATCACATCACCGGAGACTGCGGATGACCCTGGAGAGCGACAGCGAGGCGGCAGACTGGTTCGGCGTGGATGTCGAACAGCTTTCCGCGCGCCTGCGTTTCAATCCTGATGACGCCCATATCTGGCTGGAAAGCGAGCGGATGGTGCTGCTGCATCTCACCGCCTTTTCCAACCTGCGCCGCGAGTTGATCGAGACGGCGGGCATCGAGGCGGCGCGCAAGATGCTTTATCGCGTGGGGCAGGTGTCAGGCACGCTGGATGCGGCCATTGCGCGGCGGGCCATGCCGCATGCCGGTCCGATGGAAGCGTTCAAGGCGGGGCCGCGTCTGCACGCGATCGAGGGCATGGTGGTGCCCGAACAGGTGCAGCTTGAACTGGATGCCGAAACCGGCTTCCACAGTGGCGAGTGGCTGTGGCGCCATTCGGCCGAGGCCGACGCGCATATTGACGCTTTCGGCATTGGCGCCCAGCCCGCCTGCTGGACGCTGCTGGGCTATGCTAGCGCCTACTCCAGCGCCTTTGTCGGTCACCCCACACTGTATCGCGAAGTGGAATGCCGCGCGATGGGCGCCCCCCATTGCCGCATCGTGGGCAAGCCCGCCGCGCTGTGGGAAGAGGACGAGGCGCTGGCCTTGAGCAGCGGCCTGGACATCAGCCTCAACTCGCATGACAGTTTTCTGGGCGAGCGTATCGTGGGGTCGCGCGCTGCCACGTTGGCAGGTGGCGGAGCGGGCGACGGGCTGGTGGGCGAATCGCCTGCCTATGCCGCGATGATGAGCACCGCCCGCCGCGTGGCGGCCACGTCGGCGCCGGTGTTGCTGCTGGGCGAGCCGGGGGTGGGCAAGAAATCCATCGGTCGCGCGATCC
This sequence comes from Novosphingobium sp. UBA1948, assembly GCA_002336765.1. Classification (GTDB taxonomy): domain Bacteria; phylum Pseudomonadota; class Alphaproteobacteria; order Sphingomonadales; family Sphingomonadaceae; genus Novosphingobium. The sequence continues at coordinate 7,716 of DDES01000137.1, read as the reverse complement.
ATCGCATGTCGCCGCGCGGGGGGCGGGCCTTGCTGGTGGTCAATTGCGCACGTGCAGACGGCGATGAACTGGCGCTCGACCTGTTCGGGCGCGAGCGCAATGCCCATGATCCGGCCCGCCCCGGCAGGCTGGAACGGTTGAACGGGGGCACTTTGCTGCTGGAGGATATCCAGACGCTCACCCCGCGCTTTCAGGCCAAACTGATGCAATTGCTGGTCGACCAGCAGATCGAGCGGCAGGGCAGCGGGCAGCCGCGTCAGGTCGATATCCGCATCATCGCCTGCGCCAACGAGGAACTGGCCAGAGCCGTACGCGAGGGGCGGTTCCGGCAGGATCTCTATTACAAGCTCAGCGTCTGCCCCGTTGCGGTGCCGCCGCTGCGCGACCGGCGCGGCGACCTACCCTTGCTGATCCGCCATTTTCTGGAACTGCACGCCGCGCGCTATGGCAAGGCGCTGGGCGGGCTGACGATGGATGCGGTGTCCTATCTGCTCAGCCATGATTTCCCCGGCAATATTGCCGAGATGGAGGCGCTGATGGAGCGCGCCGTCATTATGGCGCCGGCGGAGGGGATGATCCGGACGCACCATCTGTTGTCGGTGGCGGATTTGCACCAACCCTCGTTCTTCCGCCTGTCGGGCGCCGGTGGTCTGGTGCATGCCGATCAGGCGGGCGAGGCGGTGGATGTGGCGGCACAGACCGAAAAGCTGCTGCGCGGCAAATTCAATCTCGAGAGTTTCGAGGCCGAACTGATCCAGCGCGCCGTGTCGCAGGCGCAGGGCAATCTGGCTCAGGCTGCTCGGATGCTGGGCATCACCCGCCCGCAACTGGCCTATCGCTATGCGCGGATCAAGGGGGAGGGGGCGCCATAAGGCGCGAGGTCAGCCGTCGTTGGAATTGTCCACCGCCGTCTCGACGGCCTTCACCACATCAAGCGTCACGCGGATATGGTGTTTGATCAACTCGCCCACGCGTTCCTCGTCGCGGGCGATGGCTGCTTCGAAAATGGCGACATGCTCTTCGTGGACATTGCGCTCGGGCGGCGCATGGTCGAGCGCGATGCGGCGATAGCGCTCGGACTGGCGATAGAGGATGGTCAGGAAGTGGCGACTCCAGCGCGAATCGAAGCCTGCGATCAGCGCCTCGTGGAACTTCTTGTTGCACTCTTCCCAGTAGTCGTCCTTCTGGTTGGGAATGCGGCGCTCCTCGGCCAGTGACAGGCGGTGGAAGGCGCCGGTCAGGTTGGACTCCCATTCGTCACCGCCATGCCGCACCGACATGCGCACGGCATGGGCCTCCAGCGTGGCGCGGGTTTCGGTGATGTCGGTGAAATCGGCGATCGACACCGGCGAGACGATAAAACCCCGCTGTTCGCGCGAGATAACCAGCGAATCCGCCACCAGCAGCCCCAGCGCCTCGCGCATGGTGGCGCCGCTCACGCTGTACAGACCCTTGAGATGTTCGGCGCGCAGGCGGGTTCCGGGCTTGAGGTCGCCCTGGATAATATCGGCCCGCAACCTTTGGTACACGTCCTGGATCAGCGTGCGCGGGGTAGTTTCGGAGGATCGGGCGGCATCAAGACGCCGGTCTAGGGAACTCGCCATGCTGTCTCCTTGCGCCGCGAGGGCGGGGGGCGTCAATGATAAATGCACAAAAACCATAAAATCTCGAGATTTGATATTGCACTCGAGATTTAATCCGATAAACAAGAATCTTGAACCGCGCAGGGCTGCCCGCAAGAGGTCGAGTCGGCCATGCAGGGGTGGCCAAATTTCTACGAAGGAATCCGTGACATGGGTCAGGTTGCGAAGCTGGACGAAGTTCGCGCGGCAAGTCTCTTGCCGAATTATGTGGCTGGCCAGTGGATCACCACCGACAAGCGGTTTGACAACATCGATCCCACCACCGGCGCGGTGATCGGCAGCGTGTGCGAGGCTTCGCGTGCGGATGTCGATGCGGCGGTGATGGCGGCGCGCAAGGCGCTCTCTGGCCCGTGGGGCAAGATGAGCAGCGCGGAGCGCGTCAAGATGCTGCACGCCATTGCCGATCGCATCACCGCGCGGTTTGACGATTTCGTCGCGGCGGAAACACGCGATACCGGCATGCCGATCCATTTCGCCGAACATGTCAATGTTCCGCGCGGCGCCGCCAATTTCAAGATTTTCGCCGATCTGTTTTCCAACGTGCCCACCGAGGCGTTTCCCATGGATACGCATGATGGCGGCAAGGCGCTCAACTATGGCCTGCGCGTGCCGCGCGGCGTGATCGCGGTGATCAGCCCGTGGAACCTGCCGCTGCTGCTCACCACATGGAAGCTCGGGCCGGCGCTGGCCTGTGGCAATACGGTGGTGCTCAAGCCGTCGGAGGAGACGCCTTCAAGCGCCAATCTGCTGGCCGAGGTGATGGCCGAGGTCGGCCTGCCCGAAGGCGTGTTCAACGTGATTCACGGCTACGGCGCCGATGCGCCGGGCCAGTGGCTGACCGAGCATCCCGAGGTGGATGGCATCACCTTCACCGGCGAGACCAGCACCGGCGAGGCCATCATGCGCGCCGCGGCCAAGGGCGTGCGCCCCGTGTCCTTCGAGATGGGTGGCAAGAACAGCGCCGTGGTGTTCGCCGATGCCAATCTGGACGAGGCGGTGGCGGGTCTGGCCCGCTCGGTGTTCCAGAACACGGGTCAGGTCTGCCTCGGCACCGAGAAGGTCTTTGTGCAGCGCCCCGTGTTTGACGAGGTGGTGAAGCGGCTGACGGCGGTGGCCAAGGCGCTCAAGCCCGGCCGTCCGGGCGAGGATGGCGCCGATTTCGGTCCGCTCAACTCGCGCACGCATCAGGACAAGGTGCTGTCCTATTACCAACTGGCGGCGCAAGAGGGTGCAACTGTGGTGACCGGCGGTGGCGTGCCCGCCATGCCCGAGCATCTGGCGGGTGGCTGGTGGATCGAGCCGACCATCTGGACCGGCCTTGGCGACGAGGCGCGGGTCGTGAACGAGGAAATCTTTGGCCCGTGCTGCCACATCGCACCCTTCGATACCGAGGAAGAGGTGATCGCGCGCGCCAACAAGACCAAATATGGCCTCGCCGCTTCGGTGTGGACCGGCGATCTGGGCACTGCCCACCGCATGGGTGCTGCGCTGGAAGTGGGCATTTGCTGGGTCAACAGCTGGTTCCTGCNNCCAAGCAATCCGGCATCGGTCGCGAAGGCGGGGTGCATAGCCTCGAATTCTACACCGAACTGCGCAACGTCTGTGTGAAGATCTAACGTCATGACCAAGCTTTCTCCTGAAACCATCACCGCGCTGGGCGATGCGCTGTTCGACGCGCTCGAGGCGCGCCAGCCCATTGCCCCGCTCACCGACACCCATCCCGACATGGCCATCGAGGACGCCTATGGTATCCAGATGCGCATGATCGAGCGCCGTCTGGCCAAGGCTGGTGAGCGCGTGATCGGCAAGAAGATCGGCGTCACCTCTCAGGCGGTGATGGACATGCTCGATGTCCGCCAGCCCGATTTCGGCCATCTGCTGGCTTCGATGAACCTGCCCGAGGGCGAGCCTCTGCCGATGGACGATCTCATTTCGCCGCGTGCCGAGGGCGAGATCGCCTTCATCCTGAAAACCGACCTGCAAGGGCCGGGGGTGACCGCCGAACAGGTGATCGCGGCCACCGAATATGTGTTGCCCTGTTTCGAGATCGTGGATTCGCGCATCAAGGACTGGAAGATCAAGATCCAGGACACGGTGGCGGACAATGCCTCGTGCGGGATGCTGGTGGTGGGCGCGGCGATTGCCGACCCGCGCGAGCTGGATCTGGGCCTTGTCGGCATGACGCTGGTGAAAAACGGCGAGATCGTGGGGACGGGCGCGGGCGCTGCGGCGCTGGGCCATCCGGCCAATGCGGTGGCTTGGCTGGCCAACACGATGGGGGCGCTGGGCATTCCGCTCAAGGCGGGTGAAATCATCCTCTCGGGTGCGCTGTCGGGTTTGGTGTCGCTGGCCAAGGGCGATGTGCTGTCGATGACCATCGGCGGCATCGGCTCGGTCAACCTTGTCTGCTCGGGAGAACGCGCATGAACCTGTCACCCAGCGAAATCGCCCTGCTGGCCGAGCGCGTGGACAATGCCGCGCTCAACCGTCAGGAAATCGCCAAAATCACCAACGAATTTCCCCAGATGGACTGGCAGGACGCCTATGCTATTCAGGATGCGCTGAAGGCACGGATCGAGGCGCGCGGGCAGGATTGCTCGATGCTGTTCAAGGCCGGCCTGACCTCGCGTGCCAAGATGGTGCAGATGGGGGTCAGCGAGCCCTGCTTCGGCTTCCTTCAGCCCGACGGGCAGGTGGCCAACGGTGGCATCGCGCCCACCCATACCTATATCCACCCGCGCGTGGAGGCCGAGATTGCGGTGCGCCTGAAGCGCCCGCTGAAGGGCCCCGGTTGCCATGTCGGCGATGTGCTGGCCGCCATCGGCGAGGTGATGGTCGCACTCGAGATCATCGACAGCCGCTACGAAAACTTCAACTTCGATCTCAAGAGCGTGATCGCCGACAACACTTCGGCGGCGGGCTGGGTGCTGGGCGATCCGGTGCCCTACAAGCCGGGCATGGATCTGGCCCATTGCGGTATCGTGATGAAGAAAAACGATGCCATCGTCTCGACCGTGGCGGGCTCGGCGGTGCTGGGCCATCCCGCGCTGCCGGTGGCGATGCTATCCAATCTGCTGAGCCAGCAAGGCCGCGAGATCCCTGCCGGTGCGCTGATCCTGACCGGCGGCGCGTCCGCTGCGGTGGCTGTGCAGTCGGGCGACAAGGTGGACCTTGCCATTCAGGGCATGGGCAGTCTGTCGGTAACCTTCGGCTGAGGAGCGCGTCATGCCGATTATTCAGGCGTGGCTGATCGAGGGCCGAGACGAGGCCACCAAGGAGAAGTTCATCGCCGCGGTGACCGATGCGGCGGTGGAATCGCTCGGCGCGCCGCGCGACAGCATCCGTATCATCATCACGGAAATGCCCGTCGCCCATTTCGGGATCGCGGGCGAGAGCGTGGCGGCCAAGCGCCGCCGCGAGGCAGAGGGGGGTTAACCGGCAGCCAAGGCAGGCGATAGCCCCAACGGAATCAAGGTCAGGACACAATTAAACCTTTGATACAGTTGGAAGTTTAAAACAGGGAGAGGATTATGCGTACATCAAGCACTTCGGTGCTGGCCTCGTCTTGCGCGCTTGTCGCGCTGCTGACGGCCAGTCCTGCGCTGGCCCAGAGCGGCGGGCAGAGTGGCTCTGGCCAGTCTGAGGTTACGATACAGGATATTGTGGTGACGGCGCAGAAGCGTGTGGAGAGCGCGCAGAGTGTTCCGATTGCGATCTCGGTGTTTTCGGGCAAGGCGTTGACGGAGCGGGCGGTTGGCAATGTGAGCCAGCTGACGGCGGTGGCGCCCAATGTGAACTTTGACAATGGCGTGGCGTTTACCGGTTCGACGGCGGTGCTGGCGGCCTCGATCCGTGGCATCGGGTCGAGCGATTTTGCCTTCAACATCGATCCGGGCGTGGGTGTCTATGTCGATGGCATCTATCTGGCGCGCTCGGTGGGCGCGAACCAGGATCTGCTCGATACGGGGCGTATCGAGGTGCTTAAAGGTCCGCAGGGCACGCTGTTTGGCCGCAACACGATCGGCGGCGCGGTCTCGATCGTGACGCGCGATCCGGCCAAGGAATTCCGCGTTCAGGGCGACATCACCAAGGGCCGCTTCGAGATGACCGAGGCGCGCGGCTCGGTCGATATTCCGATCACCGACCGCCTGAGCTCGCTGGTGACCTTCGATGTGAAGACCAGCCAGGGCTATGCCAAGCGCATCCCGTTCCCCAGCGCGCTGGTCAACAATTCGCCCTCGTTCATGGCCTATCCGCAGGTGGGGTATGAATCGCCCGCGATGGAAGGCGGCTCGACCAACAATGCCGTGCGCGGCAAGCTCAAGTATGACGGCGGCAATTTCCGCGCCACGCTTTCGGGCGATTACCAGTACAACACCGGCACCTCGGCCTATTCGCTGTTGCAGGTGCTCAACGATCCGGCAGCCACCGGCAGCCCGAACTTCGCCTTTCTCTACAACACCTGCATCGGCGCGCCGGTGGGTGTGCTCCAGTCGCTGGGGCTGATGAACCTGTGCAGCACCTTTGGCACGCAGTACAATTCGGTGCGCCGCGACCAGGTGTCGAAGATCAACATCGTGGTGAACAATCCGGGCGCCAACACGGGGTCCGATCCCAGCAAGTACCAGCTGCTCTACACCAACCAGTTCATCACCGGCAATCCCGACACGACCTATGCCAATGGCAACAATTTCTCGCGGCTGCAGAACTGGGGCCTGACGCTCAACGCCGAACTGGATCTGACGCCCAACCTGATGGTCAAGTCGATCACCGGCTATCGCCAGACGCATTGGAAGAGCGGTCTGGACGCCGACGGTTCGCCGCTCGACATCCTGCAGACCAGCTTTGACCAGCGCCAGGGCCAGTTCAGCCAGGAGCTGCAATTTGTCGGCAACGCGCTCGACAAGCGGCTGAACTATGTGGCGGGCCTCTATTTCTTCACCGAGAAGGGCTATCTGCTCGATCTGGTGTCCTTTGCCGGCGGCATGGACCAGATCGATGGTCCCAACTGGCTGCAGACCACCAATTTTGCCGGCTTCACCCAGCTCGACTTCAAGGTGAACGACCTGATCAGCCTGACGCTGGGCGGCCGCTTCACGCATGAGAACAAGAAGTTCGAGGGCGGGCAGCAGGAAGTCAACGGGCTGTTCTACAAGCTGGTCGGCTCGGTGGCCTTTGCGGGCACGCCGCTGGGCAACACGGCGCTGTCCAATGTCTGCGCCGACACCAGCGGCAATATCTATCCCAACGCGATCCTGATCGGCGGGCTGACCTGCCAGCAGGCGATCGGTTTCCCCACGGCGGGCAACACCAATCCGCTGCGCATCTATCCCACCGGCATCAACAACAAGAAGTTCGACAATTTCTCGCCCAAGATCGGCGTGCAATTGCATCCTTCGGCCGATGTGATGATCTATGGCTCGTTCTCGGCGGGCTACAAGACCGGCGGCTGGACCACGCGCTACACCACGCCCCAGACGCAGGTGTTCGGCTTCAACCCCGAAAAGGCCGATACCTATGAACTGGGCGTGAAATCGACACTGCTGGGCCGCAAGCTGCAGATCAACGCCTCTTTGTTCAACACCGAATACAAGGGCATCCAGCTCAACTATCAGGTCGGCACCTCGCCCACCATCGCCAACGTGGGCAATGCCCGCATCCGCGGCGTGGAAATCGAGGTTCTGGCGCGGCCTGCCCGTTTCCTGACGGTGAATGCTGCGCTGGGCTACACCAGCTCGAAATACACCTATCTGGATGCCGCGGTGCAGGCGACCAGCGCGCCCAATTCCTTCCAGTCGGGCGCGACGGTGGGCGGTGTGCTGCCCAAGACGCCGGAATGGAAGATCAACATCGGGCCGCGCATCGATCTGCCGCTGGGTTCGGGCAAGATCTCGCTCTTGGGTGACTACACCTACACCTCGGCGATGCGCAACAATGTGGAGGGCACCACCGTGCTCAACCGCGGGGCAACCTCGGTGGTGAACGCAAGCATCATCTATGCCGCGCCGGGCGAGAAATACACGATCACGCTGGGCGGCACCAACCTCACCAACGCCCGCTACCTCACCTCCGG
>DDES01000012.1:2045-14774 GCA_002336765.1 Novosphingobium sp. UBA1948 | reverse complement strand
GGCCTGCGGCACCGGCGCCTGCGCGACGGCGGTGGGCGCGATGCGGCGGGGGCTGGTAGACCGGCGCGTGACCGTCACTTTGCCCGGCGGCAGGCTGGTGATCGCGTGGGAACAGGGTGGCCGCATCACCATGACCGGCCCCGCCACCGAAAGCTTCCGTGGAACCTTCGAGCTCTCCGCCTTCCGCGCATGAGTGTCGAGATCGTCTCGCTGGGCTGTCGCATGAATCTTGCCGAGAGCGAGCAGATCGAGGCCATGCTGGCGGGCGAGAAGGATCTGGTCGTCATTAACTCCTGCGCCGTGACTGCGGAAGCCTTGCGCCAGACACGGCAGGCGATCCGCCGCGCGCGGCGCCAGCGCCCCTCGGCGCGCCTGCTGGTGACGGGATGCGCCGCCGAGATCGAGCGTGCCGCCATCGCCGCCATGCCGGAGGTGGACGGGCTGATCGCCAATGATGCCAAGCTGGACGCGCGGGTGTGGAATGTTCCCGCCCGCCCTGCCCTTGCCGCCCGCTCGGCGGGCCATACGCGCGCCTTTGTCGCGGTGCAGAATGGTTGCGACCATGCCTGCACCTTCTGCGTCATTCCGCTGGGGCGCGGCCCTTCGCGTTCGCGCCCGATTGCCGATGTGGTGGCGGAAGTGGCCGCCCATGTCGCGGCAGGCGTAGGTGAGGTGGTGCTGACCGGCGTTGACCTCACCTCTTGGGGGCAGGATTTCGGCCTGCGGCTGGGCGCGCTGGTAACAGCGATCCTGCGCGACACGGCTCTGCCCCGCCTGCGCCTCTCCTCGGTGGACGGGGTGGAGATCGACGCGGAACTGTTCGAACTGCTGGCCAGCGAGGCGCGGGTGATGCCGCATCTGCATCTTTCGCTGCAACATGGGCATGATCTGATCCTGAAGCGGATGAAGCGTCGCCACAGCCGCGCCGACGCGCTGCGTCTGGTGGACAGCCTGAAGGCCCGCCGCGATATCGCCATCGGCGCCGACATTATCGCCGGTTTCCCCACCGAGGACGAGGCCGCCCATGCCGCCAATCTCTCGGTGATTGCCGCGCTGGGCATCGTCCACGGCCATATTTTCCCCTATTCCGCGCGTGCCAACACGCCTGCCGCGCGCATGCCGCAAGTGGCCAGCGCCACCATCAGCGCCCGCGCCGCCGAATTGCGCGCCGCCGTGGCAGCCACCCGCGCGGCATGGCTGGCCAGCCTGATCGGCACGCCGCAGCAAGTTCTCGCCGAGCGCGACGGCACCGGCCATGCGCCCAATTTTGCCCGCCTCGCCTGCCCCGAAGGCACGCCGCGCGGGCAGATCATCACCATCACACCCACCAAGATTATCGAAGGAATGCTGGCATGAGTGCCGATAGCTGGGGCCATCGTCTGATCGGCGGCTTTGCCAAGACCACCGACAAGCTGAGCGGCAATATCACCGGCCTGCTGGGTAGCGGGCGCCTGTCGGAAGATCAGCTTGATGATCTGGAAGACGCGCTGATCCTGTCCGATCTTGGCCCGCAGGCGGCGGCCCGCATCCGCGCGCGGCTTGCCGACACCCGTTTCGAAAGCGGCGCCGATGAAGCCGCCATCCGGCAGGCGGTGGCCGACGAGATCGCCGCCATTCTGCGCCCCGTGGCCAAGCCGCTCGAAGTCACCGCCTTTCCCCGCCCGCATGTGGTGCTGGTGATCGGCGTCAACGGCAGCGGCAAAACCACCACCATCGCCAAGCTGGCCCACCTGTTTCAGGAAGAGGACTATGCGGTGATGCTGGCGGCGGGCGACACATTCCGCGCCGCGGCCATCGGGCAATTGGGCGTATGGGCCGACCGGTTGGGTGTGCCTATCATCAAGGGGCCAGAGGGCGGCGATCCCGCCTCGGTCGTGTTTGACGCGGTGAAGGCCGCCACCGACAAGGGCATCGACGCGCTGATCGTGGACACGGCGGGACGCTTGCAGAACAAGCGCGAGCTGATGGACGAACTGGCCAAGATCCGTCGCGTGCTGGGCCGTTTGAACCCCGAGGCGCCGCATGACGTGGTACTGGTGCTCGACGCCACCAACGGGCAAAACGCCCTGTCGCAGATCGAGATTTTCAAGGAAGTGGCGGGTGTGACCGGTCTGGTGATGACCAAGCTCGATGGTACGGCGCGCGGCGGTGTGCTGGTGGCGGCGGCCGAGCGCTATGGCCTGCCGATCCACGCCATCGGCGTTGGCGAGACGATCGATGATCTGCGTCCCTTCGATCCCGATCTGGTGGCGCGGGTGATCGCGGGCGTGGCGGCATGAGCACCCCCGATCCGGTCAAGCCGAAGAAGAAGTCCGGCGCGCTCAACCTGCTGATTGACTATGGCCCGATGCTGGCCTTTTTCCTCGCCTATCGCCTGTGGCGCCCTGCTGGCGGCAACGGGATGGGCGACGTGGTGGCCATCACCAAGAGCACGGTGGTGTTCATTGTGGCCACGCTGATCGCGCTCGTCGTGTCGAAATGGCGGCTGGGGCGGATCGCGCCGATGCTGTGGCTGTCAAGCGGGCTGGTGGTGTTTTTCGGTGGCCTCACCGTGTTGCTGCACGACGCCACATGGGTGCAGATCAAGCCGACCGCGATCTATGTCGCCAGTGGGTCGGCGCTGCTGATCGGCTTGTGGCGGGGCAAGGCGCTGCTGAAAATCCTGCTGGAGGATGCGTTTCACGGCCTGTCGGACGAAGGCTGGCGCCTGTTGTCGCGCAACTGGGGTTGGTTTTTCCTGTTCCTAGCCGTGCTGAACGAGGCTTTGCGCCATTTCTACAATCAGGGGAATGGCAATTTCGATACGTGGCTGGCGATGAAGCTGTGGCTGTTCATGCCGCTGTCGTTTCTCTTCACCTTTGCCCATATGCCGATGCTGATGAAGCACGGGCTGGGCGCGGACGAGCAAAGCGAAGAGTGAGCCGGGAAGAGTGAGCCGGAGGGGGCGCGAAAACCCCCTCCGTCCCGGATTTATCAGCCCTGCTGATCGGCGCGCGAGGCACCGGCGCCGTCCAGATTGGCGGCCACGAAATCCCAGTTCACATGGTCGAGCAACGCGTCGAGATAGTTGGGACGCAGGTTGCGATAGTCGACGTAATAGGCGTGTTCCCAGACGTCGAGCGTGAAGAGCGGGGCAACGCCCTCATAGGCCACCGGCGTATCGGCGTCGTGATAGCTCGTCACCTTGAGCTTGCCATTCTCCAGCACCAGCCAGCCCCAGCCGCTGGCAAAGTGGCCAGCGCTCTCGGCCTTGATGGCGGCCTTGAACGCGTCCACACCGCCCAGATCCTCGTTGATCTTGTCGAGCAGCGCGCCCGAGGGAGCGGTCTTTTCAGGGCTCAGGCCCAGCCAGTAGAACGTGTGGTTCCAGATCTGGGCCGAAGCGTTGAACAGCTTCTTGTTGCCCGCAGCCTTGGCCGCCGCAATCACCTCGAGCAGGCTCTTGCCTTCCAGATCGGTGCCCTTGATCTGGTCATTGGCCTGGGTCACGTAGGCATTGTGATGCTTGCCGTGGTGGTAATCGAAGGTTTCGGCGGTGAGCACCGTGCCAAAGGCATCCTTGGCATAGGGCAGTTCGGGAAGCGTGAAGGCCATGACTTTCTCCTTGGGATTTTAAGCGAATCCGTCTGCGCGGGTTGCATGCTATATGGGCATTCAACCCGCAATCCGCCAGACTTGCGCGCTAGAAAATCTGCTTGCCCGTAAGCCGCAGATTTTCCCTAGACCTGGATCTCGCCCTAAATCTCGACCTGACTGCCCAGTTCCACCACACGGTTGGCGGGCAGGCGGAAGAATTCCATCGCGCTGGCCGCGTTGCGCATCATCCACGCGAAGAGCTTTTCGCGCCAGATCGCCATACCCGGCTTGGCGCCCGCGATCAGGGTCTGGCGCGAGAGGAAGAAGCTGGTCTTCATCATGTCGATGCCCTCGCCATCCAGCGTCACGCCCTTGAGCGCGGCGGGCACATCGGTTTCCTCAAGGAAGCCGAATTTCAGCAGCAGCTTGAAGAAGCCCTGCCCGAAATCCTTGATCTCGATGCGCTCGGCATCATCCACCACCGGCACATCCTGAATGGCGATGGTCATCACCACCACCCGCTCGTGCAGCACCTTGTTATGCTTGATGTTGTGCAGCAGCGCCGAAGGCACCCCGCCACGCGTGGAGGACATGAAGATCGCCGTGCCCGGCACACGGGCGGCGCTGGAATGCGCGCTCTTGGCGAAGAGTTCAAACGGCAGCGAGCCTTCGGCCATGCTGGCCCGCATCAGCGCACGGCCCTTCGACCATGTGGTAAGCAGCGTGAAAATGGCCAGACCCATCACCAGCGGCACCCAGCCACCATCGGGGATCTTGGTCATATTCGCCGCCAGATAGCCAAAGTCGAGCGCGAAGAAGAGCGCCAGCAACGGCACCGAAGCCCACGGCTTCCACTTCCACACCACAAACAGCATCACCGCCAGCAGGAAATTGTCGATCAGCATCGCACCTGTCACCGCGATACCATAGGCCGCGGTCAGGTTGGACGAGCGCTGGAACACGAAAACCAGCACGATCACCGCGATCATCAGGCCCCAGTTGATAACGGGGATGTAGATCTGTCCCGCGTTCACGCTGGTGTATTTGATCGACATGCGCGGAATAAAGCCGAGCTGGATGGCCTGCTGCGTCACCGAGAAGGCGCCGGTGATCACGGCCTGCGAGGCAATGATCGCGGCAAGGCAGGCAAGGCCCAGCAACGGCCACTGGAACCATTCAGGCGCAAGAAAATAGAACGGGCTGGCCAGCGCTGGCTGCCCCAACCGCATCAACAGCGAGGCCTGCCCCAGATAGTTGCACACCAGCGCGGGCAGCACGATCGCCAGCCACGAAATGCGGATCGGCGAGCGACCGAAATGGCCCATGTCGGCATAGAGCGCCTCTGCACCCGTCACCGCCAGAACAGCCGAACCCATCGCCAGAAAACCGCGCATCGGATCGGCAACAAACATCGCGGCCGCATGATGCGGGCTGAGGGCCATGATCACCGAGGGAAACTCGATCACGCTCATCACGCCGAGCACCGCGATCACCGCGAAATAGAGCATCATGATCGGACCGAAGAACGAGGCCACCTTGGCCGTGCCGCGGCTCTGGATGAAAAACAGCCCGATCAGTACCACCACCACCAGCGGCACCACGGCGCGTTCCATCGCCGGTTCATACACCGCCAGACCTTCAATCGCGCCCATCACCGACACGGCAGGCGTAATCATCGAATCGCCATAGAACAGCGATGTGGCGAACACGCCCAGCAGCACGATCCCTGAAGACCAGCGCTTGCCCGAAATATGCTGGTTCACCAGCGCCAGCAAAGCAAGGCTACCGCCCTCGCCCTTGTTGTCGGCCCGCATGATGACGGTGACATATTTGAGCGTCACGATCACCATCATCGACCAGAACATCAGGCTGACGATGCCATAGATATGCAGCGCGTCGAGCGGCAGCTTGTGATGCCCGTCAAACGTGTCGCGCATCGCATACAGCGGGCTGGTGCCGATATCGCCGAACACCACGCCAATCGCGCCGACAGCCAGCTTTACCAGCCCGCCATGCGCGTGACCGTGATCATAGGCCTGAATTTCGGAATGAGCCGCACCTGCTTCGGTACCGACAGCAACGGGGTCCCCCGACCTCATATTCTCACTCATGCGACCGATGCCCCTGAGTCGCCGCGTGTGCGGCAAGTTCCGCCGCTTAGCAGCGGTATTTCGCCACCGCAACACAAGCCGTGCAAAGGTCTGCGCGGCTTTTCCGCCATTATGGCGCGGGGGCCACAGGCGGCGCAAAACCGGCAGGCGGCGTGCGGGGCGTGGGATTATCCTGGGCCTCTTGCCGCGCGCGAATCATCTGCATCAGCTTGTCGAGGCGAGAAATGCATTCGGCCATATCGCCGCGCCACGGCGCATCGGCGGGCGCCTTGCCCAAAGCCCCCTGCCACAGGGCGCGGGTTTCCTCGAAACGCCCCTCGCGCGCCATCGCCAGCCCGAGGAACATCGGCGGCGACGGGCTAGCCGGATCGGCCTCGGCCGCGCGGCGGAAGGCATAGAGCGCGGAAGGCGAGAGATGCCCCTCGGCATGCCCCACCAGCGCATTGCCCAGCGCCACCCAAGCGTCCATATTCTTCGGATCAGCCTCCACCGCGCCGCGCAGGATGGTGGCGGCATTGGCATAATCACCACGGCTCGCCAGTGCGTCGGCAATCACGATCCACTTGTTGCGCGTGGGATCGCCGCCCGAAAACTTGTGACGGTCGCCCACCATTTCCAGCGCGTTCTCGCTGGTCTTGGCTTGCGCCGGCTTCATAGCCGAAGGCACATTGGCCGCACCCTGCAACGCATAGCCCGCCAATCCCACCATCAAGGCGGCGGCCAAAGCCTCCCAGCCCTCGCGGTTCTTGCCCATCAACATGCGCAGCCCCACCAAAGCGGCCAGAGCAATCGCGATCAGCGCCACCCAGGTCATGCCTTGGCTCCCGAAAAACGCTTGCGCAGCAGGATAAAGGCCACCAGCAGCAGGATCACCGGCGCGGCGAACAGAGGCCATGTCACCGCGCTCACCCGCGGCTCATAGCTGACATAGTCGCCATAGCGCTGGATCAGCCATGCGCGGATTGCCTCGGGATCCTCGCCCGCGGCGATCCGCTCGCGCACCTGCGATCGCATGTCACCCGCAATCGAGGCGTCCGAATCGGCGATCGACTGGCTCTGGCACACCAGACAGCGCAGAGTTTCCATCAAAGCCTTGGCCTTGGCCTCCTGCTTCGCATCGGGCAACTGGCGATAGGCATAGGGGGCCGGCGGCATGGTATCATCGGCCAGCACAGGGGCCGACACAGCAAGCGCCATCAAGATCAGCCAGCGCTTCACTGTTCCGCCTCCTTTAGCTTGGCAAGAATCATCGGCACCTGTTCGGGGCGGATATCGCCGATATGCTGATACCGGATCACGCCTTTGCCATCGATCACGAAGGTTTCAGGCACGCCGCTCGAACCAATGGCGAGCTGCACCTGGCTGACATCATCGGCGCCGAGACGTGTGAAGGGATTGCCATATTGGCCGAGGAAAGCCGCCAGATCATCCTTGTGATCGCGGATGGCAATGCCGTCGATCTCCACACCCTGCCGCTTGAGTTCGGCCAGAACCGGCGCCTCGGCGCGGCAAGGAATGCACCAACTGGCAAAGATGTTGAGCAGGCGCGGTTTGCCGCCCTGAAAATCCGCACTGGCCAGTGCGGGCGTGCCATCGGCCCCCGCGCGCAGGTTGAACACGGGCAAGGGCTTGCCCACCATATGGCTGACAATCTCGTTCGACTTCGGGCGCAGCAGGCCACCAGCCACCAGCACCACAAAACCCACGAACACCGCCAGCGGCAGCCACAAGGTCCAGCGCGGGGCTTTGGGCTTTTCGTTCCCGTCTGTCGCGCTCACGATTGCACCTCCAGCTTGGCCACTTCATCACGCCGGAAATCGCCCTTCACACGGGCGTGCCGCCGCTTCACATCCTGCGCCACGCGGCTCAGCAGCGCCAAAGCACCCCCCAGCGCCACCAGCAGGCCGCCGATCCAGATCAGCGGAACAAAGGGCTTCCACCACAGGCGCAATTGCCAGCGATCCTGCCCGTTCTCGCCCGTCGTCTGCTCGCCCAGCACGGTGTAGAGCTGGCCATTCCAGCGGGTGTAGAGCGCGGAAACGGCATTGGTCTGCAGCGGCGCCCAGAAGGTGCGCGATTGCGGCGTCAGGCTCACCATCTTGCCACCCTTGTAGCTGGCCTTGAGCACGCCTTCCATCGCGGTCCAGTTCGGCCCGGCAATCGGCGCCACGCTGTCGAGCCGGATCTGCCACGGGCCAACCTCGACCGGCTCGCCCACACGGGCGGCGACCAGACGCTCGACCGAAAAGGCGCTATCGCTGGCCATGCCGAACAGGCAAATGCCCAGACCGACATGCGCCACCACCATGCCCCACAGGCTGAGCGGCGCACGGCGCAGGTTGCGGCCCCGCAGCGGCAACACACTGGCCACCACCACGCCCGGCCCGATGGCCAGACCGAGCAGCGGCAGAAGATGGGTCACGCCTTGCGAAAAGGCCCAGATGCCGAAGCCCAGCGTCACCAACAGCGGCAGCGCCAGCACCCCGCTCGCCCGCCCCAGCTTGTCCCGCCGCCAACGCAATAACGGCCCGACGAACAGCACCAGCAGCATAGGCAGCGCGAACATTGCCGAAACCGGCGTGAAATAGGGCGGTCCCACCGAGACCTTCACCCCCATCGCCTCGGTCACCAGCGGATAGAGCGTGCCCAGCAAGGTGATGGCGAGGATCGAGGACAGCATGACATTGTTGAACACCAGCGCGCCCTCTCGGCTGGTGACGGCAAAGCGCTCACCCTCGGTCACCGTCGATGCCCGCAGGCCGAACAGCAGCAAAGCCCCGCCGATATAGATCGCCAGCAGTACGAGGATAAAGCTGCCCCGCCGTGGATCGACCGCAAAGGCATGGACCGAGGTGAGAATGCCCGAGCGCACCAGAAAAGTGCCGATCATCGACATGCTGAAGGCCACCACGCCCAGCATCACCGTCCATGCCCGCAGCGCGTTGCGCGCCGCCAGCACGCTGCACGAATGCAGCAAGGCCGTCGCCGCCAGCCACGGCATCAGCGAAGCGTTTTCAACCGGATCCCANNTCCCAGAACCACCAGCCGCCCCAGCCCAGCACGTAATAGGCCCAATACGACCCTGCCACGATGCCCACGGTGAGGAAAATCCACGCGCCCAGCACCCAAGGGCGCATCGCGCGGGCAAAATCGGAGCCAACCTGCCGCGTCACCAAAGCGCCAATGGCAAAGGAGAAAGCGATCGAAAGCCCGACATAGCCGACATAGAGCGTGGGCGGATGGAACGCCAAACCCGGATCCTGCAACAGCGGATTGAGACCATTGCCATCCTCGGGCGCGGGATAGAGCCGCGCAAACGGGTTGGAGGCAAATAGCAGGAACACATAAAAACCGAGGCTGACAAAGGCCTGACCGGCCAGCGTCGCCAGCATGGTCGGCTCGGGCAGTCGCCGCTCGACCAGCGCCACAAAACCGCCGCCCAGCCCCATTACCGTCACCCACAGCAGCATCGAGCCTTCATGGTTGCCCCATGTGCCCGCGATCTTGTAGATCAAAGGCTTGGCCGAATGGCTGTTTTCCGCCACCAGCTTGACCGACAGGTCCGTCTCGATAAAGCACCAGATGAGTGCCCCCAGCGCGGCGGCGGCCAGCAGCCCCTGCACCACGGCGACGGGGCGCACAATCCCCGCCATGCCCTTGCCCTGATCGGTCAGCGCAAGGCTGCCTGCCAGCAATTGCAGCCCCGCCAGCGCGGCGGCCAGCCACAGCATTCCAAGGCCGATTTCAGGCAGCACAGCGGTTCCTCATGTGATGTTGACGGCTCATTGGGTGTCGGCAATCGTCTTGCGCGCTTCATCGGCGGTCATCTTGCCCATTTCGCGCGGCACATATTTCTCGTCATGCTTGGCCAACAGGTTGTCGGCCACAAAAGTGCCATCCTTGCCCAGCTTGCCCTCGGCCACGACACCGCTGCCCTCGACGAACAGCGCGGGGCGGATGCCGGCAAAGCGCACCGGAATGCGGGCCTTGCCATCGCTCACCACGAATTCCACGGTCACGCCGTCGGCAGCGGTCTTCATGCTGCCACGCTCGACCATACCGCCGAGGCGCACGGCGCGGTCAGCCTCCGGCGGGCTGGCGGCCATATCGGCTGGAACGTAAAAATAGCTGGCCTGATTGCGCAAGGCCCATGTGGCCAGCAAAGCCGCACCGATCAGCGCCACCAGCGCCACCCCGATCAGCACCAGCCGTTGATGTTTGGCTTTCAAACCCGTTGCCACACTCATTCCTCGCGCGCCCTATCCCTGCGTTTCTCGGCCGCCTTCATCGCCAGCCAGCTCCACGCCACCAGCGCGAGAGTCGCGGCGCCCCCTATCGCATAGGCGGCCACCACGAATTGCCATTGGTCAAACGCTTCGGTCATCTTACCAATCCTCGCCTGCGGGCTCTGCTGCCATCAGCGCCTTGCGCCGCAGCCGCGCCTCGGCCTGTTCATTGGCCAGAATAGTGCGCATCCGCGCGAAAACCACACCCGCAAAAATCAGCGAGAAACCAAGGGTGGCCGCCAGCAGAGGCCACAGGAACACGCCTGCCATCGCGGATTTACCCATCGTGATGCTGGGCGGCTGGTGCAGACTGTTCCACCATGTCACCGAATAATGGATCACGGGGATATTCACCGCGCCGACAAGCCCGAAAATAGCCGCCATGCGCCCTTGGCCTTGCCCCGCGCCCTGCGCACCGCGCGCCGCCGATTCCAGCGCCATATAGCCCATGTAGAGGAACAGCAACACCAGCATCGAGGTCAGCCGCCCATCCCACACCCACCATGTGCCCCAGGCCGGACGACCCCAGATTGAGCCGGTGAGCAGGCAGATGGCGGTAAACAGCGCGCCGGGCAGAGCCACAGCCCGCGCGGCGATGCCCGCCAGTGGATGACGCCAGACGATCTCGGTAAAGCTCGCCACGGCAATCGAGGACCAGCCCGCCATGCCCAGCCATGCCGTCGGCACATGCAGATAGACGATGCGCACCGTGTCGCCCTGCAAAGCGTCGGCGGGCCCGAACACCACGCCCCATACCAGCGCCGCCGTGGCAATCACCAGCCCCGCCAACAGGCAGAGCGGCGTGGCCCAGCGGGCGATCGTCAGGAAGCGGGCGGGATTGGCAAAGCGATGCATACAGGCGAAACCGGCTGATGGGGCCAGCGTCGGGGATCGACGGGCCGCGCTGCTTTGGCACCCTCGCTGGGGGGCCGCAAGGGGGGCTTTGGGGTGATCCCGTGTTTTTCCCGATTCGCACGCGCTGCAAAGGGGCTAGATACGAAAAACGGCCCCCTGAGGGACCGCTGCCTACGTTCGGAAATCTGGCCATTCAGGAAATGGGGCGACTGAAGGGGTTCGAACCCTCGACCTCCGGTACCACAAACCGGCGCTCTAACCAACTGAGCTACAGTCGCCATATTTCAGGCTTCTCGCCAGAGCCATCGCCCTGACGGGAGCGGCCCTTTGCACCAAGCGGGACAAGTTGAAAAGCGATATTTTCGCCCCAGCCTGATTTTCACCCGCGTTTTCGCCCACCCTTGCCTGACAGGCAGGACAGGGGCGACCGGTGCGCCGCCCCCACCCCTGATTTCACGCTCAGTTCTTCTTGAGCGAGAGACCGCCAAAGCGCTTGTTGAACTGGGCAACACGGCCACCCTGATCCAGCAGACGACCGGTCTGGCCGGTCCAGGCCGGATGCGAGGTCGGATCGATGTCGAGCGCCAGCGTGTCGCCTTCCTTGCCCCAGGTCGAACGGGTCTGGAAGGTGGTGCCGTCGGTCATCTGGACGGTGATGAAGTGGTAATCGGGGTGGATACCGGCCTTGGCCATGACAATCACTTTCGTTTGGAACGGACCGGTTCCGACCGGCCCTGAAACTGGAAGGCGCGCGCATAACCACGCACGCGCCCTTTGTCCAGCGTTTTACGCAGGCTGATCCGCGATCATGGCGGTAAAGTTGACATCGCAGGTCACCTTATCGCCGATCGAGGCCTTGCCCCAGAACTTGCACACGCGCGAACGCTTTTGAATAAAACCCGCACGCAGATCGAGCAGCACACCCGGTTCCACGGGATTGCGGAACTTGGCTTCCTCGATCCCCATGAAATAGACCAGCTTCCCGCTGCCCGCGAGGCCCAGCGCCTCGATGGCCAGAATGCCTGCCGCCTGCGCCAGCGCCTCGATCTGCAACACGCCCGGCATGATCGGACGGCCCGGGAAATGCCCCTGAAAGAACCCCTCGTTGAAGGACACAGCCTTCACCGCATGGATTTCCTGCTCCACATCGAGGCTGATGACGCGATCCACCAGCAACATGGGGTAGCGATGGGGCAAGGCCGCCAGAATCTTGCGGATGTCATAGTCCAGCGGCGCCGCGGCTGCGGTGGTTTCCTCGCTCATCAGTCTAGCCCCCGTCCCTACGCCTTAGCGGCTCTCGGCCGTGGCAGGCTGCTGGGCACCGCCCTGCGCGGCCTGCTGCTGGGCCTGCTGTTCGCGCACTTCGCGCGGCAGCCAGCCAGCGGGCGGCACGATCTGCACCGAAGGCAGCGCGGCGTTCAGTTCGGCCAGAATGGCGGGGCTCAGGTTATAGGCCTGATTGGTGACGTTGATGACCGCTTCGGGGCTGAGCAGCAGGCCGACATTATTCTTCTGCATAGCGGCAACCACGGCTTGCGCACGCTTGTCGGTGATCTGCTCGGCGACATAGGCGTCTGACAGGCGCACCGGCTCGATGATCTTGCCGATCTGGGCCTTGGCATCTTCTTGCAGCTTGTTCACCTGCGTTTGAGCGGTCTGCTGAAGAGCGGCGACATTGGCGCCCGGAGCGGCCTTGTCCTTCTGGAACTAGTCGACAATCGCCTGAATCTGCGCGCCGATTTCCGCTTCGCGGGCCTTGGCGGCGTCAAACTGGGCCTTGTAAGTCGTTTCGCGATCAACCTGCGCCTTCTTGAAGGCCACCGAATTGTAGAGCACGGCGTCGAGATTGGCGATGCCAATGCCGTTCACACCGGCCTGCGCACCGGCCGCAGGGGCAGCGG